>JAKFVP010000548.1 GCA_021732175.1 Bradyrhizobium sp.
ATATTCTTTCCGGACCGCGTGAGGCAAAACTCTCCGCACTCGGCGTGATCGCCGGCGTTCTCAATCCCGACGGCATCGTCGGCGATCTCGGCGGCGGCTCGCTCGAGCTGATCGACGTGCGCGGCAACCGCGTCCGCAGTGGCGTGACCTTGCCGCTCGGCAGCCTCGCGCTGCAGGATTCCTCGCACAAATCGCTGAAGCGCGCCGAGAACATCGTCCGTGGCGCGATCTCCGACGTCGACCTGCTCAAGGGCGGGCGCGGCCGCACCTTCTATGCCGTCGGCGGCACCTGGCGCGCGCTGGCGCGCATCCACATCGTGCAGAGCGGCTATCCGCTGAAGGTGATGCACGGCTATTCGATTCCCGCCGCCGACGCGCTCGATTTCGCGCAGCGCCTGCGGCGCCTGGCCGCCGCCGATCGCCTCGCCGACATCGAGGTGGTCTCCGATGCGCGGCGTCCGCTGCTCACCTATGCCGCGCTGGTGCTGGAATACGTGATCCGGGTCGCAAGGCCCAAGACCATCGTGTTCTCGACCTACGGCGTGCGCGAAGGCCTGTTCTACGAGATGCTGCCGCCGGACGAGCGCAGCGAAGACGGCCTGATCTGCGCCGCGCAGAACCTCAACCGCCTGTTGTCGCGATCGGCGCGCCATGCCGACGAACTGGTCGCCTGGACCGACCGGCTGGCGCGGGTCGTCCATCTTCGCGAGACCGAGGAAGACCGCCGGCTGCGCCACGCCGCCTGCCTGCTCTCCGACATCGGATGGCGGGTGCATCCGGACCATCGCGGCGAGGAAACGCTGAGCCTGATCACCAACGGCAATTTCGGCTCGATCAGCCACCAGGGCCGCGCCTTCGTGGCGCTTGCGGTGTTCTATCGCTATGCCGGCCTGTCGGAGCAGAACGAGCCGCCGGCGACGATCCGCGAACTGCTGCCGCCGGCGATGGATGAGCGCGCGCGGCTGTTGGGCGCGGCATTCCGCGTGGCGCACCTGATTTCGGCGGCGCGGCCGGGCGTGCTGCCGGCCACGCATTTCCGCAGCCGCGGCCGCAAGCTGATGCTGGTGTTCGAGCACCAGATGGTGGATCTCGTCGCCGACCGCGTCGGCAGCCGCTTCAAGCAGCTGGCGCGGCTGATCGGCCGCTCCGGATCGATCGTGCGGCGCTAGTCTAGACCGCCGTCTCTGGGTGCGCCATTTGCGCCAGCCGCCGCCTGCGCCAGAGACCGCCGACCACCAGCACGACGATGACGCCGAGGACGGCCATCACGAACTCGGCGCTATGGCCGTGGGCGAGATTGACCGAAGCCAGGATCGAATCCAGCTTGGTGCCGAACGGTCCGGAGAACAGCGCGGCCAGTTTCGGCTCGATCGCGGGATCGGTCGCCATCACGTCGCCGGCAATCCAGCCGAGCAGCGCGGCGCCAAGCCACACCAGGATCGGCAGGCGCGTCAGCAGCGCCATGATCAGCGCCGCACCGGCCACGATCAGGGGAACGCTGATGGCAAGGCCGATTACCAGCAGCGGGATGCTGCCATTGGCGGCGGCCGCCACCGCGATGACGTTGTCGAGGCTCATCACGATGTCGGCGACGGCAACGATCTGCACCGCCGCCCACAGATGCGAAGCGGCATGCACGTCGTCCTCGCCGTCCCCGTGCTCCGGAACCAGCAGCTTGGCCGCGATCCACAGTAGCGCCAGGCCGCCGACCAGCTTGAGGTACGGCAAGGCCATCAAGGTCACGACGATGAAGGTGAAGATGATGCGCAGCACGACGGCAACGCCCGCGCCGAGGACCATGCCCCAGAAGCGCTGGCGCGGCGGCAGCCCGCGGCAGGCCATCGCGATGACGAGCGCATTGTCGCCCGACAGCAGGATGTTGATCCACATGATCTTGCCGAGCGCGACCCAGAACGCGGGCTGCTGCATCTCGGCATAGAACTGCGTGAAGAAGTTCGAGATCGTCGCCGGACTAAAAATTTGCAGCAGCCAATCCACAGCCTGTTCCCCCAGATCCTGCGCCGTTCTGTGCGGCTATTGTCTGCTCGCCGGTCCGATCAGCCGACGATTTCGTTGCCCGAGAAGAACTGGGCGATCTCGATCACAGCCGTTTCCGGCGCGTCCGAGCCGTGCACGGAATTTTCGCCGATCGACTTCGCATGCGCCTTGCGGATGGTGCCCTCGGCGGCCTTCGACGGGTCGGTCGCGCCCATCACGTCGCGGTACTTGGCGATCGCGTTCTCGCCTTCCAGCACCTGGACCACGACCGGCGCGGAGATCATGAAATCGACGAGCTCGCCGAAGAACGGCCGCGCCTTGTGCACGGCATAGAAGGTCTCGGCCTGTTCCCGGGTCATGCGGATGCGCTTCTGCGCGACGATACGCAGCCCCGCCTTTTCAATGATGGCGTTGATCGCGCCGGTGAGGTTACGAGCCGTCGCGTCGGGCTTGATGATCGAGAAGGTGCGCTGAACCGCCATAACTTTACTTTTCCTTGGGATACCACGGGGATTTGCCGGGCTTATATCGGCGGCCCCGCCCTTGGGCAAGCGACCCGGTGACGCGCGGCCGGCCGCACCGGAAAAGCCCGGATTACGACGATTTCACCCTGATGAACCGTCCCTGACGCGACTGTCCCGGCTGCGTTCAGCGTCCGAACGCTAGGCTTTCCACCAATCGGACGCATTGGACCATCCGGGTCCGGCCGTCGCGGGACGCAAATCTGCCAAGCGGCGCTTGCAGCGCCGGTATTCGAAGGAGTGGACCATGTTACGCAAACTCTCGCTTGTTGCCATTGCTGCGGCTTCGCTGGGTGCGGCCGCATTGGCTCCGACCTCGGCCTCCGCCTGGGGCGGCTGGCATGGCGGCTGGTATCGCCACGGCGGCCCCCGCATCGTGATCGGCGGCCCCGCCTATTTCGGCGGCGGCTACGCCTATGGCGGCTGCTATGTGCGCCGTCTGGTGCCGACGCCCTGGGGCCCGCAGTGGCGGACGGTCAATCGCTGCTACTGATCCAGAGCAGTCCGAATCGCGAGAGCCCCGGTCACTTGCCGGGGCTTTTTTCCTATCAGGCGGAACCATTTCGCGGGTCGCTTTTTCCACCGCCGCGCATAGGCACCCTGCAGGCGGAAACAAATCCGGGCGCGGCGACTTTACCCTGCACGATTTCATTTTCGCGTAACAACCAGTGAGCGACGTGGAGACTCGCCATGAGCCCCAGATTGGAAAACGACATGGAAACCCTCGATTACAAGACCTCAAGGTCGATTTGCGATGCCATCGGCGAACGCCTGCAGCAGTCGATGCGACCCGACACAGTTCTCTCCGACCGCTTGCGGCAATTGCTGGACGATCTGCGCCGCCGCGACCGCGCCTGAGCGCATTGCGCGCGCGACCTGGCTCATTTTCGGGCGATAAACGGGTTGCGTTTGCCTGCGGCTCCGGTGACAAGGCCGCATGCTGTCCCTCACCGACATCTCCGTCCGCATCGCAGGACGGCTGCTGATCGATCACAGTTCCGTGCAGATTGTGCCCGGGGCGCGGGTCGGTTTTGTCGGCCGCAACGGGGTCGGCAAATCGACGCTGTTCGCTGCCATCCGCGGCGACCTGCCGATCGAGAGCGGCACGATCGCGCTGCCGCCGCGCTGGCGCATCGGCAGCCTCGCCCAGGAAGCACCGGACGGACCGGAAAGCCTGATCGAGGTCGTGCTCAAGGCCGACCTCGAGCGCGACTCGCTGCTGCGCGAGGCGGAGAGCGCGCACGATCCGCACCGGATCGCCGAGATCCAGACCCGCCTCGTCGACATCGACGCCCATTCCGCGCCGGCCCGCGCCGCCGCGATCCTTTCCGGCCTCGGCTTCTCGACGTCGGACCAGGCGCGGCCCTGCCAGGAATTCTCCGGCGGCTGGCGCATGCGCGTGGCGCTGGCGGCGACCCTGTTCGCCGCGCCCGATCTGTTGCTGCTGGACGAGCCGACCAACTATCTCGACCTCGAAGGCACGCTGTGGCTGGAAGACCATCTGGCGCATTATCCGCGCACCGTGATCGTGATCAGCCACGACCGCGACCTGCTCGATACGTCGATCGACCAGATCCTGCATCTCGATCGCGGCAAGCTCACGCTCTACAAGGGTACCTACTCCTCGTTCGAGGAGCAGCGCGCGGCCAAGGAAATGCTCGACGCCAAGCACGCCAGGCGGCAGGCCGACGAGCGCAAGCGCTTGCAGGCCTTCGTCGACCGCTTCAAGGCCAAGGCGTCCAAGGCGCGGCAAGCGCAGTCGCGCGTCAAAATGCTGGAGCGGATGAAGCCGGTCACCGCGCTGGTCACGCAGGACGTGCACGAGATCAGCTTCCCGAAGCCGGAGAAGACGCTGTCACCGCCGATCATCGCGCTCGACAACGTCTCGGTCGGCTATGAGCCGGACAAGCCGGTGCTCAAGAAAGTAACGCTGCGGATCGATCCCGACGACCGCATCGCGCTGCTCGGGGCCAACGGCAACGGCAAATCGACGCTGGTCAAGCTGATCGCGCGCAAGCTTGCGCCGTTCTCCGGTCAGATCACCCGCGCCGACAAGCTCTCGATCGGCTATTTCGCGCAGCATCAGGTCGACGAGCTCGACCTCGAAGGCTCGACCTACGACCACATCCGCCGCCTGATGGGCGAAGCGCCGGAATCGAAGATCCGCGCGCGCGCAGGCGCTATCGGATTTTCCGGCAAGGCCGCCGATACGCCGGTGAAGAGCCTGTCCGGCGGCGAGAAGGCGCGGCTCTTGCTGGGGCTTGCGACCTTCCACGCGCCCAACATGATCATCCTGGACGAGCCGACCAACCATCTCGACATCGACAGCCGCGCGGCGCTGGCGGAAGCGATCAACGATTTCGAGGGCGCCGTGATCATGGTCTCGCACGACCGCTACCTGATCGAGGCCTGCGCCGATCGGCTGTGGGTCGTCGGCGGCCAGACCGTGACCGCCTATGACGGCGATCTCGATGACTACCGGCGGCTGGTGCTGTCATCCGACCGCAAGGTGGAGGCGGAGCGCGAGCGCGGCAATGACAACGGCGACAAGCCGCAGCGCCCCAAAACCGAAAAGCGCGTTCCGCTGAAGCAGAAGGTTGCGAATGCGGAAGCCGAGATCGCCCGCATCGGCGGCATCATCGAGAAGATCGACGCGGCGCTGGCGCTGCCCGATCTCTTCACGCGCGATCCGAAGCAGGCCGCGCAACTTGCGAAAGCGCGCGCCAGCGCCGCGGAAGCGTTGCAGCGCGCGGAAGAGGAATGGCTGGAAGCCAGCGCACTGCTGGAAGGCTAGCGCGCCGAACGCGTCACATCGGAAATTGCCGGGTTCAGGCCGGCTTCTTCTTCGCCGCCTTGGGCTTGGCCGTCTTCGGCTGGCCCGGCTGCTCCGGCGCCGCCTCGATCGATGACAGCCGTCCGCCGGTGAAGGTGTAGATGCCGGCGCGCGGGCCGCGGAGCCAGGTCACGACGGCCATGCGGCCGCCACCCGGCGCTTGCGAAAGGTTGACGCTGTCGGGCGGGCCGATGCCGCGGACCACGTCGCATTCGGTGTGCAGCAACGCCACCGTGCCGGTGCCGGTTGCCGGCGGCGCGCCTGCCGCACCATCGGTCAATGCGTTGGCGGACGCCGCCATTCCCGGACAGGCGCCGTCAGCGCTGACGAGATCTTCAGGCGTGACCGGCTTGTCGGGTGTCAGTGGCGCTGCGTCGATCGAGACGTTACGGATGAACAGACGCCCCGAACGGCGGAACCATTGCGCGTCGCTGGAGAAGATGTCCTGACTGGCCTGCTCCAGCCCACCGAGCGACGTGCTGCTGCAGCCCGCCTCCAGGGAGGCAAGCGCGAGCAACGCGACCAACGGCTTCCAACTAACTCTTGCGTCACGCACGATCGTTCAGGTTCCCCAAGTTCAGGTTCCCCACCAGCGGGTCATATCGACCCTAAACAATTGTCCCACCATCATTTTGCGGCACGACCATGGCTGCGGCAAGGTCGGCGGCGAAAACAGCAGAATATCATTAATGCTGGCAATTCCTACTCCCGGCGTTGCCAGCGCCCGCGCTCGTCCGCCTGCCAGTAGGTCACCTCGAGGCCCCTCGCCTTGCAATCCTTCCAGGCCTGTCGCGCCGCATCCAGCGCTTCGCCGTCGTCCCCGTTGAACACCAGCACCACGCGCTCATAGCGTTCGGCGTCCGCCGGCAGCGCGGCGTTGTCGATCAGGAAGCGCACATTGGCACCGTTCGGATTGGAGTCCTCGACCGCGAGGATGATCGGCTGGTCCTCCGCATCGCCAACGCCCGAAGTGGCATGCGGCAGGAAGGAATCGTCGCTGTAGGTCCACAGATGCGCGTCCAGCGCTTCGGTGCGCTCGGGCGAGGTCGACTGCACCACGACCCGCCAGCCGCGCTCCAGCGATTTCTCGAGCAACGGCGGCAGGACGTTTTCGACCGTCATGTTCTGCAAATGATAGAACAGGACTTCGGTCATTTCTTTGCTTCGTAGTGCTCCGCCACCAGGCGCTCCAGCAGGCGAACGCCGTAGCCCGAGCCCCAGCTGTGATTGATGTCGGTCTTCGGCGCGCCCATCGCGGTGCCGGCGATGTCGAGATGCGCCCACGGCGTGCCGTCGACGAAGCGCTGCAGGAATTGCGCCGCCGTGATCGAGCCGCCGTAGCGGCCGCCGGTGTTCTTCATGTCGGCGAATTGCGAATCGATCAGCTTGTCGTATTCGGGCCCAAGCGGCATGCGCCAGACCCTTTCGCCGGTGGCTTCGCCCGACTTGCTCAGGCGCTCGGACAGCTCGTCATTGTTGGAGAACATGCCGGCATATTCGGTGCCGAGCGAAACCATGATCGCGCCGGTCAGCGTCGCCAGATCCACCATGAATTTCGGCTTGAACTTCTTGGCGACGTACCAGAGCACGTCGGCCAGCACGAGACGCCCTTCGGCATCGGTGTTGATGATCTCGATGGTCTGGCCCGACATCGAGGTGACGATGTCGCCCGGTCGCTGCGCGTTGCCGTCGGGCATGTTCTCGACCAGACCGATGGCGCCGACCGCGTTGACCTTGGCCTTGCGTGCCGCCAGCGCATGCATCAGCC
>JAKFVP010000077.1 GCA_021732175.1 Bradyrhizobium sp.
CTCCTTGGCCTCGCCGCTGGCGATGATGACCTGCCAGGGCTGGCTGTTGCACCAGGACGCGGTGCGCTGTGCTGCGGCGAGGAGACGTTCGATGGTCTGGCGCGGCACCGGCTGCGGCAGGAAGGCGCGGACCGAGTAGCGCTCGCCGAGGAGTTCTTCGAGCACGCCGATACGGTCGTTGGTGGAGTAGTGGGATTTTGGTGCAGTAGCGGCCGCATCTGCCATGGTCTGTGTCCAGTTTGATTTCCACCTCCCCCTGAAAGGGGGAGGTCGGCGCGTAGCGCCGGGTGGGGGTCTTCTCTCAGTTTAGCGCAAGCGGCTGACCCCCTCCCTAACCCTCCCCCTTGCAGGGGGAGGGGATGAGAGAGTCGTGATCTCTCAGCGTCCCTTGGTCGGGATCTTGTTGAAGGGTACGTCCTTGTCGACCCGGATATCGCCGGGCAGGCCGAGCACGCGTTCGGCGATGATGTTGCGCAGCACTTCGTCGGTACCGCCGGCGATGCGCATCGAGGGCGAGGACAGCAGCATCTGCTGGAACTGGCCGCGCGCTTCCTCTTCGGACTCGCCGGTGAGCGAGCCGGCCGCGCCCTGCAAATCCATGGCGAAGGCGGCGATATCCTGCAGCATCATGCCGGAGACCAGCTTGCCAATGGAATTTTCCGGGCCCGGACGCTCGCCTTTCGACAGCGCCGAGATCGCGCGGTAGCTGGTGTATTTCAACCCGTTCGACTTCACCGCCCAACTCGCAAGCTTCGAGCGCACGCCGCGGTCGTCGATCGCAAGACCGTCTTCGAGCATCAAATTGGAGCAGAACTCGAACATCTCGGGCACGCCGGTGGCGAGCCGCGCGCCGATCGACATCCGCTCGTTCATCAGCGTGGTCAGCGACACATTCCAGCCCTCGCCGACCGCGCCGAGCCGCTGGCTGTCGGGAATGACGACGTCGGTGAAATAGACCTCGTTGAATTCCTGCATGCCGTTGGCCTGCTTGATCGGCCGCACTTCGACGCCCGGGCTCTTCATGTCGAGGAAGAACATGGTGAGGCCCTTGTGCTTCGGCACGTTCGGATCGGTGCGCACGATCAGGAGACCGTAGTCGGAATAATGCGCGCCCGAGGTCCAGATCTTCTGGCCGTTGACGACCCAGTTGTCGCCCTTCTTCTCGGCGCGGCTGCGCAGGCCCGCCACGTCGGAGCCGGCAGAAGGTTCGGAGAACAGCTGGCACCAGATTTCCTCGCCCGAGGCGAGCTTCGGCAGATAGCGGCGCTTGGCGTCCTCGCTGCCCCAGGCCATCACGGTCGGGCCGCACATGCCCTCGCCGATCTGGAACGGCTGGGTCAGCTTGCCGTAGACGCCCTCTTCCTGCTGCCAGATCACGCGCTCGATCGGCGTCGCGCCGCGGCCGCCATATTCCTTCGGCCAGTGCAGGCAGGCCCAGCCGCCATCGGCCTTCTTCTTCTGCCAGGCCTTGCCGACATCGACCATGTCGTGCTTGGCAAGCCGGATGCGCCCGAGCGAAGACTTCGAGAGTTCTTCCTCGAACTCCTTCGGCGCGTTGGCGGCGATCCATTTGCGGGCGGTAGCGCGGAATTCGGCTTCCTGCGGCGTATCGTCGAAATTCATGGCGAACCTCTCTCCTTCCCTGTCATTCCGGGGCGCGCGAAGCGCGAACCCGGAATCTCGATCTAAAACCTCTGGATTCCGGGTTCGCCGCTGCGCGGCGCCCCGGAATGACGGAAACTGTTAAGCTCTTCCCTTGGTCGGGATCTGGTTGAACGGCACGTCCTTGTCGACGCGGATGTCTCCGGGCAGGCCGAGCACGCGCTCGGCGATGATGTTGCGCATGATCTCGTCGGTGCCGCCCTCGACGCGGGTGCCGGGCGCACGCATCAGCATCGCCTGGAATTTGCCGGCGACTTCGGCGTCCTCTGGACTGCTGACGACGCCTGCCGCGCCCTGCAGATCCAGCGCATACATCGCGACATCCTGGATCATCGAAGCGGCGACGAGCTTGCCGATGGAGTTTTCCGGACCCGGCCGCTCGCCCTTGGACAGCGCCGAGATCGTCCGCATGCTGGTGTATTTCAGGCCGCTCGCCTTCACCGCCCAGTTCGCGAGCTTCGAGCGCACATTGCGGTCCTCGATGGCGGGGCCGTCTTCCAGCATCAGGCTGTTGCAGAACTCGAACAGCTCGGGGAAGCCGGTGGCGACACCGGCGCCGATCGACATGCGCTCGTTCATCAGCGTGGTCAGCGAGACGTTCCAGCCGTCGCCGACGGCGCCGAGGCGCTGCGAGTCGGGAATGCGCACATTAGTGAAGTAGACTTCGTTGAAGTCGGACTGGCCGCTGGCCTGCTTGATCGGCCGCACTTCGACGCCCGGGCTCTTCATGTCCAGGAAGAACATGGTGAGGCCCTTGTGCTTGGGCACGGTCGGATCGGTGCGGGTCAGCAGGATGCCGTAGTCGGAATAGTGCGCGCCCGAGGTCCAGATTTTCTGGCCGTTGACGACCCACTCATCGCCCTGCTTTTCCGCGCGCGTGCGCAGGCCGGCGACGTCGGAACCGCCGGCGGGCTCGGAGAACAGCTGGCACCAGATCTTCTCGCCCGAGGCGAGCGGCGGCAGGTATTTGCGCTTCTGCTCCTCGCCGGCGAACGCCATCATGGTCGGACCGCACATGCCGTGACCGATGATGAAGACGCGGGAGAGATTGCCGAACGGCCCCTCCTCCTGCGTCCAGATCACGCGCTCGATCGGCGAAGCACCCCGGCCGCCATATTCCTTCGGCCAGTGCAGGCAAGCCCAGCCGGCGTCAGCCTTCTTCTTCTGCCACGCCTTGGCGGCTTCGAGCAGGTTGACGCCCTTGATCACGGTGCGGCCGAGCGAGGCCTTGCGGAGTTCTTCTTCATACTGCTTCGGCGCATTGGCCGCGATCCAGGCTTTTGCCTCGGCGCGGAATGCGGCTTCCTGCGGGGTGTCGTCGAAGTTCATGGACGTCGTCCCTTATGCCGCGTTCTTCTTGCGCATGCGGTCGATCAGCGCGTCTTCCCAATAGGAGAGCGAGCCGAGCGTCAGCGCGGTGGCATTGGCGCGGCGGTAGTACATGTGGCAGTCGAACTCCCAGGTGAAACCCATGCCGCCGTGCACCTGGATGTTGTTCTTGGCGCAATGCTGGAACGCCTGCGTCGCGCTGATGCGCGCGGCAGCGGCCGCCTCCGGCAGTTCGCCGGCATTGGTCGAGAGCGCCCAGGCGCCGTAATAGCAGTTGGAGCGCGCCAGCGTCGCCGACACATACATGTCGGCCAGCATGTGCTTGATCGCCTGGAACGAGCCGATGGGACGGCCGAAGGCGACGCGGTCGAGCGCATAGTCGCGGCCCATCTCCAGCGCGCGGTCGGCGCCGCCGACCTGCTCGAAGGCGAGCAGCACCGCGGCGCGGTCCAGCACCTGCGTGATGACGCCCCAGCCTTCGCCGGCAGCTCCCAGCGGCTCGGCCTTGCAGTTCTTGAAGGTGAGCTCGGCCTGGCCGCGGGTCAGGTCGACATTGGTCAATTCCTTGACCTCGACGCCGCCGGCCTTGAGGTCGACCAGGAACAGGGAAATATCGGACTCACGTCCCGTCGAACCGGTGCGCGCGGCAACCACCGCAAAGTCGGCAATCGCGCCATCAGGCACCGGCTTCTTGACGCCATTGAGCGTGCCGCCCGATGCCGCGAGCTTGATTGCCTTCGGCGAAGGATTGCCGGCGCCTTCGAACAGCGCCAGCGTGCCGATGGCTTCACCGGCCGCGATCTTCGGCAGCCACTTCTGCTTCTGCGCGTCCGAGCCCGCGATCAGCAGCGCCTCGGCGGCGAGATAAACCGTCGAGGAGAACGGCACCGGCGCAATGGCGCGGCCCATCTCTTCGGCGATCACGCAAAGCTCGAGGTGACCCGCGCCCGCGCCGCCGAACTGCTCGGGGATCGCAACGCCGAGGAACCCCATCTCGGCGAGGCCCTTCCACAGCGCCTTGTCATAGGCGGCCTTGCCATCGAGCACGGCGCGCACCGCCTTCGGCGGGCACTGCTCAGTCAGGAATTTCCGCGCGGCATCGCGCATCTGCTTCTGGTCGTCGGAGAAATCGAAGTTCATGGCGGGTTACCTTTTACCTATCGTCATTATCTTTCGTCATTCCGGGGCGTGCGAAGCACGAGCCCGGAATCCATAACCACGATCGGGAGTATGGATTCCGGGCCCGCGCCAAGAGGCGCGTCCCGGAATGACGAGGTGAAAGAGTTGCGCTTTCATTGCAAAATGATCACGTCCTTGTCAGGTTTGGCGGCATAGAGCCGTGCGACCAGATCGGCGCGGCGCTCGAGGCCCGCGCGCTGGTTGATGTAGCCCTTGTCGGTGAGTTCGTTGCCGTCGATGGAGGGCGGCTCGGCCATCAGCATGGCGCGCGCGATGCGCATGCTGCTGCCGGTGGAGGACGCGTTATGCGCTTCCAGCCCGCGCTTGAAGCAAGCAATCACTTCGGGATGCTTCACGACATCCTCGAAAGTTGCATCGGGGTTGCCGACGATCTGGCGGCAGGCGTGCAGATTGGGCCAGGCCAGGAGGCCAATGAATTCGCGGTCTTGCCCCGCCACCAGCGCGTCGTGCACAACGGGCGTTGCAGCGGCGATCGCATCGGTACGGAGCGAGCCGACATGGACGAAGGTGCCGGTCGTGAGCTTGAAATCCTCCACCACGCGGCCGGCAAAGATGATGCCCTGCAGGGGATCGCTGTCATCGACGAAGATGCCGGCATCGCCGATGCAGTAATAGCCTTCCTCGTCGAACATCTTCCTGGTCAGCTCGGGCTGGCCGAAATAGCCCGGCGTCACGTTGATGCCGCGCAGGCGCAGCTCGTATTTCGTGCCGCACGGCACCATTTTCAATTCGACGCCGGGGAACGGCAGGCCGATCAGGCCGACGCGTTCGGTGTCCCAATAGGTGCCGGTCGAAGTCGGCGCGGTCTCGGTCGAGCCCCAGCCGGTGTAGAACACGATGCGCTCGCCGGTGGTCTTCACCGCCAGCGCCTGCATGCGGTCATAGAGATCGTCGGGCAGCCGCGCGCCGCCATAGGCCATGACGGTCAGATTTTTGAAGAAGCTGCGGCAGAGCGCATCGTCCTTTTCCATGGCCGCGGCGAGCGCGGCATAGCCGGCCGGCACGTTGGCGTAATAGGTCGGCGACACCTCGTGCAAATTGCGCAGCGTCTCGTCGAACTGACCGGGCATCGGGCGGCCGTCATCGATATAGAGCGTGCCGCCATCGACAAGGATCGGATGAAACGCCGCGTTGCCGCCCATGGTGTGATTCCACGGCATCCAGTCCAGCATGGTTGCGACCGGCCCGTTCGGATCGCGCGGGCGAACCTGCATCATCATCGCCGCATTGGCGCACATCATCTCCTGGGTGTTGATGACGGCCTTGGGCATGCCGGTGGAGCCCGAGGTGAACAGCAGCTTGCCGACGGTGTCCGGTGTGATCTTGGCGATCGATTCCTCGACCGCCTTGGTGACCGGCGTTGCCGCCAGATCGGCGAACGAAACGCTCTTGATGCCTTCGCAGGGCCGCAGCACATGCACAACGGTGACGCCGGTCAGATCCAGCGCCTTCAGCGCCTTCTCGAAGGTCGGACCGTCCTGCACCATCACGACCGCGGGCTTCACCAGGTCGAAGAGATATTTGAGCTTGAGGTGATCCTGGCTCATCAGCGAATAGGCCGGCGACACCGGCGCCGCCGGAAGCCGCGCCTGCATCGCGGCCTGCGTCATCAGCGCGTGCTCGATGGAATTGCCTGACAGGATCGTGACCGGGCGGCCTTCGGCAAGGCCAAGGTTGAGCAGCCCCTGCGTCAGGCCGTCGACAATGCGCTTGGCCTCGCCGTAGGAAACCTTGCGCCAGTTCCGCTCGGGGCCGCCGCGCTGCGCCAGCCAGATGCGATCGGGCGCCTGCTTCGCCCATTTCGCCAGCGATGCCGGGATGTGCTTCTCATAGGGCTGCAGCGGGATGCGCGACTTCAGGACGATAACGCCGTCCGGGCGGCGCTCGACGTCGATGTCGCGCGGCAGCCATTCGATCTTGCGAAAGGCCGGCTTGGTCAGCACCGCCGCTGCACTGCCACTCATTTATTGCGTCTCCCGGAATTCTTTTTCGTTATCGGTTCTTCTTGTCAGCGCCTGATATAGACAGGCTTTCGCTTTTCGAGGAAGGCCCTGATGCCTTCGCCGAAATCCTCCGACCGGCTGCACAGCACCTGGTTGCGGTCTTCCATCGCGATGACAGCCTCGATCGAGCCGGCATCGACGGCCATGTTGAGGCATTCCTTCGACAGCCGAAGGCCCACGGGCGAGGCCGTCAGCATCGCGTCGACATAGGGTTCCGCCGCGGCATCGAGCGCGGCGGCGTCATCCACGAGCTCGGAGACGAGCCCGACCGCGAGCGCGCGCTCGGCGCCGATGAAACGGCCGGTGAGGATCAGTTCGGAGGCGACGGACACGCCGACGAGGCGCGGCAGGAAATAGCTGGTGCCGATGTCGCAGCCGCCGAGCCCGAGCTTGATGAAGGCGCAGTTCATCCGCGCGCCCCTGGCGGCGATGCGGATGTCGGCCGCGAGCGCCAGCGCAAAGCCGCCGCCGGCCGCCGCGCCCTGGATCAGCGCGATGATCGGCTGCGGACAGCGGCGCATCAGCATCACGATGTCGGCAATGCGCCGCTGCGAATCCAGCGACTCGGTCACACCCGGCGGCTCCTGCTGCCCGGCGCGGCGCTTCATGGCGTGTTTCAGATCGAGCCCGGCGCAGAAGTTTGCGCCGGCCCCCTTCAGCACGACCACGCGGGTGTCGCGGTTGCGCTGCAGACCCTGGAAATAGGTGTTGAGGGCGTCGATCAGGGAGGGATCGAGCGCGTTGAGCCTGTCGGGGCGATTGAGCGTCACCCAGTCGACGCCATCCTGGTGTTCGATCAGCAGTGGCCCAGTCACGACGCGCTCCCTTCTTTTTCTTCACCTCTCCCTGAAAGGGAGAGGTCGATTTGCATCGTCAGATGCAAATCGGGTGAGGGTCTTGTTGAGGCAGACCC
>JAKFVP010000081.1 GCA_021732175.1 Bradyrhizobium sp.
CGGATGGCGCGCTGGTGCGCCGAGCGCACGAGTCAGGAAGCCGTCGACACGCTGGGCAAGGCGATGATTCCGGCGGGCCCGGTTTTGAGCCCGCAGCAGGCGCTCGATCACCCGCACATCCGCGCCGCCGGCTTCCTGCAGGAAATCGATTATCCGGGCTTGCCGAAGTCCGCCCCGGTCGCGCGCGCCGCGGTGCGGCTGTCGGAAACACCGGGAGAAATCGCGAGCCGTCCGCCGACGCTCGGCGAGCACACCGATGTGGTGCTGGCGGGGCTCGGCTATTCCGCAGCGGAGATCGCGGCGTTGCGAGAGGCAAGAGTCATTTGACCAGATCGTCATTGCGAGCGAAGCGAAGCAATCCAGCTTCGCCGCGACAAGCAAGCTGGATTGCTTCCGCCTTCGCTCTCTGAGCTTCGGCGGACTTCCAGCCCGGCGTAGCTTGCGCAGCAAGCGTAGACGGGTCGTCGCTGTCGCTCCTCGCAATGACGAACGGAGAAATAGAGGGAGAAAAATAATGGACCTGAAGGGCGCGGTGGCACTGGTGACGGGCGGCAATGGCGGGCTGGGGCAGCGCATCTGCCATGCGCTCGCGGAGGAGGGCGCGCATATCGCTGCGATGTACGCCAAAAGCCGCGAGCAGGCGGAAGGCGTTGCGGGCGAGCTGAAGCAGCGCTACCAGGTCAACGCGCATGCGTTCGGCTGTGACATCACCGACGCCGCGGCCGTGGACGGGCTGGTCGGCGAGGTCACCAAAACCTTCGGCCGTCTGGATATCCTCATCAATGACGCCGCCTACAACCTCTCGATCCCCTTCGGCGATCTCGACAGTCTGTCGATGGAGGTGTGGGACCGGATCATGGCCGTCAACCTCACGGGGCCGATGCGCCTCACCAAGGCGGTCGCGCCGGTCATGAAGGCGCAGGGGCGCGGCCGCATCGTCAACATCTCCTCGGTCGCGGGGCTGAGCCCCACCGGCTCGTCCATCGCCTATGCCGTGTCGAAGGCCGGGCTCATACATCTAACCAAGTGCATGGCGGTGGCGCTGGCGCCGGAGACGCTGGTCAACTGCGTCGCGCCGGGCCTGCTGGAAGGCACGCGCGCGACGGCTAACCTGAAGTCCGAGCAGATCGAACGTTCGGCATCCTCTTCGCTACTGAAGAAAGCCGCCGACAAGGACGACTGCGCCGACATGGTGGTCACGATGTGCCGCACCGAGACCATGACCGGGCAGACCGTCGTCATCGATGCCGGGCGCATCTTTCATTGAGCGACAGGGATTGACGGGCGGGAAAATGAAAAAGCTGACACGGCGAACCTTCGTGACCGGCGCGGCGGCCTTGTCCGTCCTGCCCGGCAAGACCAGCGCGCAATCGGCCTGGCCCGCGCGCCAGATCCGCATTCTCGTGCCGTATCCGGCGGGCGGCCAGACTGACGGCATTGCACGTGCGTTCGGCGATTATCTGGCGCGGCAGGTGGGAAAGCCTGTGATCGTCGAAAACAAGGCCGGCGCCGGCGGCGTCATCGGCGTGACCGAAGCCAAGCGCTCGGACCCTGACGGCACCACCATCCTCTGCACGATCTCGTCGTCGCTGATCCAGAACCGCGTCACGGTGAAGGATCTGCCCTACGATCCCGAAAAGGATTTCGTTTATCTCACCATGGTCAGCGGCGCCGGCGGTCCGGTCGTGGCGGCGAAGAAGACCGGGGCGACGAACCTCCGCGAGTTCATCGACTACGCGAAGAAAGCCGGCAGCATCAATTGGGGATCATATGGCGTAGGCTCAACACCGCATGTCCTGATCGAGACCATCGCCAAGCAATACGGCATCAAGTTTCAGGTCATCCAGTATCGCGGCGAGGCGCCGATGTGGAACGACATCGCCGGCCAAACGCTGGACGGCGCCGCCGGCAGCTACGCCGCGGCGGCCCCCGTCATCCAGGCCGGAACGGGCAATTTGATCGGCGTGGTCGGCAGCCGCCTGCCGCCCTATCCGGATACACCGACCATGACCGAGCAGGGCGCCGTCGGCGACTTCTACGATTTGCGTGCCTTCACCACCTTCGCGGTCCCGTCAGCCACACCGAAGGAGATCGTGGAGAAGCTCGCGCCGATGCTGATTGCGGGCGGATCGGACCCGCGCGTCCAGCAGATGCTGACCAACTTCATCCTGTCGTCGCCGGCCGATTTCGAAACGACGAATCGCATTTTCAAGCGCGACAGCGACGTGATGCTGCGAATCCTTCGCGATCTCGGCGTGAAGCCGTCGGAGTGATTGCAGGGCGATCGAGCGCGTCGCCAGAGTCCAGTTGAAGGGAGACCAGTCACATGAGCATTGCCGATCCCAACACGACGATCCTGACGGGCGAGAATCCGTTCATCCGCCTGAGCTTGAAGGATGGCGATCCGAACTCGACGGATGCGAGCTATTGGCGGATCATCTTTTCGCCGGCCGGACCCGGCCATGTCCTTTATCTCAAGAGCGAACTGACCGAAGGGCGCTGGCGCATCTATTCCGACAACATCGCGATGGCGCGCTGGCTGCAGACGACGGTGCAAGGCATGCTCAATGCCGAATTATCCGACACGACCATTCCCTGTGCGGACGCGACGTTTTCCAAAGCCGGCGATGTCCGCTCCTTCTGGACCGAATACGTCAAGGCGCACGGCGAAGACATCGCGCTCACCTGGTTCGATATCGGCGAGCCCTTGCTGATCCATTCGCAGCCGAACCAGATTCCGGGCCGGCGCTACGGCGTCTGCACGGTGTTGATCCCGGCGCTCGGCACGCGCCTCGTCCGCAACGGCGTCGAGGCCAAGGGGCAATCCTGGAAGCGCGAGCGCGAAGGGCGGCGGTTCTCGACATCGGCGCTGGCTTTCTCGGAAAGCTGGACCGAGGCGGTCTGAGCGGGGCGGGAGGCCTGGCAAGAGTGGGGAGGGAACCGCACTTTTGCCCCGGAATCGGCCCATTTTTCCTTCAGTTGGAAATAGTTAACGCCGCCGACGTACCTTGGACGTCGGCGCACATGCGTGTAGCGTCTGTCGGAATCGAGCCGCGGAGTCGGGGGCAAATGAAAGCCTGGCAAGTCGCCTGCATCATGGGTGCGTTGGCATCCGCGGGAATTTATCTCGCGTCCGGAAGAAGTCCGGTCGCGACCGCACCGGACGCAGCGCCTGCAGCGGCCGCGCTGGAAGCGCCTGCGAAATCCGTGATGCCGCTGCTCTCCGCCGCCGTGCCGAAGCAGGCATCGGCCGGGGCAGAAACCGCGCTGGCAGGGCCTGGCCTTGTGACCGGGTCGGTCTCCGGGCCGTTGATGGCCCGCGCGGAAATGGTCGGCTATTCGCCCGGGATGAAACTGGCGTCGCTGAGCCCGCATGATGTCGCGATGCCCGCAACACGCAATGCATCCGTCGATCCCTCCAATGATGTCGCCAACGCTGCGCCGCCGATGCAGGATTTCCGCTATCTCACCTATTACATCTGGTCCGAAATCCCGCCCGCCGAGAAGCCGGCGGAGACCGTGCTGCGTTCGCTCAAGGACATTCCTGTGGGAACGCCGGTCGAGGAGATCAAGCGCGCGTCCGACGCGTTCGGTCTCGATTTCAACTACATGAAGGCGGTTGCCAAGATCGAGTCCGGCTTCAACCCCAATCAGCGCACGGGTTCCTATATCGGCCTGTTTCAGCTCAGCGAATACGAGTTCGGCAAATTCGGCTTCGGGCAGATCCGCAGTCCGCGCGACAACGCCGTTGCGGCCGCCTACAAGATCATCACCGAAGGCGTCCTGTTCGGATGGGTTACGGGCCGCACGCCGGACCTGAGCGATCTCTATTTGATTCATCAGCAGGGATGGGAAGGCGCCGCCGAGCACATCAGCCGGCCCGACCGCACCGCCTGGAAATCCATGTGCGCCACCAAGGAAGGCAAGGAGAAGGGCGAGAAGTGGTGCCGGCGCGCGATCTGGGGCAATACCCTTCCGGTCCTGAAGAAGGAATGGAAGTCGGTGGAGAATGTGACATCGGCGCAGTTCATCGGCATGTGGCGCGCGCGGGTTGCCGAGTTCTATACGAAATACATGGCCACCGCCGCCGCCGCGCCGAAGCAGTAACTTTCCGCAAATTTCCGTTGCGTGGTCGGCAGGCATTGCCGCACCATCGGTCGCGCGCTCGGTGCAGGGAGCGACCAGATGATACGCAATCCGGATCACGTGACGATCGCGGTGGCGGACGCGGACAGGGCGATCGCGTTCTTCGCGCTGCTCGGCTTCAGGAAGGATCACGTCGCGACGATCGACGGCGGCGTGCCTGCCCGCTACATGGGCATGCCGGCGATGAAGGCGCAGCACATCACTCTGGTGCTCGAAGGTGCGGAGCCGCATTTCGAGATCCAGCTTTTGGCGTTCGACGGCCCTGCGGGCAGCGATCCCGGCGCGCACCCGACCAATTTGCGCAAGCTCGGCTTCAATCACCTGGCCTTCCGCGTCGATGACATCGAGGAAACCACTGCGCACCTCACAGCCAACGGCGTCACCATGCTGAGCGAGGAGATGGACTACATCAGCCGCAAGCTGCGGCTGTTCGAGGGCCCGGAAGGGATCACGTTCGAACTGGTGCAGCGGGACGATTAGGCGCTCTTATTCTACTCGATAGACACTTTCGCCTCGCGTGCGACCTTGGTCCAGCGCGCCGTCTCCGCCCGCATCATGTCGCCGAATTGCTTCGGCGTCATGGCTTCGGCTTCGGCGCCCTCGAGGGTGAGAAAGGTGGTGACTTCGGGCGAGGCGAGGGCCTTGTTGATCTCCGCATTCAGCGCGTTGACGATGTCAGCCGGCATCCCGGCGGGTCCCGCGATGCCCCACCACGTCTCGGCATCGGCGCCCGGCGTGCCTGATTCCGCCAAGGTTGGCACGTCAGGCAGGATCGCCGATCGCTTGCTGCTCGTCACCGCAAGCGTCCTGATCTGGCCGCTGCGCACCAGCTGCAGCGCCTGCGGAATGCTCGATACGAACATGTCGACATGGCCGCCGACGAGATCGTTGAGCGCCGGCGCGCCGCCCTTGTAGGGCACATGCGAGAGTTTTACGCCCGCTGCCAGCGCGATCAGCTCGGTCGAAATCTGGTTGATGCTGCCAAGACCTGCCGAGGCGTAGGTGATCTGGCCGGGCCTGGCTTTGGCCAGCGCGAACAGCTCGCCCGCGGATGCGACCGGCAGCTTGTTCGCCGTCGTGACCAGGAGCGGCGCGCGGCCGAGGAAGGCGACCGGCGTGAAATCCTTCGCCGGATCGAACGGCATGGTCTTGCGGACCGCAGGATTGATGGTGAAGGTCGGCGACACCAAGAGCAGCGTGTAGCCATCTGGTGGAGCTTTCGCCACGGCGCCGGCGCCGATCAGGGTGCCGCCGCCGCCGCGGTTTTCCACCACGACCTGCTGGCCCCACACCTCCGAGAGCTTCTTGCCGATGGCGCGGCCGACCAGATCGTTCGAGCCGCCGGGCGCAAACGGAATGATCAGGGTGATCTGTCTGGACGGATAGCCTTCTGCGCGCGCTGCGGGACTGGCGAGGACAAGCGCTGCAGCGAAAAACGCAGCAAGCAATGCTCCGGCCCGGATCATGACAGGCATCTCCCCGGCCCCGGTGTTATCCCCGGGTGCGCATGCAAAAATGACCTATAATCGTCCGGCCCGCCATAGCCGTTTTCACGTCAAGGACAAGCAATGGACTTCCAGCTCAGCGAACAGCAGCGTCGGATGATCGCTGCGGTGCGAGAACTGGCGCAAGGCGAATTCAAGGCCAACGCGCCGAAATACATGGACGGCACGTTCCCCTGGGAGAACATGAAGAAGCTCGCCGCGATCGGCGTGCTCGGCATGTCCGTTCCCGAAGAATATGGCGGCCTCGGCTTGCCGGTGTTCGACACTGCGCTGATCCTCGAGGAGATCGCGAAGACCTGTTACGTGACCGCGATGGCGACCTTGGGCGAAGCCGGCGTGCAGACCCGCGTCATCGCGACATATGCGCCGCAATCCATTCGCGCGAAAATCCTGCCGAAAGTCATCTCCGGCGAATGCATCCTCGCCGTCTGCATGACCGAGCCGCACGCCGGCACCGATGTCGCCAACTACCGCACCAACGCCGTCATCAAGGGTGACCGCGTCATTCTCAATGGCACCAAGACGCTGATCAGCCGGGCAAGGGAAGCCGGCATGTTCGTTATCTTCACCCGCATTGACGGCAAGCCAGGCCGCGAGGGTATCGGCTGCGTCCTGCTGGAGGCGGGCACGCCCGGCTTCGAGGTGACCGGCACCTACCACACGATGGGCGGTGAGAACCTGCACGAGATCCAGTTCAACGGCTGCGAACTGCCGCTGGAAAACCTCGTCATTCGCGAGGACGGCTTTCGCAAGCTATTGGCCGCCTTCAACACCCAGCGCTGCCTCAATCCGAGCATCTCGCTGGGCCTTGCCGAAGGCGCCTTCGAGGAAGCGCGCAATTACGTGCGGGAGCGCACGGTGTTCGGCAAACCGATCGGCGACTATCAGGGTGCGCGCTGGAAGCTCGCCGAGATGTACCGCGAGATCGAGACCGCCCGCAGCATCCTCTACCGCGCCTGCATCACGGCAAGTCCCTTTCCCGATCCGCTGATGGCGGCGGTCGCCAAGATCACCTGCAACGAGATGTCCATGCGGGTGACGTCGGAGGCGATCCAGTTGCACGGCGGATTCGGCTTCACCGACGAATATCCGGTCTCGCGGCTCTATCGCGGCGCGCGCTACGGCACACTCGGCGGCGGCACCTCGGAGACGCTGCGCGACCTGATCGGCAAGCGGATCATGGATGCGGCGGAGGCCGGCGCTGACCTTTTGGCCTATGACATGATGGCCGGCGCCTGATCGCGAGCGCGTCCGTGTTGCACCCGCGAACACTTATCCCCTGCCGCAATTGATTCCGGGAATCCCTTTTTCCGCCTTTTTTCCCGATGGGAAATTGCCGCAATCGGAAGGGAACCTGCGATCAGTACCGGCGCGTCGGGGGGCGATGATGGACAGCAACTACCAGTTCTACGTTTTGGACCGCCAGGGCCGGACCGCACGGC
>JAKFVP010000025.1 GCA_021732175.1 Bradyrhizobium sp.
GCGAAGATACGCTTCAGATGCGTGCGCACGGTCGAAATCTCGACGCCGAGGCGCCAGGCGATCTCCTTGTCGCTGAGATCGTCGGCGATCATGCGGGCGATCTCGAACTCCCGTGCGGAGAGTTTCAGCCCGGCCGACGGCGCATTGCCGACGGCCTCCGCAAGTACGCCTTCGGCGCGGGCCAGCGCGCCGGTGAAGGCAGGCTCGATCAGGCGCAGCAGCTCCAGCGTATGCGCATCGAAATTCTCGCGCCTGCGGCTGCGCCAGATCCTGACGTCGCCGATATTGCGATCGCCGACATAGCTGTAGGCATTGACGCCCCAGTGCAGGCCGTCGCGGGCGAGGAAGTCATTGAAAAACTCGGTGCGCATCAACTCGCGCTGCGGCATCACCTGGGTGACCAGCGTCGCCTCGCGGCATGCCTGCAGCTTGAACGTGATGGGATCGTGATACTGGAAATATGCCTCATAGGCCGCGAGGTTCTTCGGGTCCATGTTGAGGAAGGCGGCCTTGTCGAAGCGGCCGGATTTGTCCTGCCAGACATAGGAGGCGTAGTAGTCGGCCTGCAACAGCTCCAGCAAATGATGCCCGACGGCTTCGCGCACGTCATGTTCGCCGAGATCTTCGGCGAGCAGTCCGAAGATCCGCGACAGCACCCGGCTTTCTGCAGCGCTGACATACATGGCGGGGCGCGATGCTATCGCAGAACCGCCGCGCTGGGAACGGGCCTATTGTTTGAGCATGATCTTTTCGGAAAACCGCGGCACACTTTTCCGGATCATGCTCTAGTCCGCCTTGATGCCGGCGTCCTGGATCAGTTTGCGCCAGCGCGCCTCTTCGCCCCGGAAGTAGCGGGCAAATTCCTCCGGCGGCGCCGGGACCATGACGAGGCCTTCGTTCGTAGCGATCTTCCGGAAGGCTTCGGACTGAAAGGCCTTGCCGGCGGCGCGGTTGAGGCGGCCGATGATGTCGGGCGGCGTCTTGCCGGGCGCAAACAGGCCGTACCAGTTCTCCAGCACGTAGCCGGGCACGCCGGCTTCCGCGACCGTCGGCAATTGCGGGAACGCAGGCGAGCGCTCTGCCGATGTCACCGCCAGCGCGCGCAACTGGCCGGCCTCGATCAAGGCCGCCGCGCTCGACACCGTCGTGAACATCACCTGGATCTGCCCGCCGAGCAGGTCGGTGATGGCTGGCGCCGATCCCTTGTAAGGCACCGCCGTCATGTCGACCCCGGCCAAGCTCTTGAACAATTCGCCGCCGAGATGCGCCGACGTGCCCGTCCCGTAAGTGCCGTATGAAAGTTTTCCGGGCTCGGCCTTGGCCGCGGCGATCAGGTCGGCGACCGATTTCAGCGGCGACTTCGGATTGACCACGACGATGTTGAAGGCGCGGGCCACCAGCGCGACGGGCGCAAGATCGCGGTGCACGTCATAGGGCAGTTTGGCGACGAGGCTCGAATTGACGGCGCTGGCAAAGGTGCCCATCAGCAAGGTGTGACCGTCAGGCTCGCTGGTCACCACCGCCTGCGTGCCGACGATGGTGCCGGCCCCGGCCTTGTTCTCGATAATGACGGTACCGCCGAGGTCCTTGGCCATTTCCTGCGCCAGCACCCGCGCGATCGCATCGGTACCGCCGCCGGGCGCCTGCGGCACGACGATCTTGATGATCCGCTCGGGGAAGCCTGCATAAGCGGGAATTTCCGACTGCGCGATTGCCAGCAGACCTGCCGCAAGCATCACAGCCATACGGCAATTGCTGGCGGCCATGACGGACTTGCCTAAACTGCGGTCGCTTTGGCGAAGTCGACGTAGATCTCGCGCAGCCGGTCCGTCATCGGGCCGGGCTTGCCGTTGCCGACCTTCTTGCCATCGATCGAGACGACGGCCTGCACGAACACGGTCGCGCTGGTGATGAAGGCCTCCTTGGCCGCCAGCGCCTCCTCCACCGAGAAGGGGCGCTCCTCGACGCGGAGCTGACGTTCTTCGGCGAGCTTCACCACCGCCTTGCGGGTGCAGCCCGGCAGGATCGCGCTGCCGTTCTGACGGGTCACGATCACGTCGTCCTGGGTCAGGATGAAGCACGACGACGAGCCGCCTTCGGTGACCTTGCCGTCCTCGACCATCCAGGCTTCGCCCGCATTGGCTTCCGCCGCAGCCTGTTTCGCCAGCACCTGCGCCAGCAACGCAACGCTCTTGATGTCGCGCCGTGCCCAGCGGATGTCGGGCACGGTGATCACACCGATGCCGGTCTTGGCGGACGGCGCGTTGATGATGTCCTTGACCGAGGTGAACATGATCAGTGTCGGCTTCACATCGCCCTTGGGGAAGGCGAAGTCGCGGCCAGAGTCGGCGCCGCGCGTCACTTCGAGGTAGACCATGCCGTTGACGAGGTTGTTGCGCTTGACCAGCTCCTTCTGAATCTCCTCGATCCGCGTCAGGCTCTCCGGCAGCTTCAGCGCGATCTCGCCGACCGAACGCTCCAGCCGCGCCAGATGCGAGGCGTTGTCGATCAGCTTGCCATCAAGCACGGCGGCGACCTCGTAGATGCCATCGGCAAACAGGAAGCCGCGGTCGAGCACCGAGACCTTGGCCTCCGAGATCGGCACAAAGGCGCCATTGACGTAAGCGATCGGTTCCAAACGAGGTCTCCTGTGGCGCAAGCGGGATGTTGTTGGTTCAGTCATATACGCAAATTGTTAATGCCGATAAACCCTCCTCATCGTCATTCCGGGGCTCGCGAAGCGAAAGCCTGGAATGACAGGGGGCTCAATGCTGCAGGATTTTCGACAGGAATTTCTGCGCCCGGTCGCTGCGCGGCTTGCCGAAAAAGTCCTCCTTCAGCGCGTCCTCGACGATCTCGCCGCGGTCCATGAAGATCACGCGGTGGGCGACCTTGCTGGCAAATCCCATCTCGTGGGTCACCACCATCATGGTCATGCCCTCGCGGGCGAGGTCGACCATCACGTCAAGCACCTCGCTGATCATCTCGGGATCGAGCGCCGAGGTCGGCTCGTCAAACAGCATGGCGATCGGGTCCATCGCGAGCGCCCGCGCAATCGCGACGCGCTGCTGCTGGCCGCCGGAAAGTTCAGCCGGATATTTGTACGCGTGCTCCTTCAGGCCGACGCGCTCCAGCAGCTTCATGGCTTTTGCCATGGCTTCGTCATGCGATCGGCCCAGCACCTTCTCCTGCGCCAGGCACAGGTTTTCAATGATGCGCAGATGCGGAAACAGCTCGAAATGCTGGAACACCATGCCGACGCGCGAGCGCAGCTTTGGCAGGTCGGTCTTGGGATCGTTGACCTTGATGCCGTCGAGGATGATCTCGCCGCCCTGGATCGGCTCCAGTGCGTTGACGCATTTGATCAGCGTGGATTTCCCCGAGCCCGACGGACCGCAGACCACGACCACCTCGCCCTTGGCGACGGAGGTGCTGCAATCCTTCAGCGCCTGGAAGGTCGGCCCGTACCATTTGTCGACGTGGCGAAGTTCGATCATACAGCCTCACCCGATCATGATGCGGGATCGCATCATGATCTCATTCTTTACTTTGAGCATGATCTCCTCGGAAAACCGGTTCCCACTTTTCCGGATCATGCTCAGCGGACGATAGATATACGCGCCTGCAGGCGCCGTACGCCCCAGGATGCGAAACAGGAAATGGTGAAATAGACGGCGGCTGCGAACAGATACATTTCGACCAGTCGTCCGTCGCGCTGCGCGACCTTGCTCGCCGCACCCAGGAAATCGGTAATCGAGAGCACATAGACCAGCGAGGTGTCCTGGAACAGCACGATGGTCTGGGTCAGCAGCACCGGCAGCATGTTGCGGAACGCCTGCGGCAACACCACGTAGCGCATGGTCTGGCTGTAGGTCATGCCAAGCGCATTTGCGGCAGCTGGCTGCCCCTTCGAGATCGACTGGATTCCGGCGCGCATGATCTCGGAGAAATATGCCGCCTCGAACATGATGAAGGTGATCAGCGAGGACGAGAACGCGCCGACCTTGATCGGCCGCGAGGCGCCGGTCAGCCACTGCCCGATATAGGGCACGAGGAAGTAGAACCAGAAAATCACCAGCACCAGCGGCAGCGAGCGCATGAAGTCGACATAAAGCCCGGCGATGCGGCCGAGCAGTTTGTAGCCGGACAGCCGCATCAGCGCGATCAGCGTGCCGAAGATCAGCCCGCCCAGCGCCGACAACGCCGTCAGGGTCAGCGTGAACGTCATCCCCTCATAGAACAGGTAGCCAATCGAGCGGCGAATGACGTCGAAATCGAGCGTGGAAAACATCGCGCTATTTCCCCGAGATGTAGCCGGGGATCGCGACCCGGCGTTCGAGGAAGCGCATGCCTGTCACGACGATGAAGTTGATCAGCAGATAAATCACGGTCGCTGCCGTGAAGGCCTCGAACACCTGGAACGAGAATTCCTGCATCGAGCGCGCCTGGCCCGTCAGTTCGATCAGGCCGATGGTGATGGCCACGGCCGTGTTCTTGATGGTGTTGAGGAATTCCGAGGTCAGCGGCGGCAGGACGATCCGGAATGCAAGCGGCAACAGCACGTAGCGGTAGGTCTGCGCGGTGGTTAAGCCCAGCGCGGTCGCCGCCTGCTTCTGGCCGCGCGGCAGCGAGGCGATGCCGGCGCCAAGCTGCACGGCGACGCGTGCCGACATGAACAGGCCGACGCCGATCGCGGCGGTCCAGAACGGCGCGTTGGGCAGTTGCTTCAGCCAGAGGCCTGCGGCACGCGGCAGCAGCTCCGGCAGCACGAAAAACCACAGGAACAGCTGCACCAGCAACGGCATGTTGCGGAAAAACTCGACATAGAGGAAGCCGATCCACTGCGCCGTATTCGAGGGCAGCGTCCGCAGCACGCCGATGAACGAACCGGCGACCAGCGCGATGATCCATGCGAGCAGCGCCGTCTTGATGGTCAGCCACAGTCCCGACAGTAGCATGTCGAGATAGGTGCCCGTCCCCATCGGGTTCGGCTCGAAAAAGATATGCCAGTTCCAGTTATAGTTCACGGGCCCCCACCGTGTGCTTGAAGCTCAAACGCCCATGCAATGGCCGGGCCATCGCATGGGCGCTCGCTTGGAAACCGCCTTACTTGTACGAGTCCGGATCCGGCGAATCCGACGGCTTGGCGAATTCGTTCTTCAGCTCGGGGCTGATCGGCGTATTCAGGTTCAGATTCTTCGGCGGAACCTTCTGGGTGAACCATTTGTCGTAGATCTTCTGGCCCTCGCCGCCGGTATAGAGCGCGGCGGTCGCTGCATCGACCACCTTCTTGAAGGCGGCGTCATCCTTGCGCAGCATGATGCCGTAAGGCTCGGGCTTGGAGAACGCATCCTTGGAGATGACGTAATCGTCCGGCGCCTTGGAGCCGGCGACAAGGCTCGCCAGCAGGATGTCGTCCATCACGAAGGCGACCGCACGGTCGGTCTCCACCATCAGGAAGGCCTCGGCATGGTCCTTGGCCGGGATGATGTTGATGTTGAGGTTGCGCGCAGCGTTGGCCTCGGTCAGCTGCTTGATGTTAGTGGTGCCGGCGGTGGAGACCACCGACTTTCCCTTGAGGTCGTCGATCGTATTTATCTTGTTTGCCTTCTTCGAGACGTAGCGGCTCGCGGTCAGGAAGTGGGTATTGGTGAACCACACCTGCTTCTGCCGCTCGGCATTGTTGGTGGTCGAGCCGCATTCCAGATCGATCGTACCGTTCGCCATCAGCGGAATGCGCGTCGCTGAGGTCACCGGGTTGAGCTTGACCTCGAGCTTGTCGAGCTTCAGCTCCTTTTTCACGGCATCGACAATCTTCATGCAGATGTCCATGGCATAGCCGATCGGCTTCTGGTTGTCGTCGAGATAGGAGAAGGGTATCGAGGAGTCGCGATGGCCGAGCGTGATGGTGCCGGTGTCCTTGATGTTCTTCAGCGTGCCTGTCAGTTCCTGGGCACTGGCCTGACCTGCGCCGAGCGCGGCGGCGAGCGCCAGACCAATGATGTAGCTGCGTTTCATGCGTGTACTCCTTCGACAGTGACGAGATGGCGCTGGATTTTCAGGGAAATGCGACCCGCCAGATGCCGGCGGTCGCACAGATTGGACCATGATGGCCCGAAAGCCGGACCAGCCGCAAGACGCCTTTGGTGGCATGTGTCGCGGCCAATCCGATACGGTCAGGGTCAAGTTCGTGAGACTCAAGATTTCCTGCCTTTTTCGCCGAGGTCCCAGAACAGGCCCGTCATGATGGCGAGCGCTTCCTCCGTCACCGGCAGCAGAATGTGCTCGTTCGGCGCATGCTGCGAGCAGCCGGGATAGGAATGCGGCACCCAGATCGTGGGCAGCCCCAGCCCTTCCGAAAACACATCGTTGGGCAATGAGCCGCCGAAATTCGGCAGGATCGCCGGCGCCTTGCCGGTGGTCTGCCGGATCGATTCCGCGGCCCAGTTGATCCAGGGGCTGTCGAAATCGGTGCGCGAGGCGGCAAAGCTTTGCGCGGCCTTCACCTCGACCATCGGGAAGCCGCCCGCATGCAGATGCTTGCGCACGGCATCGACCGCCTGCTCGATCCTGGTGCCGACCACGAAGCGCAGTTGCAGCACCGCATGCGCTTCGCCCGGAATGGCATTGGCAGGGCTCGCGATGTTGCCCGCCGACATCGCCAGCACTTCCAGCGTGTTCCAGGCGTAGAGCCGCTCGGCGGCCGAAAGCCCCTCCTCGCCCCAGTCCGGCGACAGTTGCGGTTCATCCGCCGTCGGCTCGACCTTGACGTCGGCCAGCACGCTGCGGATGGCGTTGGAAATCCGCGGCGGCTTCAGCGCCTCAAGCTGCATCTGCCCCTTCACGTTCACCAGCGAAGCAATCGCGTTCGACAGGATCGTCGCGGCATTGGCGAGGACGCCGCCCCAATTTCCGGAATGATGCCCGCCGTCGCGCAGGTTCACGTCGAGATGAATGCGCAGGCCGCCGCGGCAGCCAAGGAAAATGGTCGGGCGCTGCGCCGACAGCCGCGGCCCGTCGGAGGCGATGAACAGATCAGCCGCAAGTTCCTTGCGATGGCTCTCGCACACCGCCCTCAGGTCGGGCGAGCC
>JAKFVP010000016.1 GCA_021732175.1 Bradyrhizobium sp.
ACGGCGCTTCGGTCGGCATTGCCGGCGTCGGCGCCACCGGTCATCTCACCGGCATCGCCTTCCAGAAGGAGACCGGCACCAAATTCACCTTTGTGCCCTATCGCGGCAACGGGCCGGCGATGCAGGACCTGTTGTCCGGGCAGATCGATTTCATGATCGAGCCGTCGTCGAACTTCCGCTCCATGCTCGCCGCCGGCAGCGCCAAGCCGTTTGCCGTCACCAGCAAGTCACGGCTCAAGGCCTCACCCAACATTCCGACCGCGGATGAAGCGGGGTTGCCCGGCTTTTCCGTATCGCTCTGGTACGGCCTGTGGGTGCCGAAGAACACGCCGAAGGAGGTCATCGCCAAGCTGAACGCCACCATGGTGCAGGTGCTGGCCTCGCCGCCGGTGAAGCAGCGCTTCGACGAACTCGGCATCGAGACCGCGCCATTGGCGCAGCAATCGCCGGAAGCGCTGCGCGCGTTCCAGAAGGCCGAAGCCGAGCGCTGGTGGCCGATCATCAAGGCGGCGAATATCAAGGTTGATTGAGGCGCACGCTCTCTCCACGTCATTGCGAGCGAAGCGAAGCAATCCAGCTTGCTTTGCCGCGGCAAGAAAGCTGGATTGCTTCCGCCTTCGCTCTCCGAGCTTCGGCGGACTCCCAGCCCGGGCGTAGCTTGCGCAGCAAGCGTAGACGGGTCGTCGCTATCGCTCGTCGCAATGACGGTGAGAGGCCCGTCGGCTAGGCAACCTTCTCCAGCTTCTGCAGACACCGCTTCACCCGCACCTGCGCGGGCATCTCGGTGTCGGGAAAGCTCGTCTTCCAGTCGGTGACGCCGACTTCGCCGACATAGATCGCGCCTGTCGAATCCAGCGCGAGGCCGTGCGGGGCAAGGAATTTGCCGGCTTCGAGCCCGGGACCGTTCTCGCCGCCGAGTTTCGCAATGCGCTTGCCTTTGGCATCGACGATGGACAGGCGCGGGCCGAGATTGGGCACCTTGCGATTGACCGCCATGCCGGGGCCGAGCTCGCCGACGATGAAGTTCGGCGACTTGCCGCCGCAACAGCACAGCGCACAAGGGCGGTGCAGGAAATTCCACTGCGTCTCGTACTTGCCGTTGCCGTCGAACACCTGCACGCGATGGTTCTCGCGGTCGGCGACATAGACAAAACCGTCGGCGTCGGTGACGATGTTGTGCACGATGTTGAACTGCCCGGGATCGGTGCCGGGCTCGCCCCAGGTCTTCAAGAGCTTGCCGTCGGGCGAGAATTTGTGGACGCAGGCATTGCCGTAGCCGTCAGAGACATAGATCTCGCCCTTCGGCGACAGCGCAGTGTGGGTGCAGCGATGAAACGGCTCGCCGCTCATGAACGGCGCGGGCTTGCCGGGAACGCCGATGGTGAGCAGCACCTTGCCTGAGGTGTCACATTTGCGCACGGTGTGGTCGCCGTCGTCGGTGCAATAGAGATGGTCGTTGGCATCGATGTGCAGGCCGTGGGCGCGCGAGAAGGTGCCTTCGCCCCAGGAGGTGATGAAATTGCCCTCGCGATCGAACACCACCATCGGGTGCTCGCCGCGATTGAAGACATAGACGCGGTCCTTGCTGTCAACAGCGACGGAGGCAACGTCGGTGAGCTGCCAGCCGTCCGGCAGCTTGCCCCAGTTTTCCACCACGCGGTAGCGATGCTCGCCCGCGCCGAGAATGGCGGTCATGTTTGTCCCCCTTAGTAGTCGTCATTCCGGGGCGCCGCGCAGCGGCGAGCCCGGAATCCATAACCACGGCGCGCTTGGCCCCTGGGCCATTCGCGCAAGTCAAAAGAGCAGCAAGCGCGCCTTTCTTTTTCTTCGCGAATGCGGCAAGCCGCAGGCGCGGTCGTGAGTATGGATTCCGGGCTCTCGCTGCGCTCGCCCCGAAATGACGATGATAAATCTCACGCCACCGCCGCCTCAAACGTCGGCGCATGAATCCTCGGAATCAGCCCTTCCTCGATCGCCTTGATCTGCAGTGCGAGCTGTTTCGAGCCGATCCGGCACTGCGCGAGGCCGCCGGCGATGAACCAGAGGCCGGGCTGTCCGGTGCGCACATACATGTTGCGCAACTCGTGGTTCTCGCCAAAACCCCAGATACGGCCGACGCGTTTGGTGATGACCTCGCCGAACAGCTTTTGCACCAGCTCTTCCTGCGGCCGGTATCCGGTGGCGAGCACGATGAGATCGGCAGGGATCGTCTCGCCACTCTTCATTTTCGCGCCTTCGGCGGTGAACGTCTCGATATCGGCAAACTGCTTCAGCGCGATCTCGCGTTTGATGAGGAGATCGGAGCAGCCGACGTTGAAGTAATAGCCGCCGCCGCGCGAGAGGTACTTGAACTGCCAGCCGGTATTGTCCTCGCCGAAGTCGAGCTTGAAGCCGACGCTGCGGAGGCCATCGAGCAGATCCTTGTCGAGCGCGGCCGACTTCTCGCAGGTCAGCGCATGGCTCTTGCGCGTGATTTTCAGGGGAAACGACGCCGCGATCAAATCGTTGTCGTCGAGCGTGCCCTCATTGTAGGGCGTGTAGACCAGTTGCGCCGAAGGCTCGATGCTGACCACCAGCGTGGACGAGCGCTGCACCATCGTCACTTTGGCGCCGCTGGAATAAAGATCCTGCGCGATGTCATGGCCGGAATTGCCGGTGCCGATCACGATGGCGCGCTTGCCGTTCCAGTTCTCCCCGTCCTCATAACCGGAGGAATGCACGACCTTGCCGGCGAAATTCTTCAGGCCGGGAATATCGGGAATGTTGGGGATGCCGCTGACACCCGTCGCCAACACGACGTGGCGCGGATGCATGACGCGCTTCTCGCCCTTGCGGCGCAAGGTCACGGTCCAGCGGCCCTCTTTCTCGTCGTAGGTGCCGCCTTCGAACTCGGTCTCGGTCCAGAAGTTCAGCTCCATGCCGTCGACATAGGATTCGAACCAGTTGGCGAGCTTGTCCTTGGGGATGTAGGTCGGCCAGCTCGGCGGAAACAGCATGTAGGGCAGGTGGTTGACCTGCACCTGGTTGTGCAGGGTCAGCGCGTGGTAGCGCTTGCGCCAGTTGTCGCCGATGCGCTGCATGCGGTCGACGATCAGCGTATCGACGCCGAGCTGCTTCAGCCGTGCGGCAATGCAGAGGCCGCTCTGCCCGCCGCCGATCACAAGCACGGTGGGGTCGCGGTCGGCATAGGCGTTGGAGGCGTTGCGCAGATCGAGCCAGTTCGGCCCGCGGAAATCGCGCGAATAGGCGTTGCCGCGCGGACGGGAGACGCCGAGTTGTTCCTCGAAGCCTTTCAGCTCTTCCAGCGCCGTCAGCAGCGTCCATGCCTTTAGCTTGTTGCCGTCGGACTCGTCGGGGATCAGGCGGATGATGCCATCGCCGCGTCCGGTTTTAGTCTCGAACTTGAAGATCGCCTCGATGCAGTCGGTTCCGGCGCGCATCACCTTGCGCGGGGCGGCGCGGTCGGGATCAACAGCGAAGCCGGAAGGCGCGGCCTTTGCGGCCTGCGCCTGCAAGGTCTTCAGGACATCGTCGCGGCCGTTGATGGTCTGCAGCGTCCAGGACAGCGCGACAGCGTCGCGCCAGTAGCTGTCGGGATGGAACAGCTTTCGCAAGCCACCCTCGTCGCGCGCGGTCAATGCCGCCTCGAACTCGGCCAGCCAGCTTTCGGCGGCAATCGCAATGTCCGACGTCTTGTCCAGCATGCGCGCTTCTCTCCACCGGCCGTCTCGCGCGGCCTGGCACTGAGCCTATACCCATTCGGGACGGCTCAGAAAGATGCACGCGACGCAGGCGGCTATGACGCGAGCGACAGGATGTGCCCTTCCTCGGGCGAAACATGCCCGTTCAGTGTATCCAGATAGACTTTCTTCACTGAATCCGGCCCGCGGCTTTCGGTCACCTTCAGCCATTTGTTGAGAACAGGGACAGAGCGCCTGGCAGTTCCGGCTCGTTCGCTTCCGGGCTGCGATGGGTGAGGCCGACGCGTCCGGAATATTTCATCTGCTCGCCGAAATGCCGGTGCGGCGTCGCGCGCAGTGCGCTGTTGCCTGCCATGTCAACACCCGCGATATGATATGATGTGAGGTGAGCACACTGGTCAGGCTCCCTCCCCCCTTGCGGGGGAGGGGGGCAGAGGGGTATGCCACACGACGAGGTCTCGGAGTTCCAGCGCACCCGCGCCAAGCAACTCCGCCGCAGTATGACGCGCGCGGAGACTCTTCTATGGCGACATCTGAAAGCAGATCGCCTCGCCGGTCTCAATTTCCGACGCCAGACTCCGATCGGCAATTACACCGCGGGCTTCGTCGCGCATTCCTGCAAGCTCATCGTCGAGCTCGACGGCGAGAGCCACAACTTCGAAGAGCGCATTCGCCACGACGAGCGACGCGATCGTTGGTTCGCGTCCCGCGGTTACCGCGTGCTGCGTTTCACCAACGATGACGTACTCAAGAATCTGGAGGGGTCGTTTTGAGCATCTTGGAAGCAGCGGAGCAAGCAGCACACCCCTCTCCCTAGCCCTCCCCCGCAAGGGGGGAGGGAACCCTCCCACCAGCGCGGCCCTGACCGGGTATCGATCCCAGTCAACTCAAGCGAGGCTTGCGGCTCTACGCCGCCGGCCGCAAGGCGCCTTCGGCGTAGAGATCGCGCAGCTTGCGCTTGAATATCTTGCCGGTGGCCTCGCGCGGCATTGCGTCGAGGAACTGGATGTCTTTGGGCACCTTGAAGTTGGCAAGCCGCGCCCGCAGAAATTCCTTCACGGCCGTCGTCGAAAGCTTTGCGCCGGCTTCCGGCTCGATGCAGGCAAACAGCCGCTCGCCATATTCGTCGTCGGGCACGCCGAACACGGCGCAATCCTTCACGCCGTCCATGCCGATCAGCGTGTTCTCGATCTCGGCCGGATAGATGTTGACGCCGCCGGAGATCACCATGTCGCGCTTGCGGTCGCAGAGAAAGAGATAGCCGTCGGCATCGAGGTAGCCGACGTCGCCGACGCTGATCAGCCCGTCGCGCCCGGCCTCGGCGCGCGCGGCGGCATTGCCGTGATAGTCGAAATCGGCAATCGCCGTCTGCCGCATGAAGATCTCGCCGGGCTCGCCGGTGTTGCATTGCGTGCCATCGGGCCGGAAGACCTTCACGACGCCGCCCTCGATGGCGCGGCCCACCGTGCCGGGTTTTGCGAGGGCTTCCGCCGAATTGTGCCAGACGGGAATGCCGGTCTCGGTCGAACCCAGATATTCGTTGATGACCGGGCCCCACCATTCGATCATGGCGCGCTTGACGTCGACCGGGCAGGGCGCGGCGCCATGGATGACGAAGCGCAGCGAGGAGACGTCGTAGCGCCGGCGCACGTCTTCCGGCAACCGCAGCAGCCGCACGAACATGGTCGGCACCGCGTGCATGTGGCTGATGCGGAACTCCTGCACCAGCCGCAGCAGATCCTCTGGATCGAAGCGCGGCTCCAGCACGATGGTGGCGCCATGGCGGAACGCCAGCATGCCGTAGGAATTCGGCGCCGAATGGTACATCGGCCCATTCATCAGCACGATTTGGTTGTCGTTGGGCGCGATACCGTAAGCCAGCGTCGAGACGCGCTCGGCTGCGGCGAGCTGCTCGGGCCGCATCTGGCCGCGCCGCACGCCCTTGGGCCGCCCCGTGGTGCCCGACGTATAGAACATCGGCGACATCCGCCCGACCGGTCCCGTCCACGGCGCGTGCGCCTCGCGCCATTGATCCCAGTCGGTCATGCCTGATGGTACGCGGGCCAGTTCCGGCGGCACATTGAACGCAGCGGCGATCTCCGGCGGCGTCGCCACGATCAGCACCTCGATGTGATCGCCAACGCCCGCGCGGATCTGCGGCCAGAGATCGGCATGGCAGACCAGGATGCCCGCGCCGCTATCGCCGATTATGTAGTTCACTTCCTCCGCCTTCAGGTGCCAGTTGATCGGCACCACCGGAGAGCCAAGCGTAGCGGCGGCGCTCGAGCATTCGAAGAACGCAAAATCGTTGCGCAGCATCATCGCCACCGGCGTGCCGCCAGTGAGGCCAAGTTCCCTGAACCCCGTCGCCGCCTTTGCAGCACGCGCAAAGATCTCGGGATAGCTGATCCGGCGGTCGCCGCTGATGATCATGTCCGTTCTCCTTGGGGTGCGTCAGTTCTTGCTCCACCTCTCCCCAGCGGGGAGAGGTCGATTTGCGCTAGCAAATCGGGTGAGGGGGCACTGCTCTAACGAGAGATCGTAACCCGTCACCTGGCGCTTCGCGCCGACCTCTCCCAAGGGAGAGGTGGACTTCCGATGCCGATTCATTTCGGCCCATCTCTCGCGTCAGTCCTGGCGGTCGTCGATCAGGTCGCCGAAGCCGACCCAGTTCTTGCCGTTGAAACGACGCAGCCGCAATTGCTGGAACGGCAGATAGTCATCCGGTCCGGTCGAAACGGTAATACCGGGCAGCAGCAGCGGCAACTCGGCATCGCGCAGGGAAGTCGCCTGCTTCAGGATGTTGGCGCGGCTGAAATCGTCCCCGCACGCCTTCAGCACTTTCATCAGCAAGGTCGCATAGTGATAGCCGGCCGAGTAGTTCGAGTTCTTCAGGTCGGCGTCGGGCATCCGTTCCTTCATGAAGGCGAAAAACTCCTTCACCCCGGCATCGTCGGCCCATTGCGGGTCGATGGTGTCCTTCTGGGCGCTGGAGGAGATCAGGCCGACCGCATTCTCCAGTCCCGCGGGCTCCAGAAACGAGATCGACGAGGCCGAGGTCGGCACGAAGAACAGGTCGGGCTTCCAGTTCAGTTCCGCCACGCCCTTGATCATCTGCGAGGTGAACTTGCCGAGCACGACGCCGAACATCACATTGGCGCCCGACGCCTTCAGGCTTGCGAGCTGCGATGAAATGGTCAGTGCGCTGGTCTCGTAGCTCGCTTCCGCCACGATCATGGACGCGGCCTTGGGGCCGAGCGCGCGTTTGAAGCCGGCAACATAGTCGCGGCCGAAATCGTCGTTCTGGGCGAGGATCGCGATCTTGGCGTCCGGCTTGGTCTGCAGCACGTATTTGGCGTAGATCACGCCTTCGGACTCGTAGG
>JAKFVP010000540.1 GCA_021732175.1 Bradyrhizobium sp.
CAACAATGACGGCAACCTCGTCATGATCCGGGCGATGATGGCCGATCCCGATAAGGCCCGGCGGATTCTCGGGGAGCGGCAGGCCGACTATGTCGCGCTGTGCCGGGGCTCGCTGGAACTGAAGGAACTCGTGGAGCTGGCGCCCGATGGTCTGGCCGCGCGGCTCGGCCGCGGCGACGTGCCTGATTTCCTGCAGCCGGTGACGCTCTCGCCGTCAGGCAATCTGACGGTCTGGCGCGTCCAGCCCTGAAACCCGGCGCCATATGGTGAAGAAAGTATGGCTTGGCCCATGCCGGCCGGCGCCGGAAGGCGCGTCTGTGCCCGCAAACGCAACCGGGCGTTAGGGAATCTCGGTCAGCATCCGGCCGGAATGGCCCTGCTGCTGGGTCGATGATCAAGATCCACCTCAGAGGGAATACCGTGCCGGCAAATCTCAGGATTCCAGGCCGCTACTATCTTGCGATCTTCGTACTGGCTTGCGCCACCCTCTCGTTCCAGATCCTGATCACGCGCTTCTTCAGCGTGATGCTGTATTACCATTTCGCGTTCGCCGCGATCTCGCTCGCCATGCTCGGACTGACCCGCGGCGCGATGGAGGTCTACAACAACCCCGAACGCTACGCGCCCGAAGCTGTCGCTGCCGAGTTTGCCCGCAACGCCGTCTGGTTCGCCATGTCGGGCGTCGGCGCCATGATCCTCTTTCTCTGCGTGCCGCTCGTCGTTCCCCAGAACCTCGTGCTCGGCGCGCTTGCGGTCTCGGCGCTTGCCTTCGTCGTTCCCTTCAGTGCCAGCGGTGTCTGCATCACGCTCCTGCTGACGCGCCTGCCTTATGCCGGCGGCTGGCTCTATGCCGCTGACCTCACCGGCGCCGCGCTCGGCTGCCTCGGCATCATCTTCGCTCTTTTGGTCGTCGATCCCGTCAGCGCCACGTTCTGGCTCGGCGCCTTTTCCGCCGGTGCGGGCTGGATGGTGGTCCGCACCGGCAGCGACGTCGCAAGCCGCCGCCTGAGCGGCGCGGTCGCGCTGACGCTCGCCGCAGTCGCCGCCCTGCACACCGGCCTGGCCGCGACCGGCAGCACGCATCTTGGCGTCTTCTGGGCCAAGGGCTACGAGCAGACCCAGACGCTGTTCGAGCGCTGGAACACCTATTCGCGCGTGCGGGTGAGGCCGCTCGGCGAGAGCAAGCCTTTCGGCTGGAGCTTTGCGCGCGACCCTGACCGCAAGATCGAACAGAACCTGCTGGACATCGATGCGGATGCCGCCACCGTCATTACCCGCTTCGACGGCGATCTTTCCAGGGTGTCCTACCTGAAGGACGACGTCATCAACGCGGCTTACCTGGTCCAGCCGCCGAAGGATGCCGCGATCATCGGCGTCGGCGGCGGGCGCGACATTCTTTCCGCGCTGCTGTTCGGCGCCAGGAACATCCGCGGCATCGAGATCAACCCGGCCATCTTCGAAGTCCTGACCGACAAGTTCGCAGACTTCTCCGGCAACCTCCACAAACGCTCGGGCGTATCGCTGGTCAACGCCGAAGCGCGCAGCTACATCAACCATTCGTCCGAGCGCTATGATCTCGTCCAGATCTCGTTGATCGACACCTGGGCCGCGACCGCCGCGGGCGGGCTGACGCTGACGGAAAACCGCCTCTACACGGTCGAAGCCTGGGGCGACTTCTACCGCGCCCTGAAGCCCGGCGGGCTGCTCTCGATCTCGCGCTGGTACGATCCGAAGGACTATCGCGGCGAGTTCTATCGCCTGGTGGCGATCGCCGCCGAGGCCTTGCAGCGCAAGGGCGTGCCGGCGGCCGAACTGGCGCGCCACGTGATCGCCGTCAACTTCGGTTCCATCGTCACCGTCATGACGCGGCCCGACGCGTTCACGGACGCCGAATGGCAGGCTGCGAAAGCAAGGCTCTCCGCCCAGAACTTCAACGTGATCCTCGCGCCCGACGTTGCCTATGACAACGTCACAACCACCTTGCTGTCAGGCAAGGCGGACGCCGCCTTCTTCGCGTCGCTGCCGGAGAACATTGCTGCCTCGACCGACGACAACCCGTTCTTCTTCTACACGCAACGCCTCTCGAATTTTGTCACCAGGCCGACGTCTTCCTTCACCAACAACAACGTGGCGATCAGCATGGTCCTGCTGGTGCTCGGGGTCGCGCTTGCGGCCTGTGCGTACTACATCGTCGCGCCCTTCATGCGCCTGGCGCGGCAGATGCCGCTGTCGACGTTGACGCCGCCGGTGGTCTATTTCAGCGCGATCGGCCTCGGCTTCATGCTGATCGAGATCGCGCAGATGCAGCGGCTGATGGTCTTCCTCGGTCATCCCGTCTACGGCCTGAGCGTCGTTCTCTTCACCATCCTGATCTTCAGCGGCATCGGCAGCGCAACGGTGGGTGCGCAGACGCCCGGCCGTGCTGCGATGTCCGGCCGGATGGCCGCGCTCCTGGTCACGCTTGCCGCGGCAGGTTTCCTGACGCCGCTGGTGACCGAATGGACGCGCTCGCAGGCCACCGAAATGCGCATCCTGATCTCGGTGGCGTTGCTGGCGCCGCCGGCGTTCTGCATGGGCATGATGTTCCCGCTTGGCCTCAGCATCTGGCGCAAACGGTCGGACCTGCTGCCGTTCCTCTGGAGCGCCAACGGTATCACCTCGATGCTGGCCTCGGTGCTCGGTGTCGCGCTTTCCATCCAGTTCGGCATCGCCGCGACCTATGCGCTCGGCGTCGTCCTTTATGCCGTCTGCGTCGGCATGCTCGCCCTCTGCAAGGAAAGCGACTTCGCGCTGCCGGTGGTCGAGCAGGGGCCGGCCCTGGTGCCGGATGACGTTGCCGCGCCGGCCCAGCCGTCGGTTCCTGCGCCGCAAACAAGGGTGCATGCGTAAGGGGACGCGAAGGGCAGGCCATCCGTTAACAGGCGGCCGTTAACCCAAAGCGGCCGGATTTGGCGCCAGCCCGGCAAGAGACAAGTTCCCCCGTTCTTGCTAGCCTTGCCGGGATGAGCATTTCCATCCCGGATCCCTCGAAAGTGCAAACGCGGGCCGACGCGGCGGCGCCGGCGAATGCTGCATCGACACCGGGAACGGAGACGCAATCCGGAGGCTCGCGGATTCGCAGCCGGCTCTTCACCAAATATGTCGCGCTGTTTGTGGCGGTGGTGGCGATTGCGCTGCTGTCGAACGGAATCTTCGAGGTATTTTTCTACTACCGCGAACACAAGGCCTCGCTGATCCGCATCCAGCACGAACAGGCCGAGGCGGCCGCTGCCAAGATCAGCCAGTTCATCAAGGAAATCGAGAGCCAGCTCGGCTGGACCACGCAATTGCCGTGGTCGACGGGCTCGCTGGAGAACCGCCGCTTCGACGCGCTGCGGCTGCTGAAGCAGGTGCCGGCGATCACGGAGATCTCGCAAATCGATTCCACCGGCAAGGAGCGGATTCGAGTCTCGCGCCTTGCGATGGACTCCAACGAGAGCGGGCTCGATCTCTCCAGGGATCCGAAATTCACCGAAGCCGTCGCCAACAAGGTCTATTACGGCCCGGTGTATTTCCGCCGGGAGTCCGAACCCTATATGACGCTGTCTGTCGCGGGCACCCGCAAGGACGCCGGCATCAGCGTCGCGGAAGTCAATCTGAAGCTGATCTGGGACGTCGTCTCCCAGATCAAGGTCGGCGAACACGGCCACGCCTATGTCGTGGGCTCGCAGGGGCGGCTGATCGCGCATCCCGACATCAGCCTCGTCTTGCGCAATACCGACATGTCCGGCCTGCCGCAGGTCAGGGCAGCGATTGCAGGCGGAGGCGCACAGGTCGCGGATTCGCTGCAGGGCCTGCCCAACATCCAGGGCCAGGAAGTGCTGACGGCGTCGGCGCCGATCCAGCCGCTGCGCTGGACCATGTTCGTTGAGCTGCCGGTGCAGGAGGCCTATGCCTCGCTCTACGCGGCCTTGCAGCGCCTCGCCATCGTGCTGCTGGCGGCCTCGATCTTTGCCGTGCTTGCCGGAATCTTCCTGGCGCGGCGCATGGTCGGCCCGATCCAGGCCCTGCGCGCCGGCGCCGCGCGCATCGGCGGCGGCGACTTCGCCCAGCGCATCTCGATCAAGACCGGGGACGAACTCGAAGGCCTCGCCAACCAGTTCAACGACATGGGCGAAAGGCTGCAGGAGTCCTATGCGGACCTGGAGAACAAGGTCGAGCGCCGCACGGCGGAATTGAAGGAGACGTTGGAGCAGCAGACTGCGACATCGGAAGTGCTGGAGACCATCAGTTCGTCGCCGGGCGAGCTGGAGCCTGTCTTTCAGAAGATGCTGGAGAATGCCACGCGTGTGTGCGGGGCGAATTTCGGCACGATGTATTTGCGAGACGGAGAGCAATTCGATCTCGTTGCAAGTTACAACGTTTCGCCTGCGTATTCGGCCGTCCGCCGCCACACAATACGCCATCCTCACCCGGAAAGCGGTCATGCGGTGGTCACCAGGACTCATCAAGCCGTGCACATGCTGGATGCGCGCGAAAGCCCGGCGTATCTGGCTGGCGACCCTGCCGTTAAACAGATGGTCGAACTGACCGGTGCCCGCACCCTCGTCATCGTGCCGATGCTGAAAGAGGATGATTTGATCGGCACGATCGCGATCTACCGCCAGGAAGTGCGACCTTTCACCGACAAGCAGATTGCGCTGGTCGAGAACTTCACCAAGCAGGCTGTCATTGCTATCGAGAACACCCGGCTGTTGAAGGAATTGCGAAACCGCACGGAAGAATTGTCCCAATCCCTCGACGAGCTACGCACGGCGCAGGACCGCCTGATCCAGACCGAAAAGCTCGCTTCGCTCGGCCAGCTCACGGCAGGCATCGCCCACGAGATCAAGAATCCGCTCAACTTCGTCAACAATTTCTCCTCACTCTCGACCGAACTGATCGACGAATTGAACGAAGTGCTGAAGTCGGCCACCATCGACGGCAAGACCCGCGAGGAGATCGACGAGCTCACGCACATGCTCAAGGGCAACCTCGAAAAGGTCGTGCAGCACGGCAAGCGCGCCGACTCCATCGTCAAGAACATGCTTTTGCATTCGCGCGAGGGCTCGGGCGAGCAGCGTCCCGCCGATATCAATGCGCTGGTCGAGGAAAGCCTCAATCTCGCCTATCACGGCGCGCGGGCCGAGAAATCCGGCTTCAACATCACGCTGAAGCGCGAGCTCGATCCGGCAGCCGGGATGATCGACGTCTATCCGCAGGAAATTACCCGCGTCTTCCTCAATCTGATCTCCAACGGCTTCTACGCCGCGACCAAGCGCAAGGAAGGCGCTGGTGAGGGGTTTGAGCCGGCGCTCAGCGCGACAACCAGGAACCTCGGCAAGTCAGTGGAAATCCGCATCCGCGACAACGGCACCGGCATTCCGCCCGACGTGAAGGAGAAGATGTTCAATCCCTTCTTCACCACCAAGCCGGCAGGCGAGGGCACGGGACTCGGCCTTTCCATGAGCCACGACATCATCGTGAAGCAACACGGCGGCAAGATCGACGTCGTGACCGAGCCCGGTTCGTTTACCGAATTCATTATCACGCTGCCGCGCAACGCCGCAGCCGGCGCGGCAAAGGAAGTCACCGGAGGCAGGAATTGAGCGGTTACATACTTGTCGTCGATGACGAGCCCGATGTGGAGACGCTGTTTCGCCAGCAGTTCCGCCGCGAGCTGCGCAGCGGCCGCTTCCTGATGGAGTTCGCGTCATCGGCGCCGGCGGCATTGCAGCGCGCGGTCGAACTGCGGGAGCCCACGCTGATCCTGGTGCTGTCAGACATCAACATGCCCGGGATGAGCGGGCTCGACATGTTGCCAAGTCTGCGTGCCGGGCGGCCGGAGGTTCCCGTCATCATGATATCAGCCTATGGCGATGCCGAGACGCGCAGAAAGGCGCTCGAGCGCGGCGCCGAGGGATTGATGACCAAGCCGATCGATTTCGGGGCGTTGCGCCAGGAAATCGATTCGAGACTCGGGCACGCCGCATGACCGCAACCATCCTTGTCGTCGACGACGAGCCCGATCTCGAGGCGCTGGTGCTGCAAAAATTCCGCCACCAGATCCGCGACGGTCAGGTGAATTTCGTGTTCGCGCGCGACGGCGTCGAAGCACTGCAGCAGCTCGAGGCCAATCCCGATGTCGACATGGTGGTATCGGACATCAACATGCCCCGGATGGACGGGCTGTCGCTGCTCGCGAAGCTGCAGGAGGCCGACGACAAGAAGTCGACCATCATCGTGTCCGCCTATGGCGACATGAGCAACATCCGCACCGCCATGAACCGCGGTGCGTTCGATTTTCTCACCAAGCCGATCGATTTCGCCGACCTCGAAGCCACCATCGACAAGACCATCCGCCATGTCGAGATGCTGCGCGAGGCGCGGCGCCGGCAGGCCGAGGCGGAGCGGGCGCATGCCTCGCTGTCGCGCCACTTCTCGCCGCAACTGGCCAGCCGGCTGACGCTCGGCGGCGAGGGCAACGGGATGGAGGTACACCGTCGCGAGGTCGCGGCGATTTTCACCGACGTGACCGGCTTCACCTCGTTGACGGAGACGACCGAACCGGAAGTGCTGAGTGCGCTGCTCAACGAATATATGGGCGGGATGACCGAGATTGTGTTCACCCACGAAGGCACACTGGCCAAGGTGATGGGTGACGGGATGCAGATCCTCTTCAATGCACCCGGAGACCAGCCCGACCATGCAACGCGCGCGGTTGCCTGCGCGCTCGATCTCGATGGCTGGGCCGTGCAATTCCGCGACAGATGGATCGCTGCCGGCGTCAATTTCGGCGCGACGCGCATCGGCGTCCACGCCGGGCCCGTGCTGGTCGGTAATTTCGGCGGCAATCGCTTCTTCGACTACACAGCCTATGGCGACACCATCAACACCGCGTCGCGGCTGGAGGCTGCCAACAAGGCCCTGGGCACGCGCATCTGCGTCAGCGCCGCGGTGGCCAACGCGGCCAGCGGATTCAAGGGACGGCCGGTCGGCGATCTCATGCTGCGCGGGCGCAGCGAGCCACTGCGCGCTTACGAACCGCTGGTGGACGCTGCGCC
>JAKFVP010000359.1 GCA_021732175.1 Bradyrhizobium sp.
GTCACCGCCTTCGTGCTTGGCGGCCATGGCGACACCATGGTGCCGCTGACGCGCTACTCCACCGTTGCCGGCATTCCGCTGCCCGACCTCATCAAGATGGGCTGGACCTCGCAGGCCCGCATCGACGAGATCGTCGACCGCACCCGCAATGGCGGCGCCGAGATCGTCAACCTCTTGAAGACCGGTTCGGCCTTCTACGCCCCGGCCGCCTCTGCCATCGCGATGGCCGAGAGCTACCTGAAGGACAAGAAGCGCGTGCTGCCCTGCGCCGCGTACCTGAACGGCGAATACGGCGTGAAGGACATGTATGTCGGCGTGCCCGTCGTGATCGGCTCCAAGGGTGTCGAGCGCGTGGTGGAGATCGAACTGGCCGGCAAGGATCGCGATGCTTTCGACAAGTCGGTCGGCGCCGTGCAGGGTCTGGTCGATGCCTGCAAGAAGATCGCGCCGGATCTGCTAGGCCGCTGACATCATTCATAAACGGCCGAAGATCGGCCAGTTCGATCTTCGGCCCTTGCAGTTACTGTGGTATATGGTATGCCAGCCACAGAACACGGGTGGGGCGCTGAACTCCACCTAATTTTGGGTTTGGGGAGCGTCTGCCGATGAATATCCACGAATACCAGGCCAAGGCTCTGCTGCACGAATTCGGCGTGCCGATTTCCAAGGGCGTGCCCGTGCTGAAGGCCGAGGACGCCGAGGCGGCGGCCAAGAAGCTGCCCGGCCCGGTCTGGGTGGTGAAGAGCCAGATCCATGCCGGCGGCCGCGGCAAGGGCAAGTTCAAGGAAGCCAAGGCCGGCGACAAGGGCGGCGTGCGCATCGCCAAATCGATCGCCGAAGTCACCGAGTTCGCCAGGCAGATGCTGGGCTCGACGCTGGTCACGGTGCAGACCGGTCCGGCCGGCAAGCAGGTCAACCGCCTCTACATCGAGGACGGCTCCGACATCGACAAGGAGTTTTACCTGTCGATCCTCGTCAACCGCGAAACCTCTGAAGTGTCGTTCGTGGTCTCCACCGAAGGCGGCATGAACATCGAGGAAGTCGCGCACAACACGCCAGAGAAGATCGTCAGCTTCTCGGTGGACCCTGCGACCGGCATCATGCCCCATCACGGCCGCACGGTGGCAAAAGCCCTCAATCTTTCCGGCGACCTCGCCAAGCAGGCGGAAAAGCTGGTGAGCCAGCTCTACAGCGCCTTCACCGCCAAGGACATGGCGATGCTGGAAATCAATCCGCTCGTCGTCACCAGGCAGGGCGAGCTGCGCGTTCTCGACGCGAAAGTGTCGTTCGACGACAACGCGCTGTTCCGTCACCCCGAGGTGGCGGTGCCGCTGCGCGACCTGACCGAAGAAGACCCCAAGGAAATCGAGGCGTCGAAATACGACCTCAACTACGTGACGCTCGACGGCACCATCGGCTGCATGGTCAACGGCGCCGGTTTGGCCATGGCGACCATGGACATCATCAAGCTCTACGGCATGGAGCCCGCCAACTTCCTCGACGTGGGCGGCGGCGCCAGCAAGGAGAAGGTGGCAGCTGCCTTCAAGATCATCACCGCCGATCCCAACGTGAAGGGAATCCTGGTCAACATCTTCGGCGGCATCATGAAGTGCGATATCATCGCCGAGGGCGTTGTCGCCGCCGTCAAGGAAGTCGGCCTGAAAGTGCCGCTGGTGGTGCGGCTCGAGGGCACCAATGTCGATGCCGGCAAGCAGATCATCCGCGAGTCCGGCCTCAACGTGGTTCCCGCCGACAATCTCGATGACGCCGCGCAGAAGATCGTGAAAGCCGTCAAGGGAGGCTAGCAATGGCCGAGGACCGTCTCTCCGCACCGAAGGCCCAGGAAGAGCACAAAAGGCTTGCGGCGTTCGCCGGTGAATGGACCGGTGAAGAGACGGTTTTCCCTTCGCGCTGGAACGCCGGCGGTCCAGCCACCTCGCGCGTCAGCGCCCGCATCGATCTCAACGGCTTCTACCTGATCCAGAACACGATCCAGACGCGCGACGGCAAGGAGAGCTTCTCCACCCATGGCGTGTTCACCTGGGACCGCGAGGACCGGCTCTACAAGCTGTTCTGGTTCGACTCGCTCGGCTACTACCCGCCGTCGCCGGCCTCCGGCGGCTGGCAGGGCAAGCAATTGGTGCTGGTGCGCGGCTCGCTGCGCGGCAACGCCCGCCACGTCTACGAAGTCATCGACGACAACAGCTACTCCATGAAAATCCAGTTCTCGCCTGACGCGGAAGGATGGGCCGACGTGCTCACCGGCGTTTACCGGCGCGTGCACTGACCCAAAACTCCTTCCATCTCGCGAAAGTCATCCCGACCATGTCCATTCTGATCGACAAGAACACGAAGGTCATCTGCCAGGGCTTTACCGGCAAGAACGGCACGTTCCATTCGGAGGCCGCGATCGCCTACGGCACCAAGATGGTCGGCGGCGTCGCGCCGGGCAAAGGCGGCAACAAGCATCTCAATCTGCCTGTCTTCGACACGGTTGCCGAAGCGCGCGCCAAGACCGGCGCGGATGCCAGCGTGATCTACGTCCCGCCTCCGGGCGCGGCGGATGCGATCTGCGAGGCGATCGATGCGGAGGTCCCGCTGATCGTCTGCATCACCGAAGGCATTCCGGTGCTCGACATGGTCCGGGTGAAGCGTTCGCTCTCCGGCTCGAAGTCGCGCCTCATCGGACCCAATTGCCCGGGCGTGATGACGGCGGGCGAATGCAAGATCGGCATCATGCCGGCCAACATCTTCAAGCCCGGCAGCGTCGGCATCGTTTCGCGCTCGGGTACGCTGACCTATGAAGCGGTGTTCCAGACCACGCAGGAAGGCCTCGGCCAGACCACCGCGGTCGGCATCGGCGGCGACCCCGTGAAGGGCACCGAGTTCATCGACGTGCTGGAGAAGTTTCTGGCCGACGACAAGACCACCTCGATCATCATGATCGGCGAGATCGGCGGCTCGGCCGAGGAGGACGCGGCCCAGTTCCTCAAGGACGAGGCCAAGCGCGGCCGCAAGAAGCCGATGGCCGGCTTCATTGCAGGCGTCACCGCTCCCCCCGGCCGCCGCATGGGCCATGCCGGTGCCATCATCTCCGGCGGCAAGGGCGATGCCGGTTCCAAGACCGCGGCCATGGAGGCTGCCGGTATCAAGGTATCGCCGTCACCCGCGCGCCTCGGCAAGACGCTGGTCGAAGCGCTCAGGGGCTGACGTCAGAACAACGGCCTGCCCAGACCACGATCGAGGGCCCCGGCAGAACAGCCGGGGCCTTTTTCGTTGCCGAATGCACCGCAACTGCGCATTTCAAAGATTTGAACCTATATTCGCGGCTTGGTTCTTTTCGGCGCGAACATTCAAACCAAATAGGGTAAAGGTTTTCCAACCTGCCGGTTTGTAACCAGACCGGCCTCCGCGCCGTATTCCATGCGCGAAAGCAAGAAATCACCAGGACGCCATCATGTCTCGTCAGGACGCGAACGCCGCCTTTGCCCTCTCGTCGTTTTTGCAGGGCACCAACGCCGCCTATATCGACGACCTCTACGCCCGCTACGAACAGGACCCCAATTCCGTCGACGGCGAGTGGCAGGAATTCTTCAAGAGCCTGAAAGACAGCCCCGCCGACGTCAAGAAGAACGCCGAAGGCGCCTCCTGGGGACGCGATCACTGGCCGCTGACGCCGCGCGATGACCTGACCTCCGCGCTCGATGGCAACTGGGCGCTGATCGAGAAGGCCGTCAGCACCAAGCTCGCCGCCAAGACGCAGGCCAAGGGAACTGAAAAGGGCGCCGACATCACGCCCGCCGAATTGCATCAGGCCACGCGCGACTCCGTCCGCGCGCTGATGCTGATCCGCGCCTACCGCATGCGCGGGCATTTCCACGCCAAGCTCGATCCGCTCGGCATCGAGGCGCAGAAGGACCGCGAGGAGCTCGACCCGCGCTCTTACGGCTTCGTCGAAGCCGATTACGACCGCAAGATCTTCCTCGATCACGTGCTCGGACTCGAATACGGCACGCTGCGCGAGATCACCGCGATCTGCGAGCGCACCTATTGCCAGACGCTCGGCGTCGAGTTCATGCACATTTCCAACGCCGCGCAGAAGTCGTGGATACAGGAGCGCATCGAGGGGCCGGACAAGGAGATCAGCTTCACCCGCGAAGGCCGCCGCGCCATCCTCAACAAGCTGATCGAGGCCGAAGGCTTCGAGAAATTCTGCGACATCAAGTTCACCGGCACCAAGCGCTTCGGTCTCGACGGCGCAGAGTCGCTGATCCCGGCGCTGGAGCAGATCATCAAGCGCGGCGGCAATCTCGGCGTGAAGGAGATCGTGGTCGGCATGCCGCATCGCGGCCGCCTCAACGTGCTGACGCAGGTGATGGGCAAGTCGCACCGCGCGCTGTTCCATGAGTTCAAGGGCGGCTCGGCCAATCCGGACGCGGTCGAAGGCTCCGGCGACGTCAAGTATCACCTCGGCGCCTCCTCCGACCGCGAGTTCGACGGCAACAAGATCCATCTGTCGCTGACCGCCAATCCCTCGCATCTCGAGATCGTCGATCCCGTGGTGCTTGGCAAGGTCCGCGCCAAGCAGGACCAGCACGGCGATCCGCCCGATATGCGCATCTCCGTGATGCCGCTGTTGATGCATGGCGACGCCGCGTTCGCCGGCCAGGGCGTGGTCGCCGAGTGCTTCGGCCTGTCCGATCTGAAGGGCTATCGCACCGGCGGTTCGGTGCACTTCATCGTCAATAACCAGATCGGCTTCACCACCTATCCGCGCTACTCGCGTTCGTCGCCCTATCCGTCCGACGTCGCCAAGATGATCGACGCGCCGATCTTCCATGTGAACGGCGACGATCCGGAAGCCGTGGTGTTCGCGGCCAAGGTCGCGACCGAATTCCGGCAGAAGTTCCACAAGCCCGTCGTCATCGACATGTGGTGCTATCGCCGCTACGGCCACAACGAAGGCGACGAGCCGGCGTTCACCCAGCCGGTGATGTACAAGCGCATCGCAGCGCATCCCTCCACGCTGACGCTCTATTCCAAGCGTTTGATCGCCGAAGGCGTCGTCACCGAAGGCGAGGTCGAGAAGCTGAAGGCCGACTGGCGTTCGCGGCTCGATGCCGAGTTCGAGGCCGGCACCAGCTACAAGCCGAACAAGGCCGACTGGCTCGACGGCAAGTGGGCCGGCTTCAAGATCGCCGACCAGGAAGAGGACGCCCGCCGCGGCGTCACCGGCGTCGACACCGCTGTCCTGAAGGACATCGGCCGCAAGATCACCAAGGTGCCGGACGGTTTCCGCGTCCACCGCACCATCCAGCGCTTCCTCGACAACCGTGCGAAGGCGATCGACAACGGCGTCGGCATCGACTGGGCGACCGGCGAGGCGCTGGCGTTCTGCTCGCTGCTGGAGGAAGGTCATCACGTCCGCCTGTCCGGCCAGGATTGCGAGCGCGGCACCTTCTCGCAGCGCCATTCGGTGCTGATCGACCAGGAGGACGAAAGCCGCTACACGCCGTTCAACCATCTCGGCGGCGACCAGGGTCACTACGAAGTCATCAACTCGCTGCTGTCGGAAGAGGCCGTGCTCGGCTTCGAATACGGCTATTCGCTCGCCGAGCCGAATGCGCTGGCGCTGTGGGAAGCGCAGTTCGGCGACTTCGCCAACGGCGCGCAGGTGCTGTTCGACCAGTTCATCTCCTCCGGCGAGCGCAAATGGCTGCGCATGTCCGGCCTCGTCTGCCTCTTGCCGCACGGCTATGAAGGGCAGGGACCGGAGCACTCCTCGGCGCGCCTTGAGCGCTTCCTGCAGCTCTGCGCCGAAGACAACATGCAAGTGGTCTATCCGACCACGCCCGCCAACTACTTCCACATGCTGCGGCGGCAATTGCATCGCGAGATCAGAAAGCCCCTGATCGTGATGACGCCGAAATCGCTGCTGCGCCACAAGCGCGCGGTGTCGCGGCTCGACGAGCTCGGCAAGGACACCACGTTCCACCGCATCCTCTGGGACGATACCCAGATGCTGCCGGACGAGCCGATCAAGCTGAAGCCGGACAACCAGATCCGCCGTGTCGTGCTGTGCTCCGGCAAGGTCTATTACGATCTTTACGAAGAGCGCGAGAAGCGCGGCATCGACGACGTCTACCTGTTGCGTATCGAGCAGCTCTATCCGGTGCCGCTGAAGGCGTTGGTGCTGGAGCTCACCCGCTTCAAGGGCGCCGAGATCGTCTGGTGTCAGGAAGAGCCGCGCAACATGGGCGCCTGGCACTTCATCGAGCCGTATCTGGAGTGGGTGCTGAACCAGATCCAGGCGCCGAACCGGCGGCCGCGCTATGCCGGCCGTCCTGCTTCGGCTGCGACCGCCACCGGGTTGATGTCGAGGCATCTGGCGCAGCTCAAGGCGCTGCTGGATGACGCGTTGAACTAACTGTCATGCCCCGCGAAAGCGGTGCATCCAGTACGCCGCGGCCTCGCTGGTGATCACCACCGTCCCGGTGTACTGGATCGCCCGCTCAAGGCGGGCGATGACAATCGAAAATTACCGCTCAAGGGCATTGAGGAAAGACCATGACTGAAATTCGCGTTCCGACGCTCGGTGAATCCGTGACCGAGGCCACCATCGGCCGCTGGTTCAAGAAGGCCGGCGAAGCCGTGGCGGTCGACGAGCCCCTGGTGGAGCTCGAGACCGACAAGGTCACGATCGAGGTGCCTGCGCCGTCGGCCGGCGTGCTCGGCGAGATCATCGCCAAGGACGGCGAAACGGTTGCGGTCGGCGCACTGCTTGGCCAGATCAATGACGGCGCAGCGGGTGCGAAGCCCGCTGCGGCGCCCGCTGCCGCCAAGCCTGCGGCCCCGCCGCCGGCCGCTGCTCCCGCACCTGCCGCGCCGAAGGCAGCTCCCGCGGATGCGCCGCTCGCGCCGAGCGTGCGCAAGATTTCCGCCGAAAGCGGCATCGATGCTTCCACCGTGCCGGGCTCCGGCAAGGACGGCCGCGTCACCAAGGGCGACATGCTGGCCGCGATCGAGAAAGCCGCGTCCGCGCCGACCCCGGTCAACCAGCCGGCCGCCGC
>JAKFVP010000357.1 GCA_021732175.1 Bradyrhizobium sp.
TCTCCACCGGCGTCAGCGCGGGCGACTTGGTCTCAGTGGCCGGGCGGAACGGCAGCACATTGTCCGGCGTCCCGGCAGGCATCGCAGCCGGCAATTCCGGCGCCGTCGGCGCCAAAGGTTCTAGCGTGTCCACGGCTGTGTCCAGATCGGTTTGAAGTGAATTGTCGGCAACAACGTCTTCTGCGGTTTCACTCGCACGCGCCGGCTCTGCTTCAGAGGCCACGAGATTATCAGAGGAGGGCGATTGCGGATTTGGCGGCGAAATGGAGATTCCACGTTTTCTGAGCAGCTCCAGCCGCGCCAGGCCTGCAACGTCCCGGCACACGCCAAAGCCGCGGTAACCGGCGAACTGCGGTTCGCCGTCGAGCGTCGGCACGCCGGAAAGCTCGACCGGCAGATAGCCCCCGTCGACCGGCCAGTTCAGCGTGATGCCACTGAATGTGTCGCGCGAGGCAAGCGCGCTCTGCATGCGCCCGTCAGCATCGACGCCAAGCGTGTTTGCGACATCGCGCCAGGGATGACCGGCCAGGCTTTCGGTGAGCGGCCCCATCAGTTTCAGGAATTCATCCGACACGATCGAGAAGCGGCCTTCGCGATCGGTCTGCCATCTGAAACGAAGCGGATGCCGGCGCTCGCCGACAATGGCGTCTTCGTCGTCATGATCGGGTGCGGCCGCAGGTTCAGCTCCATGCGCGGGCGGCTCAACCGCGGTTGCCATCGCCTCGACGGGCTCGATAGGGGACGGGCCCGGTTGTGGCGCATCCTGCTTCGGCTCGTCAGACTCGCGCATCGTCTCGTCTCTCGTAGCGATGGGCGCATCGTCTTCCGCGAACGCATCGAACAGGGCGAATTCAGCGGGCGCTTCGCCCGATTGCTCCGGCGCTTCGTAATCGGCAAATGGCGCTGGCGCAGCGACGCCCGGCCGCGTGACGGGCGCAACTTCAACTGCAACAGGCTCAACCTTGGCCGCAGTCTGCGTCGGCTCTGTGACGACCGGCTCCGCCTGCTTTCTCGTACGTGCAACGCGTACCGCAGCGACGACGAGCACGCCATGCCTGCCGTCGGGAAAATCGATCCGCGAGCAGGTGCAGGTCGCTAGCGTGCCGGCCGCGGCCCCGAAGCCGCGTAGCCGCTCCATGCGAACCGCGCCGTCCGGATTCAGCCGGCCGGCAAGCTGCGCGATCTGGCGGCGCTGCGGATCGGCGGGGCCGAAGATCTTCGCGGTGAGCGCAGCCGCATCGCGCGCACCGAACGCATCGACGCCGATCGGATTGGTCCACAGGATGCGCGTGCCGTCGGCAGACCACAGCCATGCCGGCCACGGTCCGTCGGCATGCGCAGCGAGCCGCGGATCGCTCGCGCCCGGCACCTTGAAATCCGCATCACTCATCGAACTGGTTTGACCGCGCCATCTGGTTCTGTCGCCGCCGCGACGGTGGAAATCAACGTCCCGTTAGTATCGCCCGCGCGCGAGGGGGAGGTCCACGCTCGCCCGCCGATAACCTTAACCCCTAAGGAAACTCCGAAGGAGCTTTCCGGTGCCCGCCGCGTTACCCCGGACGTTAGCCATTGCAAATGCCCGCGGGAGGTCCACGATGGCGATCGGGAAGATCAGGCCGCGCCTTAGGGGCCGGAGACGGGCGAGTCAAACGGTGAAATCAGGAGTAGCCCATGAGTGACGATGGACGTGATCCCTTCGCGATTCCGAAGGACATGCGCGCGATGGCGGAGGCGAGCTTCGATCAGGCCCGCAAGGCCTTCGACAAGTTCATGGAGAGCGCCAAGGCGACCGCCGGCACGATGGAGGAGCGGCGGGATACCGTTCGGGCCGGCGCCAGGGAGATCGGCAGCAAGGCGGTGTCCTATGCCGAGAAAAACGTGCAGGCATCGCTCGACTATGCGCAGTCCCTGCTCAAGGCCAAGGATCTGCCCGACGTCATGAAGCTGCACAGCGAATATGTGCAATCGCAGATGCGCTCGCTGGCGGAGCAGGCGAGCGAGATGGGGCAGATCGTCAGTCGCGCAGCGATGGATGCCACCAGGTCGAAAAAGTAAGCTTTTTAACGTGGTAATGGACCCTTGGGGCCGGAACCTGGGGCCGGCCCCGAATTGATTATGGGTCATCACAATTATATTCATATCGCATCGCAACATTTTTCATTGCGTTGCACAAAATTGACATGATAAGGGTGTTTTGTGTGCATGCCCGACGAGGGCACCCCCAGACTTCCGTAAATGCACAGCGTGATTCCAGTCCCGTGATCCCGGCGTTCACCCAGGAATGCACGCATGGGGTCACACAGGTATCACCTCACGACCCAAGGATGTTCCTACATGTCTACCGATCCGTTCTCCGCCTCCATCATTCCGTTTGAAGTTCCCGAGCAGGTCCGCGCCTTCGCCGAGAAGGGCGTTTCGCAGGCCCGCGAAGGCTACGCCAAGTTCAAGGACGCCGCCGAAGCCCACAACGGCACCATCGAAGCGGTGTTCACCAGCGTCAACAAGGGCGCCAGCGCCTACTCCGCCAAGGTGATGGAGTTCATCAAGGCCAACTCCACCTCCTCGCTCGACTTCGCCCAGGAGCTGTTCGGCGTGAAGTCGCCGGCCGAAGCGCTGGAGCTGTGGACCTCGCACGCCAAGAAGCAGCTCGAGACCTACACCGCCCAGGCCAAGGAGCTTGCCGAGCTCGGTCAGAAGATCGCGACCGAAACCGCCGAGCCGATCAAGGCGACCGCCGCCAAGTACTACAAGCCGGCTGCCTGATCTCGTTAAGCGCAAATAGCGAAAGCCCGGGCCGTCAGGTCCGGGCTTTTTTGCGCCGGAATCCGCGAGCAGAACACCTCGTTCCGGCCTTGCCAAAGCCGGTCGTTGCACCTAGTTTCCGGCCAAATCGAGCCCCCTTTTTGGGGCGCCGAGGATGCAGTTGTAGCTCAGTTGGTTAGAGCGCCTGTCTGTGGAACAGGAGGTCGGTGGTTCGAGCCCACCCAACTGTACCAAGAATATCAGACAGTTAGAAAAATTTCGTTGATCTGGCGGATCGATCTAGCTACCACGTAGCTACCATCAGGTGGCGCAAATTTTTTTGTTGCGGCCGAGATGAGGTTTTGACCGAGATTGCTCCATTGTGATGCCTAGTCGATGGTGGGCGCCGGGCTCACATCGTCGCCGCCGCTGTGCGGTACAGGTCTCGTCAGACCGCATCGACATCGCGCTTCGGTCGCCATGAGACGGGATCGGCGATCCAGCGGTTGATGTCGGATTCATGCCACCCAGTCCCGTTGGTGCTGATTTTGAGCTGGGCCGGGAACGTGCCCTCGGCAATCTTGCGGTAGATGGTGGATCGGGACAATCCGGTCCGGGAGAGGACAGTTTTCAGGCGGATGATACGGTCTTCTCTAATCGGCGTGTTGAGGTCAAGCACTTCCGAGCCCTTTCACCTGGGTGACGTTCGACGTCTTTTCGCGGCCCGCGCTTCTCTCCGGGATCGGCATGGAAGCCCTCCCATTATGGGGTCCAGTAGAATGATGTGGTCCAATCTGGTTCGCATCCTGATGATGGCTCATCGGAGATAAGACCGTATGCGAAACTCACATCATTCATCGTCCGCGAAGGACGCCTTCCGCCTTGCGGCGAACTCTAAATTTTTCGTCGTCTGCGGTCGCGTTATGCAGTCGCGCCCGTCGTTGTTGGCCTTGTCTCCCGCGTCCAACGGAACTCCGAGCCGTCGACCCACATCCGATGCAGGACCACCGCAAGCCTGCGCGCCAATGCAACGATCGCCTTTTTGGTCCCATGTCGTTTGGCGACATTCATCGCCCACGCTTTCAGCCACGACCATTTCTTGACGCGGATCAGCAGGACCTGCGCCGCTTCATAAAGAAGCCCCCGCAGCATGCCGTCGCCGCACAACGAGACATGACCTATTCGACTGCTCTCGCCCGACTGATTGAGTACGGGCGTCAACCCCAATACAGCCCCCACTGCTCGCGAATGGCGAAAGCGGGACGGAATGTCGATCGTCGAGGTATAGGCAAGCGCGACAATCGGTCCGACTCCGGGCACCGTCATCAACTGCCGGCAGACCGGATCGAGCCTGGCCTCGCCACGGACCTTGCGGTCCAGTTTGGCGAACTCCTCGCGCAGCTTTTGTCTGGCAGCGAGCAACGGCTCGATGATTTCCGCCAGATCGGGAGCTGCTTCAACGAGCTCGTGTATCCTCTCATCGAACTTGAATGCTCCAATCGTACCGACCTTCAGCCCAAAGTTGCGCAAAAGCCCACGCATATCGTTTTCCATGGCGATAGCCTTTTCCTGCAACAGCTTGCGGGCCGTCAGCAAGGCGCGACGCTTCTGGCTCGTGAGCGTCTTCACGTGCACGTCCTTGAACAGACCGACCCGCATCATGTGCGCAATGCCGCGCGCATCGTTGCGATCGCTCTTGTTCGGCTGTTGAGCCTTCAAGAACGCTTTTGTGTGCCGCGTCTCGATACAGAGTACTGCGAATCCAGCCTTGGCCAGCCCCTCGAACAGCCATTGAGACAGCGGCCCGGCTTCGAGCCCGACCCGTTCAAAGTTGAATGCAGGGTCGCTCAGGACGGCGACCAGATCGTCCGGGTGAGATATCACCTTCTTCTCCCGGCAGACGTTTCCGCTTTCATCGACAATGCACACGCTCGTTTCTTTGACAGAGACGTCGAGACCCGCATAATACTTCATGCTGCGCTTCACCTTTCTGATGCTTGTGGCTGTTTCGTTCAGACCACGTTTTTATCATCAGCCTGAAGCGCAGCACCTTCCTTCCTTTCCGGTCGGCGAAGATGGGGCACGAAGCCGATTACCCCATCTGGTTCGCGCATAACCGCGCTGCCTCCTGCTGGCTATTTCTGACGGCTTCTGAGCCCAGACAGGACAAGCGAGTGCAAGCGGGCAAGAGGGTTGTTCGACTCATCGTAGCGTGGCGTAGAGACGATGGCAGATGGATGGTTCAAATTCCGATGCCTCGCCCTCTGCCGATGTCGATGCCGTGGGCGAAGGCCAGTTCGTGGCCGAGTCGGCGACCCGATTCGAACGCGATGCCGAGCTCCCGCTTGCGATTGGCGAGGATGGATTCCAGTTGCGGATCGCGTTCGAGGCTTTTGGCCATGTCGCCCATCGCCGAGCGCGTCGCCTTGTAGCCGGACATGTCGCCGGCCTGATATTGACGCTGGCTGGTGTGGCCGAGCTTCTGCCAACGCTCCACGAAACGGTCGGCGCGGCGTCTCGGATCGGTCCGCAGCTCGGTTTCGAGCTGGAGAGCGCGGATGGCGCGGTTGACCTGGCCGCCAGCCGCCTCGCGGACCAGTTCCGGATCCTTCCTGTAGGCGGCTTCGGCGTCGTGCGAGCCATAAGGCCGCACCTCATCGAAGACATGGCGGGCCTTTTGTAGTTCTTTCACCTGCTCGGGACTTGCCTCGCCGCCCATCTCCTGCGCCTCGAAGATCGCATCCACGGCGCGGGCATGGCGCACGAGGGCTCGGGTGCGCACGCGACGCAATTCCTTTTCCGGGTCTTCCGCCACCTTCCTTTCCGGCGCCTCGGTTTCGCGCCGCTCGGCTCCCGTACCGCGCCCTTCCCGTTCCGGCGTTTCCCGCTCCGGCCTCCGTCCGCCATCCGTGCCGGGCACATCTGCAGGAGCGCGAAGGCCGTCGAACAAGTCCCGCAGCTTTTCCGGCAAGACCTTTCGCACGATCTCGGCCACGCGCTCGCGGAAGGTGATCCCACGCCGCTCGGCGTAGCTCTGTACCGGATCGTGCTGCTCGTAATCCGAGGCCATGTCCTTGGCCCGATCGCGCGACAGGGTGCGAGCAAGCCGGCCCTGATTGGCAAAATCGTCGCGGCCATAATGCAGCTCCACGCCGTCACGGTGTCGCGACAGGGCGACATAGCTGCCATGGGCATCCATCCCGGGCGTCGCCAGCACATGGGCGCGGTCTACCGTCATGCCCTGCGCCTTGTGGATGGTCGCCGCATAGCCATGGTCGACCTTGTTGTAGTCCTTCAGGTCGAACTGCACGGATCGACCGTCGTCGGTGCGCACGGCCATGCTCCGCGCGCTGGCCTGCTCGATGGTCCCGAGTGTGCCGTTCTTCACGCCAAGGCCGCGCTCATTTTGCAGGAACATGACGCGGTCCCCGCTGGCGAAGTTTCTCGCGCCGCGCTCGACCGTCACACGCACCTCACCGCCCAAATCGCCCGCAGTCCGCATCCGTTCGCGCGCAGCCTCGTTGAGGGCGCGCACCTCGTCATTGGTGTGGGTGAGGATGATCCGGCTGCGATCCGGCGATGACTGCCGGTCGCGGTCCCAGCGATCGATCAGATCACCACGCGCCTGTTCGCGGGTTTGGGCACCATGCACCATGCCGCGGGAGCGATAGGCGTCAAGCGCATTACCGGTTTTGCCATTGGCGAGATCGCGTGTAGCCTCGCGCTGCCAGTCCTCTCGCTGGCGGCGCACTTCGCCGATTTCCGCTCCGCCGTGACGCTCATGGATCGACCGGAACGCCGCGCCCGCTTCTATTGCTTGCAACTGCTTGATATCGCCAACCAGCACCACCTTTGCGCCGGCCTCAGTGGCATGGGATAGGACGCGCTCCATCTGGCGCGTGCCGACCATGCCCGCCTCGTCGATGACAAGCACATCACGGGCCGTGAGCAGGTCGCGCCCTTGTTGCCAGCCATGCTCCAGGCTAGCAATGGTGCGTGACGCAATGCCCGATCCGCTTCCGAGATTTTCCGCTGCAATGCCGGACAGCGCCACGCCCCGGACCTCATAGCCGACCGCCTCCCAGGCCTCCCGCGCCACGCCCAGCATCGCGCTTTTGCCGGTCCCGGCATGGCCGACGACGACGCCTAAGTCGCGCGCGTCCGTGACATGCGCCAGCGCGTCGACCTGCTCGCCCGACAGGACAAGACCGCGCCTTTCCGCAAGCGCCAGCGCCGCTTCGCGGTCCGCGTCACGCACCTCGTGGCGCTTCCGTTCCGCCATCAGTTCAGCGGCGCGGTGCAGGCGCTGTTCGGCCTCAATCATCT
>JAKFVP010000356.1 GCA_021732175.1 Bradyrhizobium sp.
GATCATTTCGCGCGGCTCGACCGGCAGATCGTGCTGGTCGATGCGCTCGCGGCGTTCAATTCCGGGCCCGAGGCGCTGCACGATCTCGAAGCGGCACTCGCAGGCATTCTCGACTGCTTCCGCATCGGCCGCTCGTCTTTCCTCTCCAGCCTGTTCCGGCCGCGCATCGACCGCATCCTGTTTGCCGCGACCAAGGCAGATCATCTCCATCATTCCAGCCACGACCGGCTGGAAGCGATCCTGCGCCGCATCGTGTCGCGCGCCGCCGCGCGCGCCGAACACGAGGAAGCCGCGATCGATGTGGTAGCGCTCGCCGCGGTGCGCGCCACGCGCGAGGCAACTGTGCAGCGCGGCCGGGAGAAACTGCCGTCGATCCTGGGCACACCCGCCGCGGGCGAGAGCGCCAATGGCGAGTTCTTCGACGGCAAGACGGAGGTCGCGACCTTTCCCGGCGATCTGCCTGCCGATCCCGAGGCGCTGTTCACGGGCGATGGCGCATTCCAGGGGCTTTCAAGCGCACCGTCCGAGAAGGCGGATTTCCGCTTCCTGCGTTTCCGTCCGCCGCAGCTCGAAAGCGAAGGTGGCGCCGAGCCGGCGCTGCCTCACATCCGCCTTGACCGGGCCCTCCAGTTCCTGATCGGAGACCGACTGCAATGAGCGAGAAAACGCGCAAGCCCGCGACCTTCAAGCTCGACGACGCCAATGTGGTCGTGGTTGACGCGGACGAGCCCGGCCGCGCCACGCGCGGCACCGTGCGCATCACGCCGGAAGCCGAGCCGTCGCAGCTGCCGGTGCCGCTCGAGGTGCGGCCGGTCGCGGTACGCCGTCGCTTCGGTTGGGGCACGCTGTTCTGGGTCGCGACCGGTGGCCTCGTGCTGCTCGGCGCGGGCCTCGGCATCGTCAAGCTGATCGAGGATCTCTTCGCACGCAGCGAGAGCCTCGGCTATGTCGGCCTCGGCCTTGCCGCCGCCGCAGGGTTGGCGCTCGCCGTCGTCATCGGCCGCGAGGCGTTCGGGCTGATGCGGCTGGCGACGATCGAGAGGCTGCATGCGCGCGCCGCCGCGGTGATCGTCAGCGACGACCGCGCCGAAAGCCGCGCCATCGTCGGCGATCTCTTAAAACTCGCGCACCAGAATCCGCATCTGGCGCATGCCCGCGCTACGCTCATCCAGCACGCCGAAGACATCATCGACGGCGCCGACATGATCAAGCTGGCCGAGCGCGAGTTGATGACGCCGCTCGACCAGGAAGCGCGGCGCATCGTTTCGGTGGCGGCGCAGCGGGTTTCCGTCGTCACGGCGGTGAGCCCGCGCGCGCTGTTCGACGTGCTGTTCGTGTTCGTGGCGGCGCTGAAGATGATCCGGCAACTGGCTCACCTCTATGGCGGGCGGCCCGGTGCGCTCGGCATGCTCAGCCTGCTGCGCCATGTCATTGCGCATCTCGCCATCACCGGCGGCATGGCGGCGGGCGACAGCCTGGTGCAGCAGGTGCTCGGGCATGGGATTGCGGCCAAGCTGTCGCAGCGCCTCGGAGAGGGTGTGCTCAACGGGCTTCTCACGGCCCGGCTGGGTCTTGCCGCCATCGACGTGACGCGTCCCCTGCCCTTCACGGCGCTGCCGCGCCCCGCGCTGACGGATCTGGCCACGGACCTCGTCCGCAAGCGCGAGGACGAGAATTGACTGCTCGTTGCTGCGCCCTCTCCCCTTGTGATAGGGCCGCGACGGCGGCTCGTCAGGCGCGATTCGGTGAGGGGTTGCCTCCGCAAAGCACTGTGCTCGCGGATCGAACCCCTCATCCGTCGCGCTTCGCGCGCCACCTTCTCCCACATCCGCCTTCGCTAAAGCTTCGGCGGACATGAGGGGAGAAGGGAAGAGAGCGCTAGGCCAGCACACGCCAGCGGAAGAAGGGGGACTCCGGCGGCGGCGAGAGCTCTGGCGTCCAGCGCTCGAGCTTTTCCAGCGCATAAGTATCCATCACGATGCCACGCCAGCTTCGCTCGACGATCTCGAGCGGCGTCCGCACCGCCGTCGTGTCGTTCCACAGATGCAGGCGGTTGTCCGGCACGCGCCCGACATAAAGGCCGGTGTGCCCTTTGACCCATTCCATGCCAGGATCGGCAAAACCCTGGAAGCGGCCGCGCTCGTTGATCTGGATGACCGGCACCTGGCCGTTGAAGTGCCAGCGCAGCATCGCATAGGTGCGGTAGTCCGTCGTCGCGATCCAGCTCGCGCCGGTTCGCTTCAACTGGTTGCGCGCGTGCGCGGCGACATTCTCGTAGCCCGCCTCGCCGCCGACCGGATCGGTGCGGCCGATGAAATTCCAGGGTGTGGCGACGTAATAGAGAAATACGCCGATCACGAAGGCGATGCCGGCGATGATGGCGGTGCGGATCCAACCGAAGGTGGACTTCACCATCCACTCCGGAAAGTTTTCGCGCGACAGTATCGTCGCGTTGATAGCGGTGGCGGCAAATCCCGCCGGCCACAGGAACATCGGCCAGGTATCGCCGACGCGAAGCGTCAACGACTTCCAGCAGAAGTAGCCGAACGGCACGATCACGGCGGTGGAGAGCAGGATCGCGACTGGCTCGCGGCTGCGATAGCCGCGCCATGCGGTCAGCGCCACGCCCGAGATCACTACCGGCAGCAGCACGAAGCCGACGAGCCCGAACTGCAGCCCGATGAACTCGCCGACGGTGCGGAATGACAGCGGGTGCGTCGCGACCGCGCGCACGACCTGGAAGCGGAACGAGGCCCAGTCGTGCTGATAATTCCAGATCAGCACCGGCGAGAAAACGGCAAGCGCAACCAGCGCCGCCATCCATGGATAGGGGCTGCGCAACCAGCGGCCGCGCCAGTCCGGCACCAGCATGAACGCCGCCACCGCCGGCAGCAGCATGAGCGCAGTGAATTTCGAGAGCAACGCAAGCCCTGCGAAGAATCCAGCGGCAAGCCACCAGCGCCCGTCGCCGCTTTCATGGACCCGCACCAGCGACCACAGCATGGCTGTCGCAAACGGGATAAGCGCCGTGTCCGGCGCGACCTTGGCCATCAGCAGTCCGTAATAGAGCGCAGCCTCCGGCATCAAGAGCGCGAAGACGACCGCACGGAAATCATGGGTTACGCGGCGGACGATGTCGGCGAGCAGCAATTGAGTGACCAGCATTGCCACAATGCCGGCAAAGCGCACGCCGAGCGCGGTGTCGCCGAAGATGGCTGTACCGAAACGGATGAACCAGGCGATCATGGGCGGATGGTCGAGAAAGGACAGCGCGCTTTCCTTGGACCAGGTCCAGTAATAGGCCTCGTCGGTGCGCAGATCGAGCACCGAGGCATAAACGATGCGCATCACCGTCATTGCCGCGATGATGGCGGCAACGCCAAGCCACAAGCGCCGATCCGAGCGCCAGTCGGGGCTCTTCGCGCGCGTGCCTGATTGATCTGATGGGGCCGTTATCACGGCACTTTCTCCAAAACTCCACCTGACGTGTCAAGGCATCGCAGCGGTATCGAGCTTGTGAACGGGGGCTTTAAATACGGCGGAATAATCCCTAGGGTTCGCGGTATGGATGGCATGGCGGCATCTTCATCGGAGCAGATCAGGACTTCCCTGCGCGGCATCGGGGTGCGCCAGATCCGCCTCGTCAGCGGCTGTATCCTGTTCGCCTATGTGCTCAGCCATTTCCTCAATCACGCGCTCGGCAATATCTCGCTCGAAGCCATGGCCGACGGGGTGCGCTGGCACACCGCCTTCTGGCAATTCCTGCCCGTGTCCATCGTATTTTACGCCGCCTGCCTCGTGCATGCCGGGCTCGGACTCTGGGCGCTGTACGAGCGCCGGCAATTCCGCTGGAAGACGATGGAGATCCTGCAGCTTGCGCTCGGCCTGTCGATTCCGATTCTGATCATCGCCCATCTGCTCGGCGTGCGGCTCGCCTACACGCTGTACGGCACCGAGGTGCTCTATCCGCAGGTACTGTTCGCCTATTTCGTTTCCTTTCCGGCATGGCGCCTGTGGGGCATGATCGTCGCGATCCTGGCGTCATGGATCCATGGCTGCATTGGCCTGCACATGTGGCTGCGGATGCAGCCGTTCTACAGGCGCATCGCGCCGCTGCTGTTTGCCTTGGCCGTGCTGCTGCCGGCGCTTGCCATGCTCGGCGTCTATCAGGGCGGGCGGATCGTCGTCGACAATGACAGCGTGGAATGGCGCGCCGAGAACCTGGCGGAAAAGCAGATCGGCACCAATGCGCAGCACGACACGATCGACCGCTTCACCGAATATTCGCTGCTGGTCTATCTCGGCCTGATCGCGCTGGTGCTGCTGGCGCGCGGCGCGCGGGCCCTGCATGAACGCCGCGGCGGCATGATCAACCTGTCCTACGGCAATGGCCGCTCGGTCCGCGTGCCCAAGGGGCTGACCGTGCTGGAAGCGAGCCTCCGCAACAACGTGCCGCATGCCTCGGTCTGCGGCGGCCGTGCCCGCTGCTCGACCTGCCGCATCCGCATCATCGGCGATTGCAGCCATCTGCCGGAGCCGTCGCAACGCGAGGCGTTCGTGCTGCATCGGGTCGGCACCGACGATCCCTCGATCCGGCTCGCCTGCCAGCTCAGGCCCGATGCCGATCTCTCCTTTTTCCAGCTCTTCCTGCCGCACACGGTGTCCACCGACGGTCATGAAGGCGGTCCGACGCGGATCGGCCAGGAGCGCTACCTCGTCAGCATGTTCGTGGACATGCGCGGCTCGACCAAGATGGCGGAAAAGCGCCTGCCATTCGACACCGTCTTCATCGTCAACCGTTTCCTCGGCGCGGTGTCGCAGGCGGTGCTGGAAAGCGGCGGCATGCCCAACCAGTTCGTCGGCGACGGCATGCTGGCGCTGTTCGGCCTTTCGTCAAGCAAGCGGGAGGCCTGCCGGCAGGCATTGCGGGCCGCGGCGATGATCTCGGCCAATGTCGAGGAGTTGAACAAATTCCTGAGCCACGATCTGCGCGAGCCGATCCGCTTCGGCATCGGCATCCATGGCGGCGAAGTGATCGTCGGTGACATCGGCTATCGCGACCACATGGTGTTCACGGCGCTCGGCGATCCCGTCAACGTCGCGGCGCGGCTGCAGGACATGACGAAAGCGCTTTCCAGCGAGGTCGTGATTTCGGACGAAGTGCGCGCCACCGCCGGGCTTGCCGCCGACGCGCTGCCGCAGCAGGAAGTGCCGATCCGCGGCCGCAACGAGCCGATGATCGTGCGCTCCGTCGCCGATGCGCGGACATTGTCGGCGCTTGCCGCCGACGTCGCGGTCGCCGCTGCCTGATATTGACTCAGCGGCTGCTACCAGAACCGCGTGGTGCTGACGCCGTTCGGCTATCGCGTGCGCACCGTCAACGTCTGCGTCTTCTGATCGGCCTTGGTCCGGCACAAACCCGGCTGCCCGCGCAGCCGGGGTTTTTCGCGCCGCAACGACATGTGGAGGGGTCCGAAAGCATGAATTGACTTGCGCGGCGAGGGTGCGACATTTTGGCGCCCGAGGCCGGTGATTACCGGCTCGACACAAGAAGCTTCGGAGGAAGCCATGCTCGATCGACGAGAGTTACTGAAGCGCGCCGGTATGGCCGCGCTGGCAACCGGTCTTGGCGCAAGAGGCGCTTTCGCGGAGACCGTGACCTTGCCGTTCGACAACGGCGAGCGGCCACTGGTGAAGTATCCGCAGAAGCGGCCGATGATCGGCGTGACCAGCCGCCCGCCGCAGCTTGAAACACCGTTCCCCCATTTTCAATGACGGCCCGATCACGCCGAACAACGCGTTCTTCGTGCGCTATCACCTTGCCGACGTGCCGCTCGACATCGATCCCGACAAGTTCACGCTCGAGATCAAGGGCAAGGTCGACAAGCCGCTGAAACTGTCGCTGAAGGACATCAGGAAGATGCGCGCGGTCGAGATCGCCGCAGTCAACCAGTGCTCCGGCAACAGCCGCGGCTTCTTCAACCCGCGCGTAGCCGGCGGTCAGCTCGGCAATGGCGCGATGGGCTGCGCGCGCTGGCGCGGCGTGCCGCTGAAGACCGTGCTCGACATGGCCGGCGTGCAGGCGGGAAGCAAGCAGGTCACCTTCAACGGCATGGACGGCCCGGTCACCGACAAGACGCCCGACTTCATCAAGGCGCTCGACATCGACCATGCCCGCGACGGCGAAGTAATGCTGGCCTACGGCATGAACGGCGAGGATCTACCGGTGCTGAACGGCTTTCCGCTGCGCCTCGTCGTGCCCGGCTATTACGGCACCTATTGGGTGAAGCACCTCAACGAGGTCACCGTCATCGACGGCGTCTATGACGGCTTCTGGATGAAGTCCGCCTATCGGATTCCCGACACGCCCAACAACAGCGTCGAGCCCGGCACCGCACCGAAGTCGACCATTCCGATCAACCGCTTCACGGTGCGCTCCTTCATCACCAGCGTAAGCAATGGCGCCAAGGTGAAAGCGGGCACGGTGAAGCTGCGCGGCATCGCCTTCGACCGCGGCAAGGGCATCAAGGAAGTCGCCGTCTCCACAGACGGCGGCAAGACCTGGATGCCGGCAAAGCTCGGCCGCGATCTCGGCAAGTACGCTTTCCGCGAATGGACGTTGCCGGTGAAGCTTGCTGCCGGTCCGCAAGAGCTCAAGGTGCGCGCCACCAGCAATGGCGGCGACACCCAGCCAATGGAGCCGCTGTGGAATCCGGCCGGTTATCTGCGCAACGTCGTCGAAACCGTGCGCATTACCGCGGCCTGAGGAGGAATGATCATGCGATACGCCCCTCTCCTCGCGCTTGCCTTCTGCCTGTTGCTGGCCTCGGTGCAGGCCGCGCCGGTCTCCTACACGCTTCCCGAGGAAACTGCGGCCTTCAAGCCGGGCCCCAATCTCGACGTGGTGAAGGCCAACTGCGCCGCCTGCCATTCGGCCGATTATGTGCAGACCCAGCCGCGCGGGGAGAAGTTCAAAAAGGACTTTTGGCAGGCCGAGGTGACCAAGATGATCAAGGTCTTGGCGCCCCGATCGACGATGCGGATGTGCCCAAGATCGTCG
>JAKFVP010000180.1 GCA_021732175.1 Bradyrhizobium sp.
ATCGGGGTCTTCGGGCGGATCGAAGTCCGGTGCATCTGGGTCGGGATCGGGTTCGGGCTCCGCTGGCTCTGGATCGGGCTCTGGATCGGGTTCGGCCGGCACCGGCACCGGCTCTTCTGGTTCTGGCTCCGGTTCGTCGGGCTCCGGCTCGGGCTCTGCCGGTTCTGGATCAGGGTCTAGCGGCTCTGGCTCGAGCACTGTCGGCTCGGGCTATGGAACGGGTTCGGGTTCGGGATATGGATCGGGGTCCAGTAGCTCCGGATCGGGGTCCGGTTACGGCTCCGGCGGCATTCGCTGCTTCGCGCGCGGAACGCCAATTCTCACAACCGACGGCGAGGTAGCTGTCGAGGATCTTGCCGTCGGCGCTGAAGTCGTCACGGCGAATGGCCCGAAGTCCGTCAAGTGGATCGGTCACCAGACCCTCCAGCGGAATCCGTCAGCGAGCTGGCATCCGCGCGTGCTGCCCGTCTGCGTGTCCAAAGGCGCCATCGACGAATCCACACCGCGTTGTGACGTGCTTCTCTCGCAGGATCACTCGCTGTTCATCGACGGCGTGCTGATCCCCGTCAGGCATCTCGTCAACGGCAGCTCGATCCGCTTCGATGAATCGGCGCTCACTGCGGAAACTCTCGAATACTTCCATGTCGAAATCGAAACGCATGAAGTAATTTATGCCGGCGGCTTGCCCGTCGAATCCTATCTCTATTCCGGCGGCATGGTCGGCTGGGATAATTTCGATGATTATCTGCAGCAGTACGGCGAGCACCCGATCATGTCGCCGCTCGCGCCGATCCATTCCTATGAAGGCGGCTTTGACGAGTTGCGGGGGTTGCTTCGCCTCGCGGCCTCCCGCGTCGTCGACGTCAGAGATCCCATCCAGATCGCCCACGACCGGTTGAAGGAACGGGCATCGCTTCGGGCCGCCTAAGCGGCCCGGCGAACGTTCTTCAGCGATTGCAGATTAGCGTCGGCTCACGAAGTCGTGTGTCACTTGCAGCGGCGCGCGCCGCGCGTGGCGCGGAACAGGCTGCGGCAATACCAGCGGCGCGCCAGCGCCTGGATCGGATTGCGAAGCGTCTGTGCGATAAAGAGCAGCTCGATCATGGCCAAGGTCTGTCGTCCGAAGCCAGACAGATGGGGCGGCATTCCCGTATGAGAATGCCGCTCCATTCGCATCAGCCATGCAGTTTCTTCGCGGTCTCCGCGATCACGCGTCCTTGATAGCGCGCGCCGGCGAGCTCGTTCTCACTGGGCAACCGGCTGCCGTCGCCGCCGGTGATGGTCGTTGCGCCATAGGGTGAGCCGCCGGTCACCTCATCGAGCTTCATCTGGCCGGCAAAGCCATAATTGAGGCCGACGATGGTCATGCCGAAATGCAGCAGGTTGGTGATGATGGAGAACAGCGTCGTCTCCTGGCCGCCGTGCTGGGTCGCCGTGGCGGTGAAGGCGCCGCCGACCTTGCCGTGCAGCGCGCCCTTGGCCCAGAGGCCGCCGGCCTGGTCGAGGAAATTCGCCATCTGCGAGGCCATGCGGCCGAAACGCGTGCCGGTGCCGACGATCACGGCATCGTAGTTGGCGAGATCCTCGACCTTGGCGATCGGCGCAGCCTGGTCGAGCTTGTAGTGCGATGCCTTGGCGACATCCGCCGGCACGAGTTCGGGAACACGCTTGATGTCGACGGTGGCGCCGGCTTCGCGCGCGCCTTCGGCGACGGCATTCGCCATCGCCTCGATGTGACCGTAGGCGGAATAGTAGAGCACGAGTACCTTGGCCATGATGGCCTCCTTTGAGTTTTGGTTCGGGGTTCTTTGAGACAAAAAGGGACGTCATGGCCGGGCTTGACCCGGCCATCCACGTCTTGGTTCTTGGGAAGTCTTCGTGGATGCCCGGGACATCCAGCGCGAAGACGCGCTTCGCGCTTTTGCCCGGGCATGACGAGCAGTGAGAGCTGAGCGCTACGCCGCGTCGACCAGCACCAGCTCAGAGTCTTCGAGCGCGGTGATCTTTACCTTGGTCTCGTCGGTGATCGCCGCGCCGTCGCGGGCATTGACCTTGACGCCGTTGACATCGACGCTGCCAGCCGCCGGCACGAGATAGAGATGCCGTGCCTTGCCGGGTGCGTATTCGGCGCTCTCGCCGGCCTTCAGGGTGGTGGCGAGCACCCGCGCGTCGGCGCGGATCGGCAACGCGTCCTTGTCGCCGGCAAAGCCGCTGGCGATGGTGACGAGCTTGCCGTTGGCGCGGTCGCCTTTCGGGAAGGGTTTTGCGCCCCAGGTCGGCTGGCCGCCATGCGTGTTGGGCTCGATCCAGATCTGGAAGATCTTCGTCTTGGTCGGCTCCAGATTGTATTCGGAGTGGCGGATGCCGCTGCCCGCGCTCATCACCTGCACATCGCCCGCTTCGGTGCGGCCCTGGTTGCCAAGGCTGTCCTGGTGGGTGATGGCGCCTTCGCGCACGTAAGTGATGATCTCCATGTTGGCATGGGGATGGGCGGGAAAGCCGGTGTTCGGCGCGATCTCGTCATCGTTCCAGACCCGCAGGGCACCGTGACCCATGTTAGCGGGGTCGTAGTAGCTTGCGAACGAGAAGTGATGCTTGGCCTTCAGCCAGCCGTGGTCGGCTCCGCCGAGCTTTGCATAGGGTTTCAGTTCGATCATGGGATGTTCCTTACACTCAATTTGAGGCCGGGCGCCCGCCCGGCGTTTGCATGACCCTTGGATATGCCTCGCGCCCTGATATAGAAATAGAAACTACCGAAACTCATTGTTTCCAAAATTGAGATTAGCCAATGGCAAGGCTTCCGGACTTCGAGGCGCTGGCGATTTTCGCGAAAGTCGTGGAACTGCGGTCCTTTGCGGCCGCCTCCAGCGAGCTGGCGCTGTCCAAGGCAACCGTCTCCAAGGCGGTGAGCCGGCTGGAGGAGCGGCTGGGGGCCCGCCTGTTCAACCGCACCTCTCGCCGCCTGGCGCTGACCGATGCCGGCCAGAAGCTCGCCGAACGCGCCGCGCGGCTGCTTGCCGACGGCGAGGCGGCGGAGAACGAGGCGCTCGCGCAATCAATGACGCCGCGCGGCCTGGTGCGTCTCGCCGTGCCCATGACCTTTGGCGTGAAGACGGTGGCGCCGCTGTTGCCGGTGTTTCTGGCGCAATATCCGGAAGTGTCGATCGACCTTCACCTCAGCGATGCCACCGTCGATCTGATCGGCGAAGGCTTTGACGCGGGCCTGCGTATCGCGCGGCTGCCGGATTCCTCGCTGATCGCGCGGCGGCTCTGCGCGATGCCGCGCTACACCGTGGCGGCGCCGTCCTATTTGAAGCGCCACGGCCGGCCGACGCATCCGATGCATCTCGCCGAACACAAATGTTTTGGCTACGCCTATCTCTCCACGCCCAACGTCTGGCACTACACCAACGCGGCGGGTGAGCAGGCCAGCGTCCGTCCGGTCGGACAATTGCGCGTCAACAATGGCGAGGCCGTCATGCCGGCGCTGCTCGCCGGCCTGGGGATCGCCGACCTGCCGGAGTTCATCGTCGGCGATGCGATCCGCTCGGGCGAGGTCGAGGTGATCCTGAAGGGCTGGAAGCAGCCGGAAGGGGCGGTGCATCTGGTGACGCCACCCGGCGGCCCGCGCCCCGCCCGCGTCGAGGTGCTGGCGGAATTTTTGACGAAGCAGTTCGCGAAGGGGAAGAAGTCGAAATCGTAAGATGGGTAGAGCGAAGCGAAACCCATCATGCTCGCCTCGATGCACGAAGGCGATAGGTTTCGCTGCGCTCTACCCATCCTACAAGATTGGACCTCACGCCTTCGCCGAGGGCCGCTGCGCGACGCGATCGAACCAGGCCGCGATATGCGTGTTGGTGCGGTCCAGCGGCTGGCCGACCTGGTTGCCGAAATGCAGCCAGCCGTAAAGGTGGATGTCGGCGAGCGTGAAGCGCTTGCCGCAGAGATATTCGCGCCCGTCGGCCATCTGCTCGTTCAGCCATTTCAGGCGGTTCTGCGCCACCATCTTCAGGCCGGGCGAGGCTTCCGGCGCCACCGGAATCCGCTTCTCGAAGAACTTCAGCGCCTCGCCATAACGGTAGCCATTGGCGAGCGGCTCGCAGATATTGAGATCGACGCGGCGCGTCCACATCCGGCATTCGGCGCGCTCTTCCGGCGTCGAGCCGATCAACGGTGGCGACGGATTCTTCTCCTCCAGATATTCGCAGATCGCGGTGATCTCGGAGAGATAGCTGCCGTCATCGAGCTCGAGCGTCGGCATCTGGCCGTGCGGATTGCGCTTCAGATGCTCGGCCTCGCGGTTCTCGCCCTTGCGCAGGTCGACCGTCTGCCGGGGCAGTTCGATGCCTTTCTCGGCCATGAACATGCGGACGATGTGCGGATTGGGCCCGATCGAGTCGTACAGCTTCATGTCTCTCCCCGTTTGTTGTCGCAGGCTTTTTGTGCCCGTCTTTGAACAGGCCGCCGGCGTATTTGTCAAACGGGGGCGAAGGCGTGTCGTACGCCTACTTCGGCGGCGACGGCATCGGCGAGGAATGATGATCGACGATCAGCCAGCGGTCGCCGTCCTTGACGTAAGTAAAGCTATAGCGGGCAGGCAAGGTCTTCGTCTCGCCATCCTTGACCCAGGAGAAGGTGTAGAAGCCGCTGTTGACCGCCGCGTTGCCATAGACGCGGATCTGCTGGTCGCCAAGAGCCACCTTGAAGTCGGGCAAAGCTTTGGCGGCGCCGGCGAAATAGTCACGTACCGCGGTCCGCCCGGAACGTATTGTCGGCGACAGCGTACCCCATAGCACGGCATCGTCCGAATAGAGCGACGACACTTTGTCGGGGTCGGCAATCGCGTGTGTCCATGCGGCGGTTGCCGCTGCGACGTCTGCCTTGGGCTCTGCCATGGCGTTGGACGTCCGCGATAGCACAGTAGCAACGGTAAGCGTAGCAATCACAACTCTCCGAGAAGTTCGCATATTAGCCTCCCTTGCAAGAGCCTGTTTAGCTAGTCGTCGAGCTTGTTGAGGTCGCGCACCGATTGCATGATCGGCTCGAAATTCGAACGCGCGTCCAGCGCGTCGAACAGTTGCGCGGTGTCTTCCAGCAAGCCATGCGAACGCTGGATCGCGATCCGCACATCATCCTGCGGCGTATCGGAGAGGCGACCGTGGCCGGAGAGCAGGATCTTCGAATTCAGTGCCTTGATGCGCTCCAGCGACTGGATGTAGTCGGCGATCGAGCCCGAGCCGAATACGCCGCCCATCACGCCGCCCGGCATCAGCGTGTCGGCGGCGAACAACAGGCCCTTGTCCGGCTCGAACAGCGTGACGCAGGCCGAGGTATGGCCCGGCGTGTACATGACGTTGAGGCGGAAATTGCCGAGGTCGATCAGATTGCCTTCCTCGAGCCAGATGTCGACATTGATCGGCACGTTCGGCTCGTTGAACATCTTGCGCAGCATCGAGAAGTCGTCGCGCAGCATGATCTTGTTGGCGGCAAGCCGATGCGCGGCGATATAGGAGCGGCCGTGGAAGTGGTAGGCCGCACCGATGTGATCGAGATGCTCGTGGCTGAGCACCACCATGTCGATCTTGTCCGGCGTGATCCCGATATGGGCAAGACAGGCCAGCAAATGCGGATAGTTGGTCGACAGCCCGACATCGATCATGATCGTCCGCCGGCTGCCGCGCACCAGATAGGCATTGGCTGCACGGTTCTTGAAGCGGATCTGATAGACGTCCTCGGTCGCCTGGATCAGGGTCGCGGCTTCGCCATCGAGCAGTGTCTTGAACGGGGAGGGCCTGCGGTCGCTCATAAATTGGCCGCCGCGCGAAAGGTTCGCTCGTTGGAGACGCGCAGCCGCTTGGATAGCGCGTCCATGATCATCAGCGCGAAAGCCGGCTGCTGGCTGACGAGATAGACAAAGCGGGCGTGGTTGATCCGCATCACCCTGGTATGCGGTGCGGCGGCGATCGCGGTGGCCGAACGCGACGAGCCGTCGATCACGGCCATCTCGCCGAAGAATTCGCCCTTGCCGAGGGTGACGATCACGGTCTTGCTGGCGCCGCTACCCCTGGCGATTTCGACCTGCCCGTCGAGCACGACGAACAGTTCCCGCCCGGTCGACCCTTCCTCGAAAATGACGTGGCCGACGTCGTATTCGTTGATGCATTTCTCGATCGCCATGCCGCCCCTCGCACGTTTGGCCGGTCGCCCCGCGGGGGATGTTAGTCCCGAAACACCCGCGCGCAAATGACGCGGGCAAGGTTTTTGCCGCAGAGCAGCATGGGAAGAGCGAGGCCGGCTTGCCGCCCTTCCAAACACCTTGCAGCTCGATAACGCCGGGGATGGGTTCCTTAAATTTCAGTAACAGCCAAAGCCGGTAAGGAATTGGAAAGGATTTGAAAGTTACCAAATGGTCAACGAATTCTGGAGAATTTTGCCGTGAGCGAACAACAGCCCCAGGCGACCTCTGAAACCGGTTCTGTGAGTGCTGCCTCCAACGCCGGCCACGACTTCGCCGCCGAGCCCGTGATGACGGAATCCCCGGCCATCGCCCCCGACCAGGAATTGACCGCGCCCCAGCCGGATGCGCCCAAGGTCGAGCCGAAGATGGAGGCGCCCAAGATCGAGGTGACCGCCGAGAAGGCGGAAGCTTCCCGCCCATCGGGCAATGTCGTGATCATGTCGCCCAGGGAGCGGATGTGGAGCGGCGATGCCGAGATATCCGAACCGGCCGCGCCCAAGCGCCGGGTTGGTGCCATGGCGGCCGTCATTGCGCTTGCCGCGGTTGCAGGCGCCATCGGCGGCGCGCTCGCCACCGCAGGCCTCGGCCAGGGCAACGCCACCCAGATTGCCGCGGCGCCGCGCAACATCGAACTCGAAGCCGCCGTCGCCCGCATCGACGCCGACATCCTCGCGCTGAAAGCCAGCGTCGAGCAGAATGCCAAGCTCGGCGTGACCCAGTTCAACAAGACCAGCGACCGCCTCGAGAAGGTCGAAAAGGCGCAGGTCGAACCCGCTGCGAGGCTCGCAAAGCTCTCCGACGAGATCAGCAAGCTG
>JAKFVP010000445.1 GCA_021732175.1 Bradyrhizobium sp.
CCGCCACAGCAGCAGCACGGCGATGGCTGATATCAGCGCGACATTGAACAGCAGCGGCGAGAAGGCGGTGAGCGCGAAGCGGCCTTGCGCGTTCATGACCGCCATCAGCACGGTCACGGGTCCGGCAAAGGCGAGATAGGGCAGCATCAGCCTTGCATTCGTCACGGCCATCGCCAGCGTCTCGCTGCCGGCAAAGCCCGGCGCGAGCATCGCGACGACCGGCGGCATCGCCAGCGCCAGCAAAGCGGCAGCGACCAGCAGCGCGGCACTTAACGTGCCGAGCAGCCTGCCGGCGAAGGCGGCAGCCGCGACCGCGCCTTCGCTCTCGCGCAGTTTCAGCCAGGCCGGCACCAGCGCCGCATTCAGCGCGCCCTCGGTCAAAAGCCTGCGCACCACATTGACGAGTTGGAACGCCACCAGGAAGGCGTCCGCCACCGGCCCCGCGCCGAGCAGCGCCGCCACCATCGTGTCGCGGGCAAAGCCCAGCAGTCGCGAGGCCAGCGTGCCGGAGGAGACCGTCAGAAAAGAGCGAACCATGGCAACGCTTATAACAGCGTCGCTTGCTGGCGCAGGGCCTAACGTGATAGGCCGCAGCACCTTTCCAACGCCGATTTGCGCTCGCGCAGACCGGCGCTTTCCCCCACAGGACCTCTGCAATGGCTGACGCAAAATACGACGTGCTCGGGATCGGCAATGCGATCTTTGACGTGCTGGTACGCACGGACGAGAAGTTTCTGGCCGACCACGGCATGACCAAGGGCGGCATGGCGCTGATCGACGAGGAGCGCGCCGCCTCGATCTATCGCGACATGGGCCCGGCCACGGAAATGTCCGGCGGCTCGGCCGCCAACACCATCGTCGGCATCGCCAATCTCGGCGCGCGCGCCGCCTATGTCGGCAAGGTCAAGGAAGATCAGATCGGCAAGCTCTATACCCACGACATCCGCGCCGCCGGCGTCGCCTTCGAGACCTTTCCGGCAGTCGGCGGGCCTGCCACCGGCTGCTCCTATATCCTGGTGACGCCGGACGGCGAGCGCACCATGAACACGTATCTCGGCGCCGCGCAGGATCTGACGGTCGCCGACATCGAGCCGGCGCAGATCGAGGCATCTCGCATCGTCTATCTCGAAGGCTATCTCTGGGACCCCAAGAACGCGAAGGAGGCTTTCGTGAAGGCCGCGACAATCGCGCATGGCGCGGGCCGCCAGGTCGCGCTGACCTTGTCGGATGCCTTCTGCGTCGACCGTTACCGCGACGAATTCCTCGACCTGATGCGCAAGGGCACGGTCGACCTGATCTTCGCCAACGAGTCCGAATTGCATTCGCTCTACCAGACCTCGGACTTCGACAGCGCGCTGAAGCAGCTCGCAGCCGACACCAGGCTTGGCGTCGTCACCCGCAGCGAGAAGGGCTGCGTGGTCGCGTCAAAGGAAGGCGTCGTCGCCGTGCCCGCGTTCCCGATCAAGGAGCTGGTGGACACGACAGGCGCCGGCGATCTCTTCGCCGCCGGTTTCCTGTTCGGTCTAGTGCGCAACGTCGGTCACTACAAGGCCGGCCGCCTCGGCGGCCTCGCCGCCGCCGAAGTGATCCAGCACATCGGCGCGCGGCCGCAGGTATCGCTGAAGCAGCTCGCCGAGCAGCACGGGTTGCCGGTTTAACCGCCACGGTCGTGCAACTCGTCATGCCCGGGCAAAAGCGCGAAGCGCGCCTTCGCGCTAGATGACCCGGGCATCCACGCCTTATCTTTCTTGCCGCCAGAACGTGGATGGCCGGGACAAGCCCGGCCATGACGCATGTTGAGCGGCTCTCGAGGCACTTCACCTCGCCCCGCTTGCGGGGAGAGGTCGGATCGCATCGAAGATGCGATCCGGGTGAGGGGGAGTCTCCCCGAGTCCAACACTCACCGTTCCTGCCGAACCAGCCCCTCACCCTGACCCTCTCCCCGCGAAGAGCGGGGAGAGGGAAAACACATCACGCCGCCTTCTGTCCGCTTCCCGCACCCAGTCCGGCATAGATGCCGCGCTCGAATCCGGCGAACGCTTCCAGGCACAGCCGGTCCGCGAACGGCAACAGCTGCATCAGGATCACGCCCGACACGTTGCGCGCCGGGTCGATCCAGAAATAGGTGTTGGCGAGTCCCGCCCAGAACAGACTATTGGGGCTGCGGCCTTCCGGCGTCTTGGCAGTGTTGATCAGGAAGCTCAGCCCCCATTTCTTCACCATGCCGGGGAAGAGATCGACATCGTTGGTGAAGGGCGGCAGCGCCGTTGTCATCTTGCCGACCTCGATCGCGCCGATGTTGTTCTGGCCCATCAGCGCCACGGTCTCGGGCTTCAGCAATTGATTGCCGTTACCCTTGCCCTTGTTGAGGATCATCTGGGTGAACTTGATGTAGTCGGCCGCCGTGCCATAGAGCCCGCCGCCGCCCATGTGGAATTCCGGGTTCTGCTCCATCTCGAACGGGAACGGTCCGAGGCCTTCCGGTGCGCGCGCGCTCATGCCGACCAGCCGCTTGCGCATGGCATCGCTGATCTTGAAGCCGGTGTCGTTCATGGCGAGCGGCGCGAAGATGTTGTCGCGCAGATAGGCATCGAGCTTCTTGCCGGAGACCGCCTCGACCGCCTTGCCGACGAAGTCGATATTGGTGCCGTACTCCCAGCGCGTGCCGGGATCGCTGGTGAGCGGCGTCTTCAACGCCGCGTTCGTGCAGGAGATGATGCCCGGCGTTCCCGTCTTCTCCAGGTACTTCACCATGTCGCCGTTCCACATATCGTAGGCAAAGCCCGCGGTATGCGTCATCAGCTGGCGCAGCGTGATCTGTCCTTTCGCCGGCCGCAGTTTCGGATTGCCTGAGGCGTCGAACCCTTCCAGCACCTGCGGCGAAGCAAGATCCGGCAGCAGTTTGCCGATCGGCTCATCCAGCTTCAGCTTGCCCTGCTCGACCAGCTGCATGCCGGCGGCGGTCGTGATCGCCTTGGTCATCGAGGCGATCCAGAACACGCTGTCGACGGTCATGGCGTCGTCCCTGGCGAGGTCGCGCTTGCCGAACGCGCCCTGGTAGATGGTCTCGCTGCCCGTGGCCGCCATGGCGACGATGCCGGGGATCTCCTTGGCATCGCATTTCTGGCGCAATAGCTGATCGATCTCAGACTTGGTCTGCATGGGGGGTCGCCTCCGCTGGATTATTGTTATGGAGCGCGGCGATCCTCCACCCGCGCCTGAAATCCGGCAAGCAGGGGGACTTGGGCTTATCGTCTCAGTCGCGATTTCGTGATGATTCCAGGGGTGGACAGCGCCGCACGGCCGGGCGACCAAACTGCAACACTTCGCCACAATCTGCGGTGGATGGGCCACAAGGTCGCTGACACGACCTTTTCGGGAACGGTATCCTTATGGAACCGAAACCGGCCCTAGTTTGTTGCGTAAAGCATTCAGATTACAACGCAAATAACACGCGAATAGCTTCCGGGCGCCAATGCCCGGCGCACGCGAAGCGCGGCGAAGCACGAATTTCTCGTTACAGGGGTTAGGCCATGATTTCGAAATGGAGCGACTGGAAGCGCTATCCGCGTCCAGGCCGCGGTGAAAATATCGAAGCTCCGATCACACCGGGCATCTACGAAGTTCGCGTCGCCGGAACCGGCGCGCTGCATTCCTTTGAAGCGGTCGACAACGTCGCCCAGGCGCTCGCCATGCTGCAGGTCGGCTCGCGCTCATGGTTCGGCAAGCGCGACCCTGCTTCGCTCCCGGATCTGGAATACCGGACCTGCGCGACCTCGAGCCGCGCCGATGCGAAAGCCGCCGCCGAGCGCATGATCGGCCGCCGCGAAACCTACATGAGCGGCGCGGCGTAAGCCGTCTGTTCCCGCCGGAAATCTCAAAATGCCTTGATCGGCCGCCCCTGTGGCGGCCGATGCGTTATGGGCTGTTTCGGCCTATACTCGGATCAATTCAAAAAATCCGAGGAGCAAGCCCATGACCCCGACCGCCGCCGCCCGCGCCCAGACCTCCGCGCCCTCGCTGCGCGACCGGTTGAAGGACGCTTCGCTCCTGAAAGATCGCTGCTACATCGACGGCGCCTGGGTCGGATCGCCCTCGCGCGCGGTCACCAATCCCGTCAACGGCGTCGAGCTCGCCAAGATTCCCGTCATGAGCACCGCCGAAACGACGCAGGCGGTTGAAGCTGCCGAGCGTGCGTTCCCCGCCTGGGCCAAGCTCACCGCAAAACAGCGCTCCAACATTTTGCGCAAATGGTTCGAGCTGATCGCCGCCAACCGCGAGGACCTCGCGCTGATCCTGACCTCCGAGCAGGGCAAGCCGCTGGCGGAAGCGCTCGGCGAAGTCGATATCGGCGGCGCCTATGTCGAGTTCTTTGCCGAGGAAGCGCGCCGCGTCTATGGCGAGACCATTCCGACGCAGCGGCCGGATGCGCGCCTCTTGGCGATCAAGCAGCCGATCGGTGTCTGCGGCGCCATCACGCCGTGGAATTTCCCGTGCTCGATGATCACGCGAAAGGTGTCGCCCGCGCTTGCCGCCGGCTGCACCGTGGTGCTGAAACCCGCCAATGAAACGCCGCTCACCGCGCTGGCGCTGGTCGCGCTCGCCGAGAAGGCCGGCGTGCCCAAGGGCGTGTTCAACATCCTCACCGGGAATTCTTCCGCCATCGGCAAGGTGCTGTGCGAGCATCCCGCCGTGCGCTTCGTCGGCTTCACCGGCTCGACCGAAGTCGGCAAGATCCTCTATCAGCAGGCGGCCGTCGGCGTGAAGAAGCTCGGGCTCGAGCTCGGCGGCAATGCGCCGTTCGTGGTGTTCGACGACGCCGACATCGATGCGGCTGTCGAGGGCGCGATCGTGTCGAAGTATCGCAACATGGGGCAAACCTGTGTTTGCGCCAACCGCATCTATGCCCAGGACAAGATCTACGACGAGTTCGTCGAGAAGCTCTCGAAGAAGGTGTCGGCGATGAAGATCGGCGACGGCACGGAAGCCGGCGTGGTGCAGGGCCCGCTGATCAACATGGAAGCCGTCGACAAGGTCGAGAAGCACATTGCCGATGCCGTGAAAGGCGGCGCCAGGATCGTCACCGGCGGCAAGCGCCACGCGCTCGGCGGCAGCTTCTTCGAGCCGACGGTGCTGTCCAATGTCAAGCCCGACGCGCTGGTCGCACACGAAGAGACCTTCGGCCCGCTCGCGCCGGTGTTCCGCTTCAAGGACGAGGCCGACGTGATCGCGATGTGCAACAACTCGCCGTTCGGTCTGGCTTCCTACTTCTACTCCCGCGATCTCGGCCGCGTCTGGCGCGTCGCGGAGGCGCTGGAGTCAGGCATGGTCGGCGTCAACACCGGGCTGATCACGACCGAAGTCGCGCCGTTCGGCGGTGTGAAGGAAAGTGGCCTCGGCCGCGAAGGCTCGCATCACGGCATGGAAGAATATGTCGAGATCAAATACGTCATGATGGCGGGGGTGTGAGATCGACACCCGCCCCAGCCCGGCGGACGGCGCCGGTCCGCCGGATTGAGGCAGGTCAAGCGGGGGGCCGGCGCGGGTGCCTAATCTGCGGGCTTGAATGATCTCAGGCTGTCGCGCCCGGGCGCGATCACCGATACGGCAAGCCCAGGAGCATGTTGAGACGGACCTATCTGGCGCCCGGGGAGCGAGAGCTTCTGCTGCGCTTCTGGCGGAGCGCTTCCGGATTCTGGCGCGGTCGTGCCGCCTGGAAGGCGTGGCTGATCGCGCTGGGGCTGATTGCGACCGTGCTGTTGCAGCTCTGGGTGCAATACAGGCTGAACTTCTGGAACCGAGACTTCTTTGACGCCATCGCGCGCATGGACGAGTCGGGGCTGTGGACCCAGGCAGGGCGCTTCGTGCCGCTGGCCGCCGCCAGCCTGTCGCTGGCGCTGTTCTCGGTGTGGGGCCGAATGACCATGCAGCGCAACTGGCGCGAATGGCTCAGCAATCATCTCTATGACTATTGGCTGGCGAACGATCGCTATGTCCGTCTGAAATTCGCCGTCGTCGATCACCAGGCGCCGGAGTTCCGCATCGCCGAGGATGCAAGGGTCGCGACCGATTTTCCGGTCGATCTCGCGCTCGGCCTGTTCTCCTCGGTGCTTACGTTCTTCACCTTCATCAGCGTGTTGTGGACGGTGGGCGACAGCCTGCCGCTCAGCCTGCTCGGCACGACGGTGACGATTCCAGGCTATCTGGTTATCGCAGTCGTTCTCTATTCCGTTCTGCTGGCGGTCGCGATGTGGCTGATCGCGCACCACCTGACCCAGATCATCGAGAACAACAAGCAGACGGAGGCCGAACTGCGGTCGATCGGCACGCATCTGCGCGAGAGCGGCGAGGGCACGGCTTTGCCGGACGGACGAAGGGATGGACGGCAATCCATCGGCGCGGCGCTGCGCGCGGTGATCGAGGTCTGGCGCGTCTATCTGTGGCAGTTGATGCGGATGACGGTAATCACCCACACCAGCACCCTGGTGACGCCGATCATCGGGCTATTGCTGTGCACGCCGAAATATCTCGACGGTGCCATGACCCTCGGCGAAGTGGTGCAGGCTGCGGCAGCCTTCGTCGTGGTGCAGGGCGCGATCAACTGGTTCACCGACAATTACGGCAAGCTGGCGGAATGGGCGGCCTCCGCCAACCGTGTGGCGTCGCTCCTGCTGGCGCTGGACGAGACCGACGCCGAGCCTAATCCTGGCTGAACTCGCCGTGCCTGCCGATGCCCGACGCAAACTTTGACGCACCGGCAAATGTCTCGCCCGAGGCAATCACCGCGAGCCCGCCGCGCATCTCGTTGCTGATCGCGTCTTCTTCCGCCAAATCCCATTGCCGCAGCGCCGACAGCCGGTCGGCGCGCAGGCAGGTCTGGGGAAAGCGTGCGATCTCCTGCGCCAGCGCAATCGCCTGTGCGCAGGCTTCGCCGCGGCCGACCAGGCGATTGGCGAGCCCCATGCGATAGGCTTCGTGCGCATCGACCGGCCGTCCCGTCAGGATCAGGTCCATCGCCTGCGAATGCCCGATCA
>JAKFVP010000446.1 GCA_021732175.1 Bradyrhizobium sp.
GTTCGGGAGACGCAACGCGCTCCGGGAATGCGCTCGCAAGTGCAGCACGCTCGGGCTTGAGCACACCGCGCTCGGTGATCAACCCTGTGACAAGCCGCGCCGGCGTGACGTCGAAAGCGTAGTTGGCCGCATTCGACCCATCGGGAACAACGCGCACGGTCTCGATGCGGCCGTCCCTGGTGCGGCCGGTCATCTCGGTGACCTCGGTCGCCTCGCGTTGCTCGATCGGGATTTCGGCGATGCCGTCATTAATACGAAAGTCGATGGTCGGCGACGGCAGCGCAACATAGAACGGCACGCCGTTGTCGTGGGCGGCGAGCGCCTTCAGGTAGGTGCCGATCTTGTTGCAGACATCGCCATTGGCCGCAACGCGGTCGGTGCCAACGATGGCAAGGTCCACCATGCGGTGCTGCATCAAATGGCCGCCGGTGTTGTCCGCGATGACAGTGTGCGGCACGCCGTGATGGCCGAGTTCCCAGGCTGTCAGCGAAGCGCCCTGGTTGCGGGGACGTGTCTCGTCGACCCAGACATGGACGGCAATCCCGCGGTCATGCGCCTGGTAGATCGGCGAGGTCGCCGTGCCCCAATCGACGGTCGCAAGCCAGCCGGCATTGCAATGGGTCAGGACATTGACCGGCTCGCCCGGCTTCTTGGTCGCAGCGATCTTCTCGATCAGCGCCAGGCCGTTCCTGCCGATCTCGCGGTTGATCGCGACGTCCTCTTCCGCAATCTCCACCGCGCGGGCATAAGCGACATTCACGCGCGAGGACGGCGCCGCCGGCCGCAAGGCGCGCACCATCTCGTCGAGCGCCCATTTCAGGTTGATGGCGGTGGGGCGCGACTTCACCAGCATGTCGTAGGCGCGGTCGAGGCCGGCATCGGAATGATCGTCGCGCATCGCGAGCGCCATGCCGTAGGCGGCGGTCGCGCCGATCAGCGGCGCGCCGCGCACCAGCATGGTGCGGATGGCGTCGGCCGCAGCCTCCGCATTTGCAATATCAACCACGACGAATTCGTGCGGCAGGCGGCGCTGGTCGATCGCGCTCACCGAAAAGCCGTCCGCCTCGAGCCAGATGCTGCGGAAATGCTTGCCGTCAACCTTCACGACCGGAGTACCCTTCCCGCGACCGCATCGAGTTTCCTGAGCAGCGCCGGATCGCGCGCGTCCGGCGCGGTGATCAGCGCGGTCTCCAGCGCGCGGTCGGAGCCGATCGGACACGGCTCGTGCTCTTTGGGAAAAGAGTGCGCCAGCCGCGCCACCAGTGCGTTGGCCTTACCGGCGTTGGAATTGAGCACGCGGATGATGTCCTGCACGGTGACCGCGTCATGACCCGGATGCCAGCAATCGAAATCGGTGACCATGGCGACGCTGGCGTAGCAAATCTCCGCCTCGCGGGCGAGTTTTGCCTCGGGCATGTTGGTCATGCCGATGACCGAAAAGCCCTGCGCCTTGTAGGCGAGGCTCTCGGCGAGACTGGAGAATTGCGGGCCCTCCATGCACACGTAAGTGCCGCCGTCCACGACTGCGATGCCTTCCGCCTTTGCGGCCGCGCCAAGATGCGCGCGCAACAGCGGCGACACGGGGTGGGCCATCGAGACATGGGCGACGCAGCCCTTGCCGAAGAAGGAACTCTCGCGCTTGTAGGTGCGGTCGACGAACTGATCGACCAGCACGAAGGTGCCGGGCGGCAATTCCTCCTTGAAGGAGCCGCAGGCCGACAGCGCCACGAGGTCGGTGACCCCAGCCCGCTTCAAGGCGTCGATATTGGCGCGGTAGTTGATGTCGGAGGGCGACAGTACATGGCCCTTGCCATGGCGCGGCAGGAAGACGATCGGCAACCCCGCCAACGTCCCGCGCTTGAGCGGCGCCGACGGCTCGCCCCAGGGGGTCGCGATCGCCTCGTCGCGGATGTCTTCCAGGCCCGGCAGGTCGTAAACGCCGGACCCGCCGATAATGCCGAGCACGGCGCGGGTCATGATTTCTCCAGATCGAACGTGTCGGGGCCAAGTTCGACTATACTGCGGCGCAATAATCAACCCTTGTTATCGGGGGCTGATCACGTTGAAATGGCCGTCATGAAAGACCGCAAGAAACGCCAATCCATCATTGATGCCTGCCTGCGCATGAACGTGCTGGGCATCAACCAGGGCACGTCAGGGAATATCAGCGTCCGCCATGGCGACGGGCTGCTGATCACGCCGACCAGCACCCCCTATGAGAGCATGAAGCCCGAGCAGATCGTCTACATGGACCTCGATGGCTCGCACGATCCGGCCCAGCGCCCGTCGAGCGAATGGCGCTTCCACCGCGATATCCTCAAAGCCCGGCCAGACGTCGAGGCCGTGGTGCATGCACACCCGACCTACTGCACGGCGCTGGCCATCATGGGCATGGAGATCCCGGCGGTGCATTACATGATCGCCTGCGCCGGCGGCGACACCATCCGCTGCGCGCCCTATGCGACCTTCGGCACGCAGGAGCTGTCGGAGCACGCCGTCAAGGCGCTGGAGGGCCGGCTCGCCTGCCTGCTCGACCATCACGGCATGATCGCGATCGGCCCGTCGCTGGCGAAAGCGCTGTGGCTCGCGGTCGAGGTAGAGACGCTCGCGCGGCAGTATCACGCGACGTTGCAGATCGGCAAACCGCCGCTGCTGTCGAAAGAGGAGATCGAAAAAGTGCGTGTCCGCATGGCCGGTTACGGCCACGCGGACAAGTAGAGGTTCAAGGAGCGAAGCTGCTTCGCTAAAGCTATTTGGCAACGAAGCCGGCTTCATTCATCAGCGAGGCGTTCAGCTTGTCGTCCTCTTCAAGGAACTGGACCATGTCCTTGCCGGTGAGAAAGATCGGCTTCAGCGCCTGCTTCTCCATGTAATCCTTGTATTCAGCGGTCTGCGTTACCTTCTGGAACAGGTCGACATAGAACGCCTGCTGGTCGGGCGTGACCTTGCCGGGCAGGAACATGGCGCGCAGCATCAGATACTGCACGTCGAGGCCCTCCTCCTTGCAGGTCGGGATGTCGTTCCAGGACTGCGTCTCCGTGACCTTGGTCTTGTAGGCGATGCGCTCCTTGTCGAAGACGCAGAGCGCGCGGACCTGGCCGGCGCGCCAGACTTCGAGGTTTTCGGAGGGGTTGTTGACGTTGGATTCGGTGTGCCCGCCGACCAGTTGCGTCGCCGCCTCGCCGCCGGACTTGTAGGGCAGATAGGAGAACTTTGCGCCGGTCTTTTGCTCCATGAACACGGTCAGCACGTGATCCTCGCGCTTCGATCCCGTGCCGCCCATCTTGAAGGGCGAGCTTGCGGCCTTGGCGGCGGCGATGAAGTCCTTCACGGTCTTCGGGCCCGTGGCGTTGTCCCACAGCACGAACTGGTCGAGCGCGATCACCGACACCGGCGTCAGGTCGCGCCAGTTGAAGGGGATCTTGGCCGACAGCGGCAGCATGTAGATCAGCGAATAGGCGATCAGCACCTTGTTGGCGTCGCCGTCGCTGGACTTCATGTACATCAGTGCTTCCGCACCCGATGCGCCGCCTTTAAGCGACACTACCATCGGCTGCTTCATCAGGTTATTTTTCTGGATTGCAGCTTGCATCATCCGTGCCATCTGGTCCGAGGCCCCGCCGGCGCCGGCGGCGACCACGATTTCGACGGGCTTGCTCGGCTCCCAGGCGGCATATGCCGGTGCGGCTATCAGCGTGACCGCCACAGCGGCCGCGAGCTTATGAATCTGTCCCACGCGTCTCTTCCCTATATATTTGTTTCGACTAGAGAAAAGTGCCCTAGCCAGGACGCTCATTGTGCGGGGTCCGGGATGCAAGTTCAAGATGAGCCGCCGTCGCAGCCCTATGACTTTCGCATGATGTCGGCCGGCTTGCGCCCGGGCAACGCAGCGCGTCCGGCGCTACTTGCCCTTGAAGTTCGGCGTCCGTTTGTTGAGGAAAGCGTCCATGCCTTCGCGGAAGTCTTCGCTCATATAGGCCTTGAGGATGAGATCCTCGCCCTCGTCGCGCGACAGCGTGCGGCGGATGCGGCGCACCGCTTCCTTGGTCACTTCGAGCGTGATCGGCGCATGGCCTGCGACGAGCTTTGCGGTCTCTTCGGCCCGGCGCTGCAGCACCATGACATCAGGCACGATCTCGTTGAGCAGGCCGAGGGAGAGCGCTTCCTGCGCTTCGACGAGACGCGCTTTGAAGATAAGGTCCTTGGTCCGCGCAGGGCCGATCAGCGCAACGAGACGCGAGATATTCGACATCGACAGGCAGTTGCCAAGCGTTCGCGCGATCGGGAAACCGATGCGCGTGCTTTCGGTGCCGATGCGAATGTCGCAGCAGGCGGCAATGCCGGCGCCGCCGCCGGTGCAGGCGCCCGCGATCGCCGCGATGACGGGTACGCGGCAGCTTTCCAGCGTGCCGAGGACACGGTCGATCCGCGCCTCATAGTCGAGTGCGTCCTGCGCGGTCTTGAAGGCGCGGAACTGCGAGATATCGGTGCCGGAGGCGAAGGCCTTGTCCCCCGCGCCGGTGAGGATCAGCGCTTTGATGGAACGGTCCTGATTGATGGCCTCGCAGATAGAGGCCATCTGCTCGTACATCGCAAAGGTCAGCGCGTTGCGCGCCTGCGGGCGGTTGAAGGTAATCTTGGCGATGCCGTCATGGACGGAATAGATCAGGTCTTCGGTGGCGGTAACCGGCGCGTTCATCTTGGCTCTTTCTCTTCTTTAAGCGAAGCTCGTGGCCTGCTCAGGCGACCGCTGCCTTCGGCATCGGAACGACGCGGCCCTTCAGCACGTCCATCGCTGCCACCACGCCGCCGCTGCGGTGCGGCACTTTGGCGAGATCGAGACCCATCTCGACGCCCGACAGCGTGCCCATCAGCATGAGGTCGTTGAAGTGGCCGATATGGCCGATGCGGAACACCTTGCCCTTGATCTTGTTCAGGCCCGTGCCGAGAGACATGTCGAAATTCTCCAGCACGACCTTGCGAAAGGCATCGGCATCGTGACCATCGGGCATGCGCACGCCAGTGAGCGCCGGCGAGTGCGCGTTCGGGTCGAGGCACTGCGTCTCCAGTCCCCACACCTTCATCGCCGCACGGGTGGCGGCACTGTGGCGCTTGTGGCGCGCGAACACGTTCTCGAGCCCCTCTTCCTCGAGCATCTTGATCGCCTCGCGCAGGCCGAACAGCAAATTGGTCGCAGGCGTATAGGGCCAGGTGCCGGCCTTGTTGATGTTGATGACGTCCTGCCAATCCCAGTAAGAGCGCATCGCGGTGTTGGCCTTGGCGACAGCCAGCGCCTTTTCGGACACGGCGTTGAAGCCGAGGCCCGGCGGCAGCATCAGGCCCTTCTGCGAGCCGGCGACCGAGACGTCGATACCCCAGGCGTCGTGCTCATATTCCAGCGAGCCAAGGCCGGAGATGGTGTCGACCATCAGCAGCGCCGGATGCTTCACCGCATCCATGATCTTGCGGACGTCGCGGGGATCGGTGACGCAGGCGGTCGAGGTCTCGTTGTGGACGACGCAAACGGCCTTGATCTTGTGCGCCTTGTCGGCCGACAGCTTCGCCTCGATCTGGGAGAGATCGGCGCCATGGCGCCAGTCACCGGGGATGAAGTCGACGTCGAGCTTGAACTTGTCGGCGATGCCGCGCCAGAGCACGGCAAACTGGCCGGTCTCGCACATCAGCACCTTGTCGCCGGGGGCGAGCGTGTTGACGATCGCCGCTTCCCAGGCGCCGGTTCCCGACGAAGGATAGATGATCACGGGCTGCTTGGTGCGGAACACCCGCTGCATCGCGGCCAGAACGGAAAAACCGATTTCCGCGAATTCAGGACCGCGATGGTCCATGGTCGGCATATCCATGGCGCGCAGCACCCGGTCCGGCACGTTGGTCGGTCCCGGGATCTGCAGAAAATGCCTTCCAGTATGCACGGTCATGGGCGTCCTTCCCGGTCTTGCCTTGAATCTTCGCTTGAAGCTTTTCTTGGCTTCGCGAGCCGCTCGAATACCACTATTCGGGGGCCTTGTCCCACGCCTGGTGAGGGCCGCCAATGCGCTGTGGGCAGGGCTTGCCTTGCCAAGCCAAAAGGTGGAAGGCAAGACAGTTCAAGGACATCTGGCGAGACCCTTCCATGGCTGCGGGCTCGGCATAAAACCGCGAAAACAACCCCATGCAAAGTACGCGAGGGAGCGAAAAATCCCGTAATTCGGTTGAAAACAGCGCCCTTGCGGCGCGGCTTTCCCGTGAAATCACGGGCGACGTGCTGTTCGACGCCTTCAGCCGCGGCCGCTACGCCACCGACGCCTCGTTCTACCAGATCGTGCCGGCCGGGGTCGTGGTGCCCCGCAGCATGGACGAGGCTCTCACGGCGCTCGCCGTTTGCCGGGACGAGGGCCGAATCGTTACCCCCCGCGGTGGCGGCACCTCGCAATGCGGCCAGACCATCAACGAAGGCATGATCGTCGATTTCTCGAAGCACCTGAACCGGCTGCTCTCGCTTGATGTCGCGAACCGGACCTGCGTGGTCGAGCCCGGCATCGTGCTCGACGACCTCAACCGGCAACTGAAGCAGCACGGGCTGTGGTTTCCGGTCGACGTCTCCACCGCCTCGCGCGCCACCATCGGCGGCATGGCCGGCAACAATTCCTGTGGTGGGCGCTCGTTGCGTTACGGCACCATGCGCGACAACACGCTGTCGATGGACGCCGCACTCGCTGACGGTACGCTGCTGCATTTCGGCGAAGTGCCCCGCGACCTTGCGCGGGTAAATTCGCCGGAGAGCGGGCTTGCGCTGTTCCGCGACATGCTCGATCTCGGCCAGCGCGAGGCCGCCGAGATCGCCGAGCGTTTTCCAAAGGTGCAGCGCCGGGTCGGCGGCTACAATCTCGATGCGCTGGTGCCGCGCAATGCGCCGAACAATCTGGCGCATCTATTGGTGGGCTCCGAAGGTACCCTCGCCTTCACGACACAGGTCGAGCTGAAGCTGTGGCCGGTCATTCGCAACAAGGTGCTCGGCGTCTGCCATTTCGGCA
>JAKFVP010000188.1 GCA_021732175.1 Bradyrhizobium sp.
TGACGAGGAGGCCATTTCCAGCACACTTAAACCCGTCAGTCGTGTTCGCCTCCGAACCTGATCACGATCACTGGAATCCGTGATCACCATCGCCTGGAACACCTGATCACCATCCCTGGAATGCGCAGTTTGAGCTAGTTGAAGGGTTGCCCATCTATTATCCACCGGCGTTTTTCTGGTGGTGGTACGCGTATGACGCCTACGCGCCAAGAATATTCCTGCAGGGCGCCTGCATCGCGGCATCGGGCGGCATCATCTCGATAGTCGTTGCCTTTGCAATGTCGATCTGGCGGGCGCGCGAGGCAAAGACGGCCGCAACCTATGGCTCGGCGCGTTGGGCGGCGGCTTCAGAACTGCGGTCCGCGCAGCTCATGGGCCAGGATGGCGTCGTGCTCGGCCGATTCGGCCGCCATTACCTTCGCCACAATGGACCGGAGCACGTCCTGTGTTTCGCGCCGACTCGGAGCGGCAAGGGCGTCGGCCTTGTCATTCCGACTCTGCTGACCTGGCCGGGCAGTTGTGTTGTTCACGATATCAAAGGAGAGAACTGGAATCTGACCTCAGGTTTCCGCGCCCGGCATGGCCGAGTCCTGCTGTTCGATCCGACCAACCGAAGATCTGCCGCCTATAATCCACTTCTGGAGGTCCGCCGCGGGGAGTGGGAGGTGCGCGACGTCCAAAACATCGCGGATATGCTCGTGGATCCCGAAGGAGCGTTGGAGAAGCGCAATCACTGGGAGAAGACAAGCCACTCGCTGCTGGTAGGCGCCATCCTGCATGTGCTTTACGCGGAGGAGGACAAGACACTGGCTAGGGTCGCCAATATCCTGTCCGACCCGCGGCGGCCAATCGAGGTCACATTAAATGCCATGATGACGACAGCGCATCTTGGCGGATCCGGCCCACATCCTGTCATTGCCTCAGCCGCACGCGAGCTCCTGAACAAGAGCGAGAACGAACGCTCTGGCGTCCTGTCGACGGCAATGTCGTTCCTGGGTCTCTATCGCGACCCCGTTATAGCGCAGGTGACGCGATGGAGTGATTGGCGAATCAGCGATCTCGTCGAAGCCAGGCGACCGGCCTCGTTGTATCTGGTCGTACCGCCGTCCGACATCAGCCGGACCAAGCCGCTGATACGCCTGATCCTCAATCAAATTGGCCGGCGTTTGACGGAGGATCTGGATGCTCAAAGGCGTCGGCATCGGTTGCTGCTGATGCTCGACGAGTTTCCCGCCCTTGGCAGGCTCGACTTCTTCGAATCGGCGTTGGCGTTCATGGCTGGTTATGGGCTGAAAAGCTTCCTGATCGCACAATCGCTCAACCAGATCGAAAAGGCCTACGGTCCGAACAACTCCATCCTCGACAATTGCCACGTCCGCGTTTGCTTCGCGAGCAACGACGAGCGGACCGCACGGCGCATCTCGGATGCGCTGGGAATGGCCACCGAGCTGCGCGCCATGAAGAACTATGCCGGTCACAGGCTCAGTCCATGGCTCGGACACCTGATGGTATCAAGGCAGGAAACCGCGCGTCCCTTGCTGACGCCGGGCGAGGTGATGCAATTGCCGCCCGACGACGAGCTGGTGCTGGTTTCTGGATGCTCGCCGATCCGCGCGAGAAAAGCGCGCTATTTCGAAGACGAGCGATTTCACGAGCGCGTCATTCCTCCCGCGAAGCTTGGTGGCGACCCAGGGCCGCGTGAGATGCGCAATGATGACTGGAGCGGCCTGCACCGGCCTATCGCGGATATCGCTGAAGCCAGCCCAATAGTTCAGCCCCAGACTGCTGAAACTATCAACGATCCGGTTAACAGTGGCCTTCGGCGGGAGCCCGAGCTTCCCCAACATGAGGAAGTCGTAGCAGAACTTGGGTTTGCGAAGGCCGAATTCGATTTTGCTGACGAAGAGGCAGATGACGAGGTCCAGCGCGCAGCAGCCTTAAGAAAGCAGGGGGCGGATATCGCCCGCCAGGCGGCGATGGATCCCGGCGACGGCCTCGGCATATGAGCTGAGAGATGAGGACTAAACACACATTTCGTCTGCCGCCCGACCTTGCACGGCAACTCGCCGACTATGCCGGTCGAAAGCGCGTGCATCAGGCGTTTGTCGTCGAGACGGCACTGGCCTCGTTTCTGTCGCCGGACAATTCCGAGAGAATGGAAGCCGCTCTTGCAAAACGGCTGGATCGGCTGACGCGACAGGTCGAGCGGCTTGAACGTCATGTCACGATCTCCAATGAAGCGGTCGCTCTGTTCGTGCGGTTCTGGCTGACTGCAACGTCGCCTGTCCCTGAGGCCGCGCTTCCTGCTGCGCAAGCCAAGGGGCGCGAACGTTACGAACGGTTTGTCGAGGCGTTGGCACGAAGGCTGGCCAAGGGCCAGAGCCTGGCACTGGAAATATCCGTGGATGCCGAGCCGCAGGGTAGGCAATCGAGCGAGCCTGGCTCGGCTTGATTGAACTTCGCCCTTCCCTTCTTTTGCTGCGCCAGACTACGACCGACAACTTCGTTGGCTTGAATGCAACGCCGATGAGGTTCTTCTCTCACTTCGTTCAGGATTGATCATCTGATCTTGTGGCGGACTGCACCGTGCAAATGATCAGTGTGTCCTTGGTGAATAGGAAGAACGGTCATGCAGCTCCACAGCGAAGTCGATATGCAGGTCAGCGATGCTTATGCCGAAGCCCCGTCGGCTTCCAAGCGTAGACCTAAGCGGAGCCGCAAAGTGACCGTCAGGCTTACCGAGGAGCTCTACAATCGATTTGCCGCTGCAACTGAACGTCCTGGTGTCGGCAAGAGCATGGTCGTCGAAGCCGCCCTTGAACGCTTTCTGAGCGTAGCCCCCTCGATTGAAGATACCGTGAGGGGCCGGTTTGACGACATGGACGATAAGCTCGACCGCCTTGAGCGGAACGTGAGGGTCATGGCCGAAACCGTCGCGCTACACGCTCGGTATCACCTTGCAGTCATGCCACCGCTCCCCCTATCGCGGCAGCAGGAAGCAACTCGCCTCGGCGACGAGCGCTTCAAGGTTCTGGCCATGCAGGTCGACCGGCGCGTTCGGCAGGGCCGGCCCTTGATGCAGGAAACGATTGATCGTCTCAATTCCAGCGACTGCGGGGCCACCGACATATCACGCCACCCAAATCAGCGCCACGGAGATCGACGATCTGCATCGGAAGGGGTTGATATCGAGCCCGCATCGTTCGCTGCCGCCGGGGAGGGCGGCGGCAACATCTACTTTCGCGAGCGTCCAAGCGTGCGCGGCCGGCCGGCTTGATGTCGTTGAACATAGAACGCTGAACCCGCAGCCGAGGCCTATTGATTCCGATTCAGAGTCGACGAGGGACTCGGAGATCTCGCAGAAGTGCTCGCCTTCAAAATGGCGGCTGATCCTCTCCGTGTTCCTGCCCTTCGCTGCTGGTTACTACCTTGCCTACCTGTTTAGGACGATCAATGCCGCGATATCGCCGGCATTGGCCTCCGACTTCGGGATTGACGCCGCAGAGGTCGGGCTGCTCGCGTCGGTCTATTTTCTGGTCTTTGGGCTCGTCCAAGTCCCGATAGGAGTATTCCTGGATCGATTTGGACCGCGTCGGGTGCAGGGTGTGCTGCTGGTCATCGCCGCCGGAGGCGCCACGCTGTTCGGTGCCGCGTCGAGCTTTACAGAGCTCCTTGTGGCGCGCGCCCTGATTGGACTCGGCGTCGCCGGCTCGTTGATGGCCGGACTCAAGGCCGTCGTCACATGGTTTCCGAAAGAGCGCGTCGCGCTCATGAACGGCTGGATGATCATGTTAGGATCTCTGGGAGCGGTGACGGCCACCGCGCCAACCGATTGGCTGTTGGAGCTGGTTGGCTGGCGCGGCCTGTTTGAAGTCCTGACCATCGCGACGATCGCGGTAGCTGGACTCATCTATATGATCGTTCCGGAACGGGTCACGGATTCAGAGATCGTTGCGCCGGCTCAAAAGCCACTTACGTTGTGGTCCGTCTATTCAGATCCGCGATTCCTCAGAGTTGCACCGCTGTCGGCGGCCTGCATCGGCACGTCCTGGGCGTTGCAGTCACTATGGGCCGCTGCCTGGCTTACGGATGTAGAGGGATTCGACCAACAGGGCCGCGTCCATCAAATGTTTCTTATGGCTGTCATACTTAGCTTTGGAGCCCTGCTTGTCGGTGCCCTGGCCGATCGTCTACGCAAACACAATATAAGAACGGAAATCCTGTTGGCGGGCGTGGGAGCGCTGTTCGCGGTGACCGAACTTGCGCTGATTTTGCGCCTCCCGCTGCCGTCACTTCTACCTTGGTCCATGGTGTCGATCGCCGGCGCCGCAACCGTGCTAAGCTTTGCAGCCATAGCCGATTATTTCCCCAAGCAATTTGCCGCGCGCGCCAACGGCGCGCTCAACCTCTTGCACTTTGGTTGGGCGTTCTTGGTTCAATACGGAACTGGGCTCGTGGTCGAACAATGGCCGTCTCAGGACGGGCATTATCCTGTGGCCGCGTATCAGGCCGCATTCGGTCTCATCATTGCCCTTCAAACGGCCGCCTTGGTGTGGTTTGCGATGCCGTGGATACGCACGTTCGGCAAGAGTCTCTGCCGTCCGGTCGCCCGGCCTCCCAAAGCGCGCGGCATCTCGGCCGGATCCGGAAGGCCAGCCTTCGAGCGGCCCATTTTTGAGCCGTGTGACGGAGTGGATTGGTAAGCAGAGCACAAAGTCGGTCCTATGAGTCTCTCACTACGTTGAACGGGGCCGTGAGCGAGAGGACGCAACGGTTATTCGCCGGTGGCGCGCCGCGCGGCATGTTAGGTGGCTGGCCTGATAACAGCTCGCTCGTTGAGCTCGGACCGTACAACAACGTTTCCGGCTCAACCTCAATCGCGCGACCTGCAAAGAGCTCGGGCTCACCATTCCGCGAAAATCCCAAAAAGGTATTTAAGAACCTTTTCGAATTCCTAATGAAACCTTCCGAGTTTCGATTATTTCATATATTGCGTTTGCTGCGAATGTGATGTAGATAAGGTCCATCGAGGGGAGAGCCATCATGACCATGCCAGCCCATGCCCAGGAACTCGGTGGGCGACTGCCATCTGAAAGTGAGAAGGCAGCGGCCAATCACCTCCGCAGGATTCTCGCGGCCCATGCCACGGGAGACGCCAAGCTGCGCGTGCTGGACGATGAGCAAAAGCCTGCCGAGATTACTCTGACTCCAGCTTTGTCGGGCCTTTTGATGGAATTGCTTCGACATATCGGCCGTGGGGATGCGGTGACACTCGTGCCCGTGCACGAGATGCTCACAACGCAGCAAGCAGCGGACATTTTGAATGTCTCGCGTCCGTTTCTGATCTCTTTACTGGAGAAGGGAGACATCCATTATGCGAAAGTAGGGCGCCATCGAAGGATCAGGGCGGAGGATCTATTTGGCTACAAGCGCAGGCGAGACGAGAAGCGCAACAAGGCGCTTACCGATCTTGCCGAATTGGACGCGGAGCATCTGTAGGGCTTGTTCGCAAATCGATTTACGGCCTTCATTGACGCCTGCTCGCTGGCGAGTGTGCTAAAGCGAAATCTTCTGTTGACACTTGCGGAGGCAGATTTTTTCCGCCTCCGCTGGTCGGCGCGCGTGTTGGACGAAACGCAGGCAGCTATAGAAGACATGTTCCGTCGTAAGGGCGTAGCGGAGGCAGCGGAACACGCCAAACGGGCGCGCGCCAATATGGAATCCGCCTTCGAGGACGCAATGGTCACGGATTTCGATCATTTGCTGCCGATTGCCGAAAGACTGCCGGACCCTGACGACGCTCACGTCCTCGCCGCAGCAGTCAAAACGCAAGCGTCCATGATTGTGACGGAAAACCTAAAGCACTTCCCGGCGGACGTCCTGGCCGCCGTGAATATCGAAGCAAAGTCGGCCGACGCATTCATCGCCGACACGATTGCCCTCGATGAAGGCCGTGCTGTTGCCGCGATCCGCAAAATGCGAGAGCGTTTCAAGAAGCCCACAATGACAGCGGCAGATTTGCTTCTCCTGATGGAAGCGGCCGGGCTAATCGAAACGGTTGATCTGCTAAAGCCGCATATCGGATCGCTTTAAGCTTTCTGAAATGCGGGTAAGTGGCCATCCCGGCAATCTGCACGTAGAGGACTTCGGCCGCGCGCTTGGCGGGTTCACCGAGGAGCGTAAGGAGATCGACGCATTTCCTGACCGTGGCCTCTAATCCGACGCGTGCCAAGACGAAGAGATCATTCGGCCGACACTCTCCATCGCAAAGGCGAGCGCGCCTGATAGCATCATCCGGCCAGAACACGGCACCGTGCGCGCAATGCTAAGTGAAGAACTCCGGACACTCCTCTATCTCTCTTTTCCTACGCCAAGCTACTAACCCAGTAACTACCTTGTTGTGCTGAGCCACTTCCTGCCTTTTCTATTCATCCCCATCTGAGGCCGCTCGGGACGGTCTCTTTCGTTGGGGGACGGCGGTGGCAATCCATTCCATTCAATCGGAGGCAATTTCGCGTGGCGCGCGCATGCTACGCACGGCCTTCGGTCCCGCGATCGCGCGCTTTCTCGAAGATCCAGAAGTCGTGGAGGTCATGCTCAACCCTGATGGGCGGTTGTGGATCGACCGGCTGTCGAGCAGTTTGGCGGATACCGGAGAGACGGTGTCTGCTCCGGACGGAGAGCGGATCATTCGATTGGTCGCCCACCATGTGGGTGCCGAAGTCCACGCAGCCAGCCCGCGTATTTCGGCCGAGTTGCCCGAGACCGGGGAACGCTTTGAGGGACTGTTGCCGCCGGTGGTCGCGGCACCGGCCTTTGCCATCCGCAAGCCAGCCGTCGCCGTGTTCACACTGGATGACTATGTCGCCGCCGGAATCATGACTTCGGGCCAGGCCAGCGCTTTCAAAGGCGCGGTCGAAGCCCGCAAGAATATTCTTGTGGCAGGCGGCACCTCCAGCGGCAAGACGACGCTGACCAACGCACTCCTGGCGGAAGTTGCCAAGACCTCGGATC
>JAKFVP010000192.1 GCA_021732175.1 Bradyrhizobium sp.
ACCTTGTCTATTACAACAACCTCAGGCCTCATCAGGCCCTCGCAGGACAAACCCCGAAGGCCTTCGCCGCCACCAAGCCCACCGCGATCCAATCAGCGAATTAGTGAACATCGACAGCAATGACGGCAGGGAAAGCGCCATGCGGACTTTCATTCGAAGCGTCATCGCAATTGTCGCCGGCTACCTGCTGATGTGGCCGCTAGGCTATGCCTGGACCGCACTGAGCCTGCCGACATTTCACCTCTGGGGATTGGCGCATGGCACCTTTGTTGCAGCCTGGCCGACCCTTTCGATCCTGACGTATCTCGCGTTGGGGTATCTGCCGTTGTTCCGGCGCACGGACGATACGGCGCTTCTGATCGCTGGCCTTGTCTGGGGCCTGTTGCTGGCGAGCGGTTTCAACATCCGCAATGCGCTCGGCTTTGAGGTCACCTATGGCCTGCTTGGCGCCACGGCGGTCATCATTGCGATCCTCAGCTTCTTCGCCCGGCACCGCCTTCGCCTGGCGCTGCTGGTGATCGCGCCGATTGTCTTTCTGAACCTGGATTTCCTGCTGACACCTCCTGCCATGCTTGCAAATTCTTTCTCGCAAGCCACATACGATCTCAAGCAGCTGTTGCCGCCGCTGGTCTTCGCGCTTGCAGGTTATGCGCTCGGATCACTCGGCCGCGTCGTGATAAGACGGTCGCCGAAGACGGCGTGATGCCCATCGGCATCGGAGCTGACAAGAAATAACCGGAGGAAACCATGAACAATGACCTCGCCGAGCTGACGAAGCTGAACCACGACTATGTCGCATCCGTGCAGAATTCCGACGTCAAGCGCTTCGACGAAATCCTTGCGGCCGATTTCTATTGCTCCAATCCCGACAAGTCGCTGATCGACCGCGCCGCATTCCTGCAGCAGACGGCGAAGCCCGTTGCGATCAGGAATCTCAGGGCCGAGGACGTGAAGATCCGCATCCTCGGCGACTTCGCCATCATCCATGCCGCGACCAGCTACACCATGCCTGATGGACAACAAGCGCATGGCCGCTACACCGATTGCTGGGCGCGGCAGAACGGCAAGTGGCTGGCGGTGTCGGCACATGTGACGCGGTGAGCCGCGTCGTCCCGGCGCAGGCCGGGACCCATAACCCAAATGGTTGTTGGTGTAACGAGCGAATCCGCAGCCATCTTTCCATATCGATAGGCCACGGAGTATGGGCCCCGGCCTTCGCCGGGGCGACCTTGCTCAGCTATCGAACATGATAACGCTGCGCAGGGTCTTGCCGGCCTTCATGTTGGCAAAGCCCTCGTTGATCTCCGACAGTTTCAGCTTGGCCGAGATCCAGTCCTCCAGATGCAGCTTGCCGCGCATGTAGAACTCGACGAGGCGGGGCATGTCGACGCGGAAATGGTTGGAGCCCATCGACGAGCCCTGGATACGGCGCTCGCGCAGGAAGTCAAAGCCGTGCAGCTCGATCTTCTGGCCGAAGGGGATCATGCCGACGATGGTGGCGGTGCCGCCGGGGGCCAGCATGGCAAAACACTGCTCGGCGGTGTCCTTGCGGCCAAGCACCTCGAACGAGTGATGCACGCCTCCGCCGGTGAGCTCGCGTACCTGCTGCACGACGTCGCCGCGGGCGGGATCGACGATATCGGTCGCTCCGAGCTTGGTCGCCAGTTGCAGTTTGGCGGGATTGGTGTCGATGGCGATGATGCGACCGGCGCCGGCAATCGCGGCGCCGTTGATCGCGGCCATGCCGACGCCGCCGCAGCCGACCACCGCGACGGTCTCGCCCGCCGTGACCTTGGCTGTGTTCACCACGGCGCCATAGCCGGTGATAACGCCGCAGCCGATCAGCGCGGCCAGCTCCAGCGGCATGTCCTTGCGGATTTTCACGATGGCGTTCTCGTGCACCAGCATCTGCTCGGCAAAGGACGACAGATTGAGGAACTGGTGCAGCTTCTCCGGCTTGCCCCACTGCATCCGGTTGGACTGGCCCGGCATCATCTTCACCGTGGTGTCGGTGCAGAGCACGGTGCGGCCGGTGGTGCAGTTGTCGCAGGTGCCGCAGAACACCGACAGACACGTCACGACATGATCGCCCGGCTTCACATAGGTGACGTCGGAGCCGACCTTCTCGACCACGCCGGCCGACTCATGGCCGAGCACGGCGGGCAGCGGATGCGGGTAAAGTCCTTCCATGAAATGCAGATCGGAGTGACAGAGGCCGGCGACTTTGGTGCGAATCAGGACTTCGCGCGGGCCGGGATTCGGCACGCTGATGTCCTCGATCACGAGCGGCTTGTTGACTTCATACAGTACGGCAGCCTTCATCGGTCGTTTCCCCTGTGTGTTTTTTGTTACTCTTCACCTCTCCCAAGGGGAGAGGTGTTCTCAAAAGCCTACGCTGCGGTGAGCAATTCGCCAACCTCCGCGATTCCCACTGCGCGATCGCCGAGCAGATGCGCGGTGATGGCGCGCTGCGCGGCGCTTTCCGTCAAGCGGAATGGATCGCCCGGCGACAGGCGGTGATCGACCACCATCCGCGCGAGCAGCAAACGGCGGGCATCGCCACGCATCTCGTGGATACGGCTGCCTTCCCAGGTGAAGGCCACGGCGCTCGCGGCATGATAGAGCAGGCTGGTGGCGCGCCGCGCGTCGCCTTCGTTGTCCATCTTGCTGGCGACCTCGCGCGCAAAGCCGACGGCGCGGTCGGCGAGCCCGCGCAGGCGGTCGCGCCAGACGGCGGGCACGTTGGCGGACTCATTGAGCCGCGCATGCAAGTCCGCGGCAAGCGCGCTGTCGGCGCCGTGACGGCCGACCGCGCGGGTCAGCGTATCGATCGCGACGATGTTGCCCGTGCCTTCCCAGATCGAGCCGAGATGGGCATCGCGCAGCAGGCGGGCGGTGGCGAATTCCTCGATGTAGCCGATGCCGCCGCGCATCTCCAAGGCATCGCCGCAGACCTTGCGGGCATCGCGGGTGGCGCGGAATTTCAGGGTCGGCGTCAGGATACGCAGCAGCGCCGCCGCATCCTGGCTGCCGGCCTCGGCGCGATCGAGCGCGTCGGCGGTCAGGAAGCTCAGCGAAAGCCCCTGCTCGGTCGGCAGCATGATCTTCATCAACTGCCGCCGCGCCAGCGGCAGATCGATGATGCTTTTGCCGAACACCACGCGGTTGCGCGCCACCGTCATCGCGTCGTGATGGGCGCGGCGCATCAGCGCGGTCGACTTGACGCCGTTGGACAGCCGGGAGGAATTCACCATCTCGGCCATCTGCACAAAGCCGCGGTCGAGCTTGCCGACCGCATAGGCAATGGCGCCTTCGAATTTGATCTCGCCCGACGCCATCGAGCGCGTGCCGAGCTTGTCCTTCAGCCGCACGATCCGGTAGTGATTTTGCGTGCCGTCATCGAGCCGCCGCGGCATCAGGAAAAGACCGACGCCGCGCGTGCCGGGGCCAGCGCCTTCCGGGCGCGCCAGCAGCATCACGACTTCGGCGTCGGCATTGGAGCAGAACCACTTTTCGCCATAGAGGCGCCAGTGGTCGCCTTCCCTTACCGCCCGCGTCGTCAGCGTGCCGACGTCGGAGCCGCCTTCCTTCTCCGTCATGAACTGACCGCCCTGGGTCAGCTTGCTCATGTCGGTCTGGGTCAGGCCGTCGAGATATTTCGCCTTCAGTGCCTCACTGCCGAAATTGTTGAGCAGTTTGGCGCAGCCATCCGTGACGTTGATCGGACAGCCCATGCCGAATTCGGTCTGGTTGAACAGGAAGGTGAAGGCGTGTTTGGCGACAACGGGATATTTATCCGGCCAGCCGAGAATGCCCTTGCGGATCGACATCGCGTGGATGCCGAATTCGCCGAACGCGGCCTTCTCCAGTTCGCGATAGGCCGGGTGATATTCGATCCACTGTGTATCGCGGCCGAACTTGTCGCGCTGGTGCAGCACCGGCGTGTGGCGGTCGGCGAGCCGCGCGCATTCGTCGAGGTGACCGCCGGCCATGGCGCCGAGGCGATCCAGATGCGGCTCGATGTGGCGGAACGTCGCGTCCGGCAGATGCAGGCGCAAGAGATCGGTCAGCGCCGGATCGGCGCGGTAGAAATTCATCCCCGTCGTGTCGGGTGCGAGCAACCCGGGCTGATCCGGAATGGCGGCCCTGCGATCCTGCTTGAGTGGCTGCATCTTTTGCCCTTGTCGTTTCCGCCCGGTGTCGATGTTATATGCCATTACCGATACCGCACACCCAAGCGCGGTCAACAAGCATAATTGGAGGAGGGCCCCGTGGCGGAGGGATATCGCATCATCGGCGCCGAGATGTCGCCCTACTCGGTCAAGGTCCGCTCCTATTTCCGTTACAAAGCCATTCCGCATCAATGGGTTTTGCGCAATGCGGCGAGCCAGACGGAATATGAGAAGTACGCCAAGATTCCTGTCATTCCGCTGGTGGTGACGCCCGACGGCGCTGGCATCCAGGATTCCACTCCTGTCATCGACCGGATCGAGAAGCTCTTTCCGGAGCCGTCGATTCATCCCGACGACCCCGTCGCACGCTTCATGTCCATGCTGATCGAGGAGTTCGGCGACGAGTGGGGCAACAAATGGATGTTCCACTATCGCTGGGCGCGCGACGTCGACCAGCGCGCCTCTGCTGGCCGCATCGGGCGGATGCGTGCGCCGAAAGCGAGCGAAGCGGAGCACGACGCCTTTGCGGATCAGGTGCGCGCACGCATGACCGGACGCGTCTGGTTCGTCGGCTCCAATGAGACGACCGCGCCGCAGATCGAGAGCGGCTTTGCCGAGATGCTCGATCTGCTCGACGCGCATCTTGCCACGCGCCCCTATCTGTTCGGCGGCCGGCCTTCCTACGGCGATTTCGGCCTGTGGGGACAGTTTTACGAGCTGTGGAAGGACCCGACGCCGGGTGCGCTGATCGAAGGCGGCGCGCCGCATGTGCTCGATTGGATCCAACGCATGCTGTGGCCAACGGCGGAAGGTGAGTTCGAAAGCTGGGCGAAAGTGGCGCCGACGCTGATGCCGATCCTCACCAAACAGGTCGGACGGCTGTTCTGGCCCTGGACCTTGGCAAACGAGAAGGCGCTGACTGATGGTGCCGAAGAATTCTCCGTCCGGCTCGGCAACGATGTCTGGACCCAGAAGCCGCAGAAATATCACGCCCGTTCGCTGGCGATGCTGCGCGCCAAATATGCCGCGCTCAGCGAAAAGAAGGACCTCGACATGATCCTGGCGGCAACTGGTTGTTTGGCCGGGATGCGCGCCTAGATACCAACAGGGGGTAAGGCAGGAGCGCGCATGACGGCACCGAAATACACCACCGCCTTGATCGTCGGCGCCGGGGAGGGGCTGAGCGCCTCGCTGGCGCGGCTGTTCGCCCGCGAGGGCATCAAGGTCGCGCTGGCCGCGCGCAAGATCGAGAAGCTTGGCGAGCTCTGCACCGGTACCGGCGCGAAGGCGTTTGCCTGCGATGCGACCAAGGCCGAGGAAGTCGAGCGCCTGTTCGGCCTCGTCGAGCGCGAGATCGCAACACCGGATATTGTCATCTACAACGCCAGTGCCCGCGCCCGCGGGCCGCTGGTCGATCTGGTGCCGGCGGAAGTGGCGCACGCCATCAATGTCAGCGCCTTCGGCGGCTTCCTGGTGGCGCAGCAGGCGGCAAGGCGCATGCTGCCCAACAAGCACGGCGCCATCCTGTTCACCGGCGCCTCCGCGAGTGTAAAAGGCTATCCGCAGTCCTCCTCCTTTGCGATGGGCAAGTTCGCGCTGCGCGGGCTGGCGCAAAGCATGGCGCGCGAATTGTCGCCGCAGGGCATTCACATCGGGCATTTCGTCATCGATGGCGGCATCCGCAGCGCGACGCGACCGGATCCCGCCGATCGTCCGGATTCCTTCCTCGACCCCGACGCCATTGCCGAGAGCTACTGGAATGTGCTGCAACAGCCACGTAGCGCCTGGACCTGGGAACTGGAACTGCGGCCGTGGGTGGAGAAGTTTTGAGAGGTTCCGTCATTGCGAGCGAAGCGAAGCAATCCAGCTTCCTTCGCCGAAAACAAGAAGGCTGGATTGCTTCGTCGCTGCGCTCCTCGCAATGACGAGAAGAAACGGGGAAACCATGAGCACCGAAATCACTGTCGATACCGGCACCAATGAACTGCTCTGCGTGATCCGCGACCGCGTTGCGACAATCACGCTGAACCGGCCGGAGGCCCGCAATTCGCTGTCCGACGATCTGACGCCGGCGCTGCGCACCATGATCAAGACCTGCGGCGAGAATCCCGATGTCGGCGCGATCATCATCACCGGCGCCGGCACCGCCTTCTGTTCCGGCGGCAATGTGAAGGGCATGGGCGCCCATCGCGACCCCAAGCGTCTCGCCATGTCGGACGCCGACAAGATCGCCGATCTGCAGGAGCGGCAGCGCCTCCTCACCGGCGCGCTGGTCTCGGTGCGCAAGCCGACCATCGCCGTCCTGCCCGGCGCCGCAGCCGGTGCGGGCATGGCGCTCGCGATGGCCTGCGACATCCGCATCGCCGCGCATTCGGCATTCATGTCCACCGGCTATCTGAATGTCGCGCTGTCGGGCGATTACGGCATCGCCTGGCTGCTGACGCGCCTGGTCGGCACCTCGCGCGCGCGGGAACTGATGTTCACGGCCGAGCGGGTGCCTGCTGCGCGCTGCGAGGCGATCGGCCTCGTCAACCGCGTCGTACCCGACGAGAAACTGCAGGAAGAGGCCTTCGCGCTCGCCAAGGGCATGGCTGCAGGGCCGACCATTGCGATGCGCTACATGAAGGACAACCTCGACGAAGCGCTGATGTTCGATTTCGAGACCGCGAGGGATCACGAGGCCGTGCGCATGATCCGCGCGCAGAAGACCGCCGATCACCGCGAGGCGGTGCAGGCCTTCATCGAGAAGCGCAAGCCCGTGTTTGCGGGGAAGTAAGCTACAGCGTCATCGGCAGTGCGCTCCCTCTCCCGCTTGCGGGGGAGGGCT
>JAKFVP010000454.1 GCA_021732175.1 Bradyrhizobium sp.
GCACCGGCCGGAACGCTATGGAGATCGCCGATGAGCTGCGCCGGTTGCAGATCAAGGAGGAGTGGATCCACGAGATCGTGCGCAGGAAAATCCTGTTCGAGCAGGACTGGTTCACCCGGCGCTGCTTCGCCGAGCCGGATGCGGTGAAGAAGGAACTGATCGGCGCCGTCAGCGCCGTGCTGCCCGAAGGCTTTGACGTCGAAACGCATTTCACGCCGAGCTACCGGCCGTGGCGCCAGCGCATCGCGTTTGTGCCCGACGCCGACCTGTTCCAGGCCGTGAAGGACGGCAAGGCTTCGGTCGTGACCGACCATATCGACCGCTTCACCGAGAAGGGCATCCTGCTCAAATCGGGCAAGGAGCTTGAGGCCGACATCATCGTCACCGCCACCGGATTCAATCTCTGCATTCTCGGCGACATCGCCTTCGAGATCGACGGCAGGCCGCTCGACTTCGCCGACACCGTCACCTATCGCGGCATGATGTTCACGGGCGTGCCGAACATGGCCTGGGTGTTCGGCTATTTCCGCGCGTCGTGGACACTGCGTACCGACCTCGTCGCCGATTTCGTCTGCCGTCTCCTCGGACATATGAAGGAGAAGGGCGCGAAACGCGTGGTGCCGACCTTGCGCAAGCAGGACGACAACATGCCGCGCCTGCCGTGGATCGACGAGGAGAATTTCAATCCCGGCTACATGCTGCGCCACATGCACCTGTTGCCCAAGCGCGGCGACAAGCCGGAGTGGTCGCACACCCAGGATTACTGGGCCGAGAAGGACGAGATTCCCGCGATCGATCTCGACGATTCCGCCTTCACATACGGCTGATCCTGTTCGATCAGCGTGGCGTGCAGCAGATAGCGGTCAGGCCCGCCCGTGACCGCATCGAACGGCCAGCAGGTCGAGAGCACGAGTTCGTAATCGCCGGCGAGCGGATCGATCGCGAACTGATCGAAGCGCACGACCGAGTGCGCATCGGCGCGATAGCGGAACATCCGGCCGTCGCGCCGCGTGACGGCGATCTCGTCGCCGATCCTGACGTTCTTCAGGAAACGGAAATGCGTGTCGCGGTGCGCGGAATAAACCGCCACGCCGCGCTCGCCGGCATCGGCGGTCGATTCGAGATGGCCCGGCCCGAACGCCAGCGCCTGGCCGCTCGACCCGGCGAGCACGATGGCGCTGGCGCCGATGCGCCTCACCTCGATCCGCGCCACTGGCCATGTATCGGCCCACGACCACGGCTTGGTGTCGCGCCCGCTCGCAATGGTCTGAGTGAACGCGCGCTCCAGCAGCACCTGCGCCAGCAGCGCCTTGGCGTGGATGTACGCGCCTTGCCCGAACAGGATCAGGCCGGCGGCGGCGAGAAGAGGGGCGAGAGTGCGGCACATGGTCGTCATCCTGTGAGGACTCACGCGCGCGGCCCTTACCGTAAGCGGGCCGCGCGCGCGTCGACGGAGGAGGCTGGGGAACCTGCTCCTCATCCGCGTCAGAGGGGGCGATACTGACGGCGGGTGATCAGGAACAGCAGCAGCGCAATCCCGAGCAGGATCGCGCCCGCGGCGAGCTTGATGTCGGCGTCGGTCGCTGTCTTCGGCAGCGTGACCGCGGCATTGGTCGCCGCCGGCACCGGCGAACGCTTCAGCACCGCGTGCTGCACCCTGGCATCGTCGGCGCGACGCTCCACCGGCGCCTTGCGCATCCGCTCGCCAAACACCTTCTCGAACTCCCAGCCATGCGGCAGGTTGAGCGGCAGCTCCGCCAGCTTCAGCGTCTCGCCGTCGGGACGGCTCGGCGTCTTGTCGACGGCCACGAGGCTGGTCAGCCGCGTCACCAGCTGATGCTCGAGCGCCAGCGCCAGCACGACCTTGTCGGCTTCCTCCGGCGTCGACTGCCGCATGGTGCGCGACACCTCGGCGTCGGCAATCTTGCGATTGGCCCACAGCTTGGAGAGGCCCTTGCCTTCGGCGGCATTCGCGAGCGGCAGGTTCACCGACCACGGCCGGTCGCCGATGCGGCCCTTGATCTCGACCGAGCCCGCGAGCTTGTCGAGTTTCGCGGCCAGCACCAGCGGCTCGCCGCGGTAGATGTCGGGCAGCACCTGGGGCGTCATGTCGCTCTTCGCGTCGGAGAACTTCGCCGACAGCCCGGTGACGGCGGGATTCTCCAGCTTGGAGAACAGCGTCCGCATCCGTTCCTCGACCTGTTCGGTCGAGCCGATATGGGTGAAGGCGCCACGGCCGAGTTCGGCAGCGCGCGTCATCAGGAAAGTGTTCGGCGCAGAGCCGATGCCGACCATGAAGATGCGGGAGCGGCCGCGCAGCGCCGCGATGGTCTCGAACATCTGCTCCTCATGGCCGATCGCGCCGTCGGTCAGGAACACCACTTGCCGAACATAGGAGCTATCCTCGCGATTGCTGTCGCTCAGCGCCGCCCGCATCGCCGGCAGCATTTCGGTGCCGCCCGCTGCCTGCAATCCGCTGACAAAGGAGGTCGCGCGCTGGACATGCTCGTTGTCGGCCGGGACGGGCGAGGGGAACAGCACGTCCATGGTGTGATCGAAGCGGATCACGTTGAAGCGGTCGCCCGGCTGCAGCCGGCCCAGCGCGTACAGCAAACTCGCCTTGGCCTGCATGATCGAGATGCCGCCCATCGACCCGGAATTGTCGATCACGAAGATGACTTCGCGCGGCATGGGCTTCTGCGCGGCGCCGTCCGCCGACGGCGGCGTGACATAGGCGAGCAGATAATCGGCATCGCCGACATGCTCGCGGAACAGGTCGACCGACGGCGCCTTCTCGGCGGCCGGCGTCCAGGTCAGTTCGAAATCGCGGTCCGCCGGCACCACGCCGTCGGCAAGCCGGACAATCTGCGAGCCATCGCTGACCTTCTCGGTGTTGACGGCGTGATGATGGCTCTTCACCTCGCCGAGCGCAAAACCGGCCTGCAGCCGCACCGTAATCGCAGTCGGATTGACCGGCGCGTTCTCGGCGGGATCGAGCACGGGCGGGCTGATGCGGTCGCGGTCCGGCACGGGATCGGCGGAGTTCGTGCCCCAGCCGCCGCCATTGGGCTTGAACTCGACGCTCTGAACAACAGGCGCGGGATTATAGCGCGGCGCCACCACCATCGGCACGCGGAGCGAGAAGGTGTTGCCGTTCTGGTGCACCGGCTCCTGATATTCGATCTGCACCAGCACGGTCTCGCCCGGGCCGATATTGGCGACCGAGTTGGTGAAGATGTTCGGCCGCTCCTGCTCGGTGAGCGCCGCCTTCTGGCCGTCGCGCTTGGCCTGCTCGTAGATGATGCGGGCCTGCTGGCGCTCCTTGATTTCGCCGACCACGACGCGGTCGCCGACCACCATCTTCAGCGTGTCGACCGCGCCGCCCGGCGGCAGCGGGTAGACGTAAACTGCTTCCACCCAGTCCTTGCCCGGATTCCGGAAAAGCTGGGTGACGCGGGCGCGGATGGTCGGACCCGACACGGTGAGGTCGACATCGACGCCGAGCCGGATGGCCTCAGTATAGCCTTGCTCGCTCTTCAGCAGCAGCGAGCCCGACTTCGCATCGCCCGGCCGCGTCACGCCGGACGAGGGCAGGCCGCCCGACCAGGCGGGCTGGAAGTTCAGGAACAGCGCGGCAAAGCCGATCAAGAGGACGGCGGCGCTTTCGGTGAGGAGAAACAGGCAGAATTTGGCGGCGCGCCACAGGCGGGGCCTCGTGGCAGCGTCGAGTGCGTCAACGGCGGTCATAGGGAGAAACTCCGGAAGGAGGCGACATCCACCGCGGCAATCCTCGAAAAATGCGCGCCGCTTCGCGAGCAGAATGATCGGCAATGTTCGGCCGCCTGCCGGACATCGCCTGGCGCGGCCGTCCGGCGCATTGCGGTTTTGTGCGGAATTGTGCGTCTGCTAGAATGGCGCGGAATCGAAGGGAGCCAGAATGCCGACGCCGGACAAGCAGCTTTCCGCCGAGCAGAGCCGGCAGGTGGCCGAACTGGTTCGCGAAGAACTCGCCCGCCGCCGTATCTCGCGGCAGGCGCTGGCCGAGCAGGCCAAGCTCAGCCTGTCGACGCTGGAGAAAGTGCTGGGCGGCCGCAGGCCCTTCACCCTCGCCACGACGGTGCGGCTGGAGCAGGCGCTCGGCGTGCCCCTGCGCAAGGGCAAAGGCGCCGAAGCAGTGCCGCCCGCCGCCGTCAACGGCAGCGAAGTTTCGCCCGACGGGCTCGGAGCCTATTCACGCCGCGCGGTCACCTGGCTGGAAGGCACCTACATCACGGTGCGTCCCTCCTTCGGCGACAAGGAAGCGATCTACGCCTACCGCACCGATATCGCCTGGGATGCGGAGTCCTCGTCGCTGGTGTTCCGCGAGGGCGAAAGGCTGGATGCCGCCTACACGCAGTACGGCGAGGTGGCGGTGCCCAACCAGTCCGGCCACATCTATCTCGTCACCAACCGCCACGGCCAACATCGCCTGATCACGGTGTCGCGCCCAACCATCCTCGGCGAGATGTACGGCATCATCACCACGCTGCTCGCCGGCCGCGGTTCGCTGCTGACGCCGATTGCGGCACCCATCGCGTTCCTGCCGGTCAAGATGATCGCCAAGCCCACGCTCGGCCGCGTGACCAGGGAAGACGCGAACTACGCCACCTATCGCGAGCACCTGCGCAAGACGATCGACGAGCCGTTCGCGCTGTTCATGCACGGATAGCGCTATCCACCGCCGTCATTGCGAGCGAAGCGAAGCAATCCAGCTTCCTTCGCTTCGGTAAGAAAGCTGGATTGCTTCGTCGCTACGCTCCTCGCAAGGACGGCTTAGGACGCCGCCGCGCTCGCATCCGTCGGCTTCGCCACGCTGAACTGCTGGCGCAGCGTCGGCTTGTGGATCTTGCCGGTCGCATTGCGCGGCAGTGCGTCGACAAATTCGATCAGCCGCGGGCACTTGAACTTCGCAAGATTGGCAGCGCAATGCGCGTGAATCTCCGCCGGCGTCAGCGTCTGCCCCGGCTTCACCGCGACGATGGCCATGCCGACTTCGCCCCATTGCTCACTGGGAATGCCGATGATGGCGGCTTCAGCGACAGCCGTGAGCTGATGCAGCACGCTCTCGACTTCGGCGGGATAGACGTTCTCACCGCCGGAAATGTACATGTCCTTCCAGCGGTCGACGATGTAGTAGAAGCCGTCCTCGTCGACGCGCGTCGCATCGCCCGTATGCAGCCAGCCGTCGGTGAAAGACGACTTGTTGGCGTCCGGACGGTTCCAGTAGCCGGGCGTGACGTTCGGTCCCTTGACCCAGAGTTCGCCGAGTTCGCCCACTTCGGCGTCGCTGCCGTCGGGGCGCACGACCCGGACCTCCGTGTGCAACACCGGCTTGCCGGACGAGCCGGCCTTGCGCGCCGCATCCTCCTTGTCGAGCACCATCACCGCGGGCGAGGTCTCGGTCATGCCATAGCCCTGCTGCAGCGCTACGCCGCGCGCTTCCCACACCTTCAGCAGCGGCACCGGCATTGGCGCGCCGCCGACGCCGCCGACGATGAGGCGGCTGAAATCGGAGGTCGCGAAAGAGGGATGCTGCGCCATGAACTGGTAGATCGAGGGCACGCCGAAGAAGACGTTGAGCCCAAGCGCGGGATCGCTGATCAGCTTCAGCGCCTCGCCGGGATCGAAGGCGCGCATGATCAGCACCGTGCCGCCGGCATGCATCACCGGATTGGTGTAGCAATTCAGTCCGCCGGTGTGGAACAGCGGCAGCACCGTGAGCAGCACCGAGGCCGGCGAGATATAGGCGGGGCCGCCGAGATTGACGCAGTTCCAGAACGTCATGCCGTGGGTGATGATGGCGCCCTTGGGCAGCCCCGTCGTCCCCGAGGTGTACATGATGGTGGAGATGTCATCGAGCGTGACATCCTCGAACCGGTCGATCGGCGTTGCGGCGGCGATGCCGGCCTCGTAGGAACCGCCGGGGCCGAACTTGAGCACGGAAGCGACATTGCAGAGCTTGGCGACCGTCAGCGCCGTCTCGGCGAGATCGTCATCGTGGATCATCACGACCGGCGCGGCATCGCCGACGATGAACTGCAGCTCCGGCACGGTGAGGCGGTTGTTGAGCGGCAGGAACACCGCGCCGACCCGGAAGCAGGCGAACTGCACTTCCATCGTATCGGTGGTGTTCAGCGCCAGCACCGCGACACGGTCGCCGCGCTTGACCTCCAGCGTATCGCGCAGATGGCCGGCGAGGCGCGAGACGCGCGCATCGAGCTCGCCATACGTGAAGCGGCGGCCGCTGCCGAGATCGACCAGCGCGAGCTTGTCCGGTCTGCGGCGGCCGTGATGGGCGATCCAGTCATAGTACCGGACGGACATGGCGCATCTCCCGCTGGTCCGGCGATCGGTCGCCGCCGGCCTTCGTCGCAACTATCCTATATCATTCATTGGATCTACCTTGAGAGAATGCTTGCGTTAAGCAGCTTACGGAGCTGCTGCTGGCAGCGCCTCAACGCAAGTTCGTATCTGCCAAATCAAGGCAACGTCAAAGGACGCCGGGAGGACACCATGCTGGAGCGCACACGGCCGCAGAGCCCGTTCTACACAGCCGAACACGAAGCGTTCCGCGACGTGATGCGCCGCTTCGTCGCCCGCGAGATCGAGCCCTATGCCAGCGAGTGGGATGAAGCCGGCGAGTTTCCGCGCTCGCTCTATGTCAAGGCCGCCGAAATCGGCCTGCTCGGCCTCGGCTTCCCCGAGGAATATGGCGGCGTGCCTGCAGACCAGTTCATGAAGATCGTGGCCTCGCAGGAAATGGCGCGCGCCGGCGCCGGCGGCGTGTCCGCAAGTCTGAACAGCCACACCATCGGCTCACCGCCGATCGCGCGTGCCGCGCGGCCGGAAGTAAAGGCGCGGGTGCTGCCGGAGATTCTCTCCGGGCAGAAGATTTCCGC
>JAKFVP010000178.1 GCA_021732175.1 Bradyrhizobium sp.
GACGCTGATCAACACCGCGCTCGCCATGACGGCGCAGGGACTGGGGCTTGCCATTCTCCCCGCGACGATGCTGCCGGCCGACCATTTTCCGACGCTGATCGCCAAGCCGCTGATACGCCCCGCCATCACGCGGCCGGTGTCGCTGCTGCAACGTCAGGGCCGGACGCTGTCGCCGGCCGCGCAGGCCTTCATCGCGATCGCGCGCAAGGTGCTGGTGCATCACAGGGAGAGCCGGCCGTAAGCGGCTTGGGAAATTCCTGCCGCACGCAACCTGCGCGCGTTTGGGGATCGCGGGAATCACCTCATAGTGACTGCAGGCCGGGGGGCAGAACCGCTTGTTGGTGATGCGAGATTCCCTAACGCGGTGTTTTCATCGCGACGAGAAATTTCGCTGTGTGTTCAAGGCTTTCAGAACCCGGGCCGGGCATAATGCCGGCCGGCGAAGCATCCGGGAAATTACGGGGGCGCGGCGGCAGTGGCACGAACTCTGCATGACCCAAGCCGATATCTCTACCAACGAAGGTCACCATGCTCGTTACTCTCGTCGCTATCCTCTGCAATGGCCAGCTTTGTCTGGAGAAGGTCGTCACGACCAGTGAGCAGTCCGGCATCACCATGATGGGCTGCTCGGTTCACGGACAAATCGGAATCGCCGACTGGCTTTCGAAGGGGCCGTATCAAAACTGGAAGCTGCAGCGCTACAAGTGCGTTCTGGGCAAGTACGTTCCCAAGAACGAAGCCTGAGCACGAAGCCCGAGATAAAGGCGGCGTTCAGAACGTCGCCTTGAGACCCGCATAGAACGATCGCGGCCGCGCCGGGCTCACCGTCCGCGCATCGGTGAACGGCAGACCGCCATTGGCGAAGTTGGGAACGGCCGTCGTATCGAAGAAGGTGCCGTAGGTCGCGTATCTGTTGTCGAAGATGTTGTCGACGCGGCCGTAGAGCTGGATCGTCTTGTCGACCTGATATGAAGCGCGGGCATTGAACACGGTGTAGGACGGCAGCCGCGGCGCCTGGTTGGATTCATCGCCGACGAAATACTGGCTGCCGACGAACAGCGCATCGCCGCCGACCTTCAGGGCATCGGTCACCGCATAATCAAACCCTGCCTTGATGCGATCGCGCGGGATTGCGGGAATGCGATTGCCGGGCAGAACCTGGATGTTGTTGTTGGCGTCCCGGAACGGGCTGTTGGAGCCGAGCTGGAGCGAATCCAGGAAGCGCGCATCGACGAGAGCGTAGCTGGCGTAGAGTTGCAGCGCTTTCGAGGTCAGCGTCACCTGCGCCTCGATGCCCTGCCGGCGCGTCGCGCCGACATTCTGGAAATAGCCGAATCCCTGCAGCTCGTTGCTCGGGATCGCCAGGATGTCGTCGGTGTTCCTGGCGCGGAAAGCACCGACCTTCCAGCCCAGCGTGCCGATGTTCGACTCCTTGGTGCCGCGCAGACCGGCTTCGACAGTATGCGACACCACCTGCTTCAGCGGCGGGTCGGAAATCAGGAACGCGCCGATGATGCAGGGCCGCTGCGGGTCGGCGCAGCCAAGCTCCAGCGGCGTCGGCGCGCGGTTGGCTTCGGAATAGCCGGCATAGGCCGTCACCTCAGACGTGATCTTCCAGATGCCGCCGATCATCGGGTTGAAGCGGATGAAGGTATGGTCGCCGTTGAGCTCGGTGCCGATCTGATCATTGAGCGTGATGTGCGCGATGTTGTAGCGGCCGCCCGCGGTGAGCGAGAGCGCATCGGTCACGTCGAACGTATCGGAGGCGTAGAAGCCGCTGTAGCGATTGGTGGTGCGCAGCGCGACCGGGCCGATCGAGGTGGGATCGCCGGACGGTCCGAGGAAGATGCCGCTGCCTGACACGACATAGTTCGGGCCGATGGTGCCGAGTTCGGCGCTGGCGCCGAAGCGGGTGCTGCTGGCGTCGAAGCTCGCGCCCATCATGAACTGGTTGTTGTGGCCGAACAGTTGGTCCTTGTTGGTGGCCTGCACGGTGGCGCCCATCGTCACCGAGCGCGTCGTCGTGCGGTCGATCTGACCGAGCACGGCATCGCCCGCGAAGGGATTGGCGAGCTGCACGCCGTTGAGGCCGTTGGCGGGCGCGGCGGCGTCGCCGAAGCAGAGCAACGCGGCATCGGCCGCGCAGGGCTGCGTCTCGGTCGGATTGCCGTCCACCGTCTTGTGATCGTACACGCGCAGATGCGCGACGCCATCGATAGTCCAGGTCGGCGTCGCCTCGACCTTCCCTGTCACATTGACATAGCCGACGCGGTTGGTCGAAATCTGCGGCGAAGTGTAGGTCGCGCCCCAATAGTTCTGCAGCAGCTCGACCGGAGCGGTTGCGGTCGCGCCGAACCTGTTGTTGGCGATGCCCATGTTGAGATGAAATTCGCTGGCATCGCTCTTGTAGCCGACATCGCCGTAGAAGCGCCGCACGTCCGAAGCGGAAAAATTGCGAAAGCCGTTGTCGTGCAATCCCTCCAGCGCGCCATAGACGGCAAAATTCTCGACCTGCTTGCCCCACTGCGCCGAACTCTGAAAGCGGCCGAACGAGCCGCCCATGGTGTTGATCTCGGCACCGCGATAGGAGAAGCCGTCCTTCATCAGCACGTTGACGGCGCCGCCCAGCGCGTTGAGACCGAAGGCGGGATTGTTGGTGACGACCGTGACCGAGCGGATCGCCGCGGTCGGGATCAGATCCCAGTTGACGGTGTCGCCGAACGCTTCGTTGACGCGAACGCCATTCTGGTAGACCGCGAGCCCCTGCGGCGTACCGGGAACGGGCGACGCGACGAAACCGCGGAACTGCACATCCGGCTGAAACGGATTGCCTGTGGTGTCGCTGATGATGATGCCCGGCACCTGCTGCTGCAGGGCATCGGCAATGATCAACGAGTTGGTGCGCTCGATCTGGTTGGCACCGACCGCGTTGATCGCCGCCGGCACCTTGTCGACCTCGATGCCGACCGTTGCGGTGGGCGTCGGCGCGGTCGGGTAGATCGGGATTCGGCGCAGGACTCGCGCGATGCGCGCGCCGGTCCCGCCCCTCGCCGGTTTGTTGCCCGCGGCCGGCGCGCTTACCTCGACATCAGGCAGCGCCGGAAGGTTGCTGCTGTCCTCTGCGCGAACGCCATCGCTCACCGCGACAAGGCCAATCGCCAACGTCCCGATCAACTGATATCGCGCACGCGCACTCATCCACCGACGTCCCCACCATTCCGGCCGCATGATCCCCATGCCGGTCTGGTGCAGATGATCTTAGGACGTCAGCAAGGTTGCGCTATCTTCAAAAGGTCTCGCTGCATCGCGCGCGATCTTCCCGATGGAACCGGGAAAAATTCCCGACTCCTCACGCCGCCTGTCGTGAGACCTGCCTTGGAATGAGCGCCTCGACCGTCACGCCGCTTCCGCCTGATGCCACCGTCAGCGAGCCGCCGAGCGCCAGAATACGTTCGCGCATGCCGGTGAGGCCAAGGCCGAGCCTGTGATCGGCCTTCAGTCCGCAGCCATCGTCGCTGACGCGCACGCGCGCGCCGTTGCCCGCCGCCGCCAGACCTGCGGGCTCGACGCTGACATTGACGTGCGTGGCGTTGGCGTGGCGGAAGACATTGGTCAGCGCTTCCTGAACGGTGCGGTAGATCGTGAGGTCAACGGTCTCGCCGGTTTCGCCGAGGTCGGGCGAGATCGCGGCCTCGACGACGACGCCGGGATGGGTTTCGCCCCACAAGCGAAGCAGCGCGCCGAGCGCCTGGCGCAGACCGAGTTCGGCAAGCCCCACCGGACGCAGCCGTTCCAGCACGCGGCGGTTGGATTGCTGCAAGGCGTCGATCTGCTCCACAATGGCCCGGCCGTGCTTGCGCAGGCCTGCGAGATTGGGCTCGCTTGCGTCCGCGATCTTCGTCAGCGCGCCGGCATGGGCCTTGAGCGCAAACAGATAGGGCCCGAATTCATCGTGCAGTTCGCGGGCAATCTCCTTGCGCTCGACGTCCTGCAGCGAGACCACGCGTTCGGCCAGGCGCTGCTTGTCGCCGACGGCCGCCCCGAGCGCAGCCGCAAGGTGATTGACCTTTTCGCAGATCGCGGCGAGTTCCGGCGAGCCCTCCACTTTCACGCGGGTATCGTAACTGCCGGACTCGATTTTCGTGATCGCCTGCGACAGCGCCGAGATTGGCGCCAGCGCGCGGCCGACGACGAAGCTCGTGATCAGGAACAGCGCCAGCGCGACACAAGAGCCGATCAGAAGCTGGGTGACGATGCCGTCCCAGATCTCGGCGATCTCATCGTCCGGATGCGAGGTGATCAGCAATGCGCCCGGCTTGCCCCTGATCGAAATCGGCACGGTCACCATGGTCTTTTCGGGGTGAATCAGTGCCACGAACCAGGCCGGCGGCGAACGCCCCTCCTCCGCATTGTTGGCGCGATCGATCTCCACCGGCCCTTCGCCGGCAACGCCTTGCCTGCTGATGCTGACGTGACGCAGGCGGTTGAGGTCGTGGACGATCTGATTGAGCCGCGTTTCGGGGTCGGGCGCCTCGTTCAAGCCCGCAACGATCGTGTCGATGAATTCCCGCGCCAGATGGATGACGCTTTGATCTTCGGCTCGTACGCGCGGCCCGGCATCGGCGACCTGCCGCCCGACATTGATGGCGAGGCCGAGGGCAAGGACGACAGCGAGAAGCAGGTTGACCCGGCCGCGCAAGGAAAGCTGTTGCCACATGTGGTTTGTCCTGATCGTTGTCCCTGATCGCTTGGCCCTGACGCTCACTTGTCCGAGAGCGAAGTCGCCTTTGCCTGAGAGCGAAGTCGGTTTCGGTTCCCGATCGAGCGAGCGTTGACAGGCCAAAACGGCGGCGATCTAATCAAAGAGAACACTAGCATTGCTGGCAACCGGGACAATGCCAATGCGCGTCTTGATCGTCGATGATCATCGCATCGTTGCGTCGGGATGCCGCGCGTTGTTCGCGGACGATCCCGCTATCGACATCATCGAGGCCTCCGACGCCGAGAGCGGCGAGCGTGCGTTCACGCAGCAGCATCCCGACATCTGCGTTCTCGACATCAATCTGCCGACCGTGTCCGGATACGAGCTGGCGCGACGCATCCTGGCCCGCGACGCATCGGCGCGCATCATCATGTTCAGCATGAACGACGATCCCGTGTTCGCCGCACGCGCCATCGAGGTCGGCGCCAAGGGCTACGTTTCCAAGAGCGGCGAGCCGCAGGATCTGGTCGATGCCATCAACGAGGTCGGTCGCGGCGGGACCTATCTGCCGCCGGCGATGGCCCGAAGCATCGCTTTCGCGGGACCTGCCTATGCGCAGAGCCCGCTGGCAAAACTGACCAGCCGCGAGATGGAGATATTGCGGCTGCTCAGCGCCGGCAAAAGCCTCGCCGAAATCGCCTGGATGGTGCATTCATCGTACAAGACCGTCGCCAACACATCCTCGATCATGCGCCAGAAGCTGGGCGTGCGGACCTCGGCCGAACTGGTGCGGCTGGCCATCGAGAACCGCGTTGCTTGATCCGCGGGTCGCAAGAATTACAGGCCATGACAGTGCAGACCGTTTCGCTCAACAAGTCCCACGGCGGCGTGCAGGGCGTCTACAAGCATGCCAGCCAACAGACCGGGACCGACATGACCTTCTCGGTCTACGTCCCGCCGCATCGCGACGGCGCGCGGCTTCCGGTGATCTGGTATCTGTCGGGGCTGACCTGTACCCACGCCAACGTCACGGAAAAGGGCGAATTCCGCCGCGCCTGCGCGGAGCTCGGATTGATCTTCGTTGCACCCGACACCAGCCCGCGCGGCGAGGGCGTGCCCGGCGATCCCGACAATGCCTATGATTTCGGGCTCGGCGCCGGCTTCTATGTCGACGCGACGGTGCCGCCGTTTGCGCGCAATTATCGCATGTGGAGCTACGTCACCGAAGAGCTGCCGAAGCTGGTCGCCGGAGAATTTCCGGTCGATGCTTTGAGGCAATCCATCTTCGGTCATTCCATGGGCGGCCATGGCGCGCTGACGATCGCGCTGAACTATCCGGACCGCTACCGCGCGGCCAGCGCCTTTGCGCCTGTTGTTGCGCCCTCGCAGGTGCCGTGGGGCATCAAGGCGCTCGGCGGCTATCTCGGCGACAACAGGCAGGCATGGCGCAAGCACGATGCGGTGGCGCTGATCGAGGACGGCGCGAGATTTTCCGAGCTGCTGGTGGATGTCGGCGATGCCGATTCATTCCTGACGGAACAGCTCTGCCCGGAGCTGCTGCAGGCGGCCTGCGCGAAGGCGAACATTCCCCTCACCCTGCGCCGCCAACCCGGTTACGACCACAGCTACTATTTCATCTCCACCTTCATGGACGACCATCTGCGCTGGCATGCGGCGCGCCTGAATGCGTGACCACCTCGCCAGCTCATTGCGGCTTGCCGTAGTTCGGCGCCAGCAGACGGTTGCGCACGAGATAGCTGGTCGCCCGGATCCAGGATTCATCGGTGTTGCCGCGGAAATCCGCATTCATCGCGGTGATGAGATTTCCGGTGTGGACATCGCGCACGAAGATGGTGAGGTTAAGGATCAGCGTCGAGACCTTGTTCATCACACCGGTGATGACGAGGTCGGCACCGATCTTGTCCGCGAACTGGACGTCGCAGCCGCCGCAGGCCTGCAGATTGCTGCCGTCAGCCTCAGCCTTCACCGGAGCGATGTCGAGAAGCTGAAACTTGCCGGATTCCGCCAGTTGCCGCCGCACCTGATCGCTGATCAGGATCAGCCGGTTTCGCTCGTCGGCCTGCGGGCCCCTCATCTCGCCTTCGAGGCTGGTGTCGAGCAGTTCGAAATTGAAGATCGCAAGTTTCGGCGGCTCGGCGCGCACCGGCGTCGATACCAACAATGCGAGCGCAGCAAGGACGAC
>JAKFVP010000009.1 GCA_021732175.1 Bradyrhizobium sp.
GTGCTGCGCGAGGACGCCGTCAGCTTCAGCGCCCCGTACGCCTCGCTGTCGGCGCGCAGATGACCCATCGCCACCAGTTGCCGCAGCGCGCCGCGCCACTGCTTCTCGTTCAGTTCGCCGCCGATGCCGAACACCGACAGCCTGTGGTGGTCGAACTGCATGACCTTCTCGGTCTGCTTCCCCGTCAGCACGTCGATCAGGTGCATGGCGCCAAAGCGCTCGCCGGTGCGGTAGACGCAGGACAGCAGCTTTTGCGCGGCGAGCTTGCCGTCGATCATCTTGGGCGGATTGAGGCAATTGTCGCAATTGCCGCAGCCGCTCTCATGCAGCTCCTCGCCGAAATAGCCGAGCAGGCGCTTGCGCCGGCAATGCGCGGTCTCGGCAAGGCCCACCAGCGCCTCGAGCTTGCCGATCGAGACCCGCTTGAACGCATCCGACCCCGTGGATTCGTCGATCATGCGGCGCTGCTGCACAATGTCGGACAGGCCATAGGCCATCCAGGCGCTGGAGGGTTTGCCGTCGCGCCCCGCGCGCCCGGTCTCCTGGTAATAGGCCTCGATGCTCTTGGGCAGATCGAGATGGGCGACGAAGCGCACATCCGGCTTGTCGATGCCCATGCCGAACGCGATGGTGGCGACGATGATGACGCCATCCTCGTTGATGAAGCGGTCCTGGTGCCGCGCACGCATCCCGGCATCGAGCCCGGCATGATAGGGCAACGCGACCAGGCCGGCATCGCGCAGGGAGCCCGCGACGTCCTCGACCTTGGCGCGCGACAGGCAGTAGACGATGCCGGCTTCGCCCGCATGCCGCTCGGCGATGAAGCTCTTGAGCTGGTTCACCGCGTTCTGCTTGTCGACGATTTCGTAGCGGATGTTGGGCCGGTCGAAGCTCGCCACGAAGCACGGCGCGTCCGTCAGTTGCAGCCGCTCGGCGATCTCCTTGCGCGTCATGGCGTCGGCCGTCGCGGTCAGTGCGATCCGCGGCACCTCGGGAAAGCGCTCGGCCAGATCAGACAGTCCGATATATTCCGGGCGGAAATCGTGGCCCCATTGCGAGACGCAATGCGCCTCGTCGATCGCAAACAGCGCGATCTTGGCCTGCGCCAACAATGAGAGGCAGCGCGGCATCAACAGCCGCTCCGGCGCGACATAGAGCAGGTCGAGATCGCCGGCGATCAGCCGCCGTTCGACTTCATTGGCCTCTTGCGGCGACAGCGTCGAGTTCAGCACGGCGGCATTGACGCCGGCCTCTTCCAGGCCAGCGACCTGGTCGCGCATCAGCGCGATCAGCGGCGACACCACGATGCCGCAGCCTTCGCGCAGCAACGACGGCAACTGGTAGCACAGCGACTTGCCGCCACCGGTCGGCATCAGCACCAGGCAATTGCCGCCATCGGCGACATGCCGCACGATCTTCTCCTGCTCGCCGCGGAACGCGGTGAGGCCGAACACGGAGTTGAGCAGGGAGAGGGCGGTGTCGGAAGGCGGCATCAATGGCCCAAAGAACTCGGAGAGCGACGGAGGAAGACGGTCAGAACGGCTGACACGCGGTACGCTCGATCCTCGGCTGTTGGCAATAGGCCGTGACGCCGCCGGAGGTGAAAATGTATTCGCGTTTTCCCGGCTTCAACACGTTGCGCACGACAACGGTGCATTCCTTTCCGGACACCTTCAGATCGATGATCATCTGGTGGTTCGGGTAGTCGCGCGTTGCACGAAGTCCGCTGCGGCCGGCGACGTGCAGCGAAGTGGAGCCGCCCGGGGCGGCCGCGGTCTGGCCGAGCTGGCCCTGGACACGGGTCCGGCCGAGCACGCCGCCGTCGACATCCAGCCGCGCAGAACCGTCGGTCCGCAGGATGCCGGTGCCCTCGACATGAATCGGCAGGTCCTTCATGACAGGCTTCTGGCAGGTTGCGACCACGTCGACGGCGAACTGGGCCCGGGCCTGCGCGAAGGCGGTTCCCGCAAAACAGGACGCGCACAACAGGGAAAGAGCAAGGCACAGCGATGCGCGCGAAATCGGGTTCATTCCATCCCCCAGGAGTCTACTGACAGGAATCTACTGATACGTCGCCACGATATCAGAAACCGCGCGCTCAAGCTGCTTGGCGGTGGCGCATTGCCGCACCACGCTGCAGAAAGTCGCATAGCGCGGCATTTCCGAGTCGCCAAAGCCCCAGGCCATGCGCCCTTCCGGATTGAGCCACACCACCCGCTTCGAGCGCTCGGCGATGCGGCGCAGAATGTCGGCGCGCGGGTCGAGATTGTTGCTGCGGGCGTCCCCAAGCACGATCACCGTGGTCTGCGGCGTGATAGCGCCCATCCATTCGTCCTCGAAATCGGCCAGCGAAGAGCCGTAGTCGGAGGAGCCGAAGCCGACCTTGGACATGATTTCGGCCATCGCCGCTTCCGGCGTCTTCTTCTCCAGGATGTCGCTGACCTCGATCAGATGGCCGGAGAAGGCGAACGAGCGCACGTCGTCGACCACCTCATGCAGGCTGTGGATCAAGAGCAGGAAGAAATCCGAGACGCGGGCCACCGAGCCCGAGACGTCGCACAGCGCCACGATCTTCGGCCGGTCGCGATGCTTGCGCTTCCACGCCGTGAGGAAGGGAATGCTGCCCCAGGCGGCGTTGCGGCGCAGCGTGCGGCGCACGTCGAGATGGCCGCGGCGCTGCCGCTTGCGAGGCTTGGAATAGCGCTCGCGCAGCCGCCGCGCGATCTTGCGGATCAGCGCCCGCATCTCGTCGACCTGGCGTGGCTCGATCCGCGACAGCGGCGCATTGCGCAGGATCTCGTTGCGCAGGTTCTCGGCCTCCTCGCGGCCATAGAGCAAGAGCGCCTGTGCCACGGTCTCGCGCACCGCATCGCGCAACGCATCGGTCGCCGCCTGCAGCCGCTCGCCCAGCGATGGATTGGTCGCGGTCAGATTGTCGAGATCGTCGCGCAGCCGCGAAATCCCCATCTGCTCCAGGATGCGCCCGGAGAAGATGCCGCGCTGGGTGAAGTAGCGGATATCGGGCAGCGAGGCCGCGCTGGCCGCGCTCGCAATCGCCGCCTGGATTTCGTTGCGGTCCTGCCGCAGCAGCATCTGCGCCAGCGGGCCGAGGCTTTCGCTGGGCTGGCCGCCGGCCGCAGCCGATCCTGGCTGATTTTCCGACGCATGCGCGCCGCCGGAGGATTCGTTGCCTCCGCCGCCGCCATTGGCCTGGCCGCCGCTCTGGCTGTCCTCGCCGGACTCGTCCGAATTGTCATTGTCCGGCGCGGAAGGCGGCGGAGGCTCCGGCTGGCTGAAGAACAGATCAAAACAGTCGCCGAGCGCGCGCTTCTCGTCCTGCGTCTTGGCGAGCGTCACCAGCATCGTATCGCGCAGGATCTGCCGATCGTCGAAGCCGATCTTGGAGACCGCGCGCATCGCATCGATGCTTTCGGCGGGCGAGACCCGGACCCCGGCTCCCCGCGCCGCCCGAAAGAAGCGATGCAGGTTCTCTCTCATCGCGCCTCAGCCGAACACGTTCTGCCGCGCCGCCTTCGCAACGAAGGTCGAGACCTGCGGCAGCGCCGCCTCGATGTCGGTCTCGTATTTCAGGAGCACATTGAGCGTGTCCTTGATGATCTCGGTGTCGAGTTCGGCCGCCTGCAGCAGCACCAGCACGCGCGCCCAGTCGATGGTCTCGCTCACCGACGGCAGCTTCTTCAGGTCCAGTGTGCGGATTTCGTGGATGAAGGCGACCATCTGCCGGCGCAGCGTCTGCGAGATGCCGGGGACGCGGCTCTCGACGATGCGCTCCTCCAGCCGCTGCTCGGGGAAGCCGATATGCAGATGCAGGCAACGCCGCTTCAGCGCATCGCCAAGATCGCGCTCGCTGTTGGAAGTGAGGATCACGGTCGGCGGCGACACCGCCGATACGGTGCCGAGCTCGGGAATGGTGACCTGGAAATCGCTGAGGATTTCGAGCAGCAGCGATTCGAACTCGGCATCCGACTTGTCGATCTCGTCGATCAGCAGCACGCATCCCGCCGGCTGCTCCAGCGCCTGCAGCAGCGGCCGCGGCTCGACGAATTCCTTGGAGAAGAACACGTCGCCGAAATCATGCAGCTGTTCCAGCGCGGCATGCAGCGTCGCGGCGCCGCCCAGCACTTCGCCGAGCTTGTCCTTCAGGATCTGCGTGTAGAGCAGCTGCTTGGCGTATTTCCACTCATACAGCGCCTTGGCCTCATCGAGCCCTTCATAGCATTGCAGGCGGATCAGCTTCTGCCCGCGCCAATGCGCGATCGCTTTCGCAAGCTCCGTCTTGCCGACGCCCGCGGGGCCCTCGACCAGGATCGGCTTCTCGATCTGCTGCGCCAGATAGACGGCGGTCGCGATCTGCCGGCTCGCGATATAGCCCTGCGCGGCAAGGCCGCTCTCGACGGCCTCGATCGAGGCGGCAGGCCGGTGTTCAGGCACGTTTCTCATGCTCCGGATGGGTTTGTCGGGAAATGTTCTGCCTGCGTTCCCGGCAAAGGACAAGCCTCGATTGGGCGTGCCGACCATCACTTTTGGCATGCGCATGCGCGCGGCGGGAATAGACGCCTGACCGCCTCTATCCATATTCGGACATTGTCCCGGCTGGCATTATCCGCTTCAATTGCGTTTTCAGGAAGCGAGCCAAGGCGGCGCTTGAGCCGCCGGGGCGCCCGGCATTCCGGGCCTTTGCCGTTCGATAGTCGCAAGCAAATTTCTCGGGAGGGAATTGTGGCTGCATACCTGATCGTCGAGCACATCATTACCGACGCAGCAAAATTCGAGGAATACAGGACCAAGGTGGGTCCGATGATCACCAAATACGGCGGCCGCTACTTGACCAAGGGTGGCAGCCACAAACTGCCGGAAGGAGGGCACTGGAAGCCCGAGCGCGTTGTCATCATCGAGTTTCCGGATATGGCGGCGCTCAATGCCTGGTACACGGCCCCCGAATATCAGCCGCTGATCAAATTGCGCAAGGAATGCACGAGCGATCTCGACATGCTCTTTACGCTTGAGGGCGTGTAGATGAGGCGACGCGATTTCCTGTTTGCGGCCGGCGCGCTTCTCTCAGACTCCGCGCGCGCCCAACCTGCCGCGAAGAAGCGCCTCGCATTGGTTAGCCCGTCGGCAAAGGTCGCCGAAATGAAGATCGGCGGCGAGCCCTTCTTTGGCTTGCTCTTGAGCGAACTGAAGCCGCTCGGATACGTCGAGGGAGAAAACCTGATCGTCGATCGGTTCTCCGGCGAGGGAAATCTGGATCGATATGCGGATGTAGCCCGTGACGTGATTGCCGCGCAGCCCGATGTGATTTTCTCTCAGGGAACGCCGATGACCCTGAGATTCAAGCGGAGCGGAACGATGATTCCAGTCGTGGCGTTGACCGGAGACCCCATTCGCTTCGGGATCGTTTCCAGCTTGGCCAATCCGGGCGGCAATATCACCGGCGTCAGCGTCGATGCGGGAATCGAGATGTGGGCCAAGCGCCTCGGGTTCCTGGTCGAGGCAGTGCCGAATCTCACCGGCATCGTATTTGTTGCGACAAAGGGAGGCTGGGACGGCCCGGGCGGGAAGGCAACAAGGGAGGCCGCGGAGAAACTGGGTATTTCAGTCGTCGGCGCTTTGGTGCCGAGCCCGTTTAATGAAACGGAGTTCCTGCGTATCCTCGATGCAATACCCGCGAGCTCGCGTGGCGGCGTCGTGATGTCGGATGAGGCCGAAACCTATAGTAACAGGGCCGTCATTCTCGAGTGGATCAAGAAAGTGCGCGCTCCGGCCATTTTCCCGTATCGCGACATGACAGAGGCGGGCGGGCTGATGTCCTATTCATGGAGCATGAACAGTGTTGCTCGCAATCATGCGATGCTCATTGCAAAGATCTTGCGGGGCGCGAAGCCGGGCGACCTTCCTTACCTTCAGGAGGTTCGTTTCGAACTCGCTTTCAATCTGAAAACCGCAAATGGCCTCGGACTTGCGGCGCCTTCTGCGCTTCTCGCGCGGGCCGATGCGGTGATCGAATAGCACAAGGGGGCGGCGATGATGCGCGTGCGACAGGCAGTGCTGGCAGTGGCGATGACGATGGCGATAGCGATAGCTACCCCCGCAGCGGCGCAAGTCCTCGACGCCACCTATCGCGGCACCATGCTGTGCGACAAGCTGCCCTTCACCAATGACAGGATGCGCGAAGCGATCGAAGTGACGGTCACGGGCGGCACGGCGCGCTACAGCCATGTGGTGCGCTTAAGCAAAGTCGACGTCGAGGCCACGGCAGAGCAGGGCACCGGCACGATCGACGGCCAGAAGATCGGCTTGCAGGGTAGCTGGAAAGGCGGCAGCCGCAGCTACGAGGCGAAATACAGCGGCAGCTTCGTGCGGCGCAGCGCCACGTTGAAGGGCAGCCAGACCTGGACCGATGGCGGCAAGACCGTCACCCGCGCCTGCACCGGCGCGATCAAGCGTCCGCTGAAACCGTTCCTGCCGCGCGGCCAGAAGCAGGCGGGCTAGCAATCCATACTCTCTCCCTCGTCATTCCGGGGCGCCGCGCAGCGGCGAGCCCGGAATCCATGACCACAGGCGGGACTTGTTGCGGAGGCCGGCCGCTCCATCGCCTCAGACAACTCCTTGCCGTGGCTATGGATTCCGGGCTCGCGACTTCGTCGCGCCCCGGAATGACGAACCAGAGCTTCCGATTTTCAAAATAGCCTCTTGACTATTCCGCAAATCAGAACTATCTTCCGCCTATCCCGTGCCGTCCGAGGGGCGGATCATGATCGCCACGATACGTTGGCGCGGGTGGCGATGGGCCGTTGTGGCGTCAGGTGACTTGTGCATCCGGCGAAACGTCTACAGCGGCCGGCGAAATCGTGTGGTTCTGGCGCCGCGACC
>JAKFVP010000185.1 GCA_021732175.1 Bradyrhizobium sp.
GCTGCAGGCGGGCCTCGGCGCGACCGCGCTCCTCGCTCGCCCTGCCCTCGCCGCCCCGCCCGGCTTCGACCAATGGCGCGATTCCTTCCGCGCCCGCGCGCAAGCCAAGGGCATTTCAGATGCGACATGGACGCGGGTGATGGGCCGCATCGAGCCCGACATGTCCGTGTTCAAGCAGTTCCAGAAGCAGCCGGAGTTTTCCGAGCAGATCTGGCAATACATCAACCGCCGCGTCTCCGACTGGCGCATCACCAACGGACGCGAGGCGCTGCGCAGGAACGAGGCGCTGTTCGCGCGGATCGAGCAGGACTACGGCGTCGAGCGCGGCACGTTGCTGGCGCTGTGGGGCGTCGAGTCCGCCTATGGCGATCCGCTGGTGCAGCAGAACCACATGCGGCCGATCTTTCCCTCGCTTGCCGCGCTCGCATGGAACGAGCCGCGCCGCAAGGCCTATTGGGAAACCGAGCTGATCAATGCGCTGAAGATCGTCGACCGCGGCTGGAGCACGCCGGAGGAAATGCGGGGATCCTGGGCCGGCGCGATGGGCCATACGCAATGGATGCCGGAAGTCTGGCTCAATGTCGGCATCGACTATGACCGCGACGGAAAAGTCTCGCCGTTCGGCAAGCCCGACGATGCGCTGGGCTCGACAGCCAAATACCTGGTCAATCGCGGCAAGTGGCATCGCGGGGAGCATTGGGGCTACGAGGTGCGCGGCGGTGGTGGCGCTTCCGGCAGCCGCACCTATGCGGCCTGGACCAGCGCAGGCGTGACGCGAGCCGACGGCCAGCCGTTCCCGCAACCGAATGCGTCGGCGCAGATGTGGACGCCGGTCGCGGGCGGACCGACTTTCCTGCTGGGGCCGAACTTCAACGCGGTGAAGAGCTACAATCCCTCGATGAATTACGCGCTCGCGATCTGCCATCTCGGCGACCGCATCCTGGGCGGCCCGGCCTTCATCCAGCCCTTCCCGGGCTCGGAACGCGCGCTGACCTTGGCCGAAGTGCAGGAATTGCAGACGCGGCTGACGAAAGCAGGCTACGACACCGGCGGCACCGACGGCCGCGTCGGCAACGACACCATGAAGGCGGTACGCGACTATCAGACCAGGATGGGCCTGCTGCCCGCCGACGGCTATGGCGGGCTGAAAGTGCTGGCGCGGTTGCGGCAGGGCGGCTGAAACGTGATGAGATTATGTTGAGCTGGTGCGGCATCGAAAATTCACCTCTCCCTTCGGGAGAGGTCGGCGCGAAGCGCCGGGTAAGGGGTTACGGTCCCTCGTTAGAGCGGTGTCCCTCACCCGATTTGCTTCGCAAATCGACCTCTCCCGAAGGGAGAGGTGAACTGAGTCTGCCGGGACGACCGATTCAACTAAGAGCCATCATGCTCTAGCTCCCGAACGACGGCATTGGATGCGGCTTCGCATCGGGCATCCGCAGCGCGCCGCCCGCGTTCATGCCGCCGTCGATGACGAGCTCCATTCCGGTGACGTAGCTGGAAGCGTCCGACGCCAGGTAGAGCACGCCCTTGGCGATCTCCATGGCATGGCCGGCGCGGCCGAATGGCGTCGCAAGTCTCGCGCGCTCCTCGGGATCGATCGGCGCGTTCTGGCCGCCGCCAACCCCGCCGGTCGGGATCTTGCCCCAGATCGGCGTGGCGATGATGCCGGGATGCACCGAGTTGACGCGCACGCCGTCGCCGAACGACGCACATTCCATGGCGATCGCCTTGGCAAACAGCCGCACGCCGCCCTTGGTGGCGCAGTAACCGGCAAGCGACTGCGCGCCGCGCAGGCCCGCGAGCGACGACATCAGGATGATCGAGCCGCTACGGTTCTTGCGCATGGCCGGCAGGCAATGCTTCACCGACAGGAACACGCCGTCGAGATTGATCGCGGTCTGCCGCCGCCAGTCCTCCAGCGTCATCATCGTGATCGAGGGCACGCCGATGCCGATGCCGGCATTGGAAACGAGGATGTCGAGGCGGCCGTAGCGCGCGACCACTTCGGCCACGACCTCGACCCACTGTTCCTCGCTGGTGACGTCCTGATGCAGGTACATCGCCTCGCCGCCGGCCTTCTTGATGCGGGCCACGAGCTCCGGTCCCCGGAGATCGTCGATATCGCTCACCGCGGCCTTGGCGCCTTCGCGCGCCAACAGCTCGGCGCATGCCGCGCCAATGCCCGATGCCCCGCCCGTGATCAGCGCGACCTTGCCCGAAACCTGCCCTGCCATTTCAACTCCCCGAAACGCTTTTTGTTGTCTAGCGGATCATCGCCGGGCCCTCGTCGGGCACGGCGACGTCAGATACACGCATTTGCACACGTTCGGCACCTTGCCAACGGTCTACCGCGAGCGAGCCCGCGACATGCAATTGCTGGCCGCGGTTCTGCACCAGCGCATTGCCGAGCTTTTGTCCCACCGCACGGAATGCCATCGCATTGACGATGGCGCCGTCGCCGGACTTGAAGCGCAGCCGCAGATGCGCCTGCCCCACTTCGTCGGCGAACACGAGCTGATGCGACGGCAGTGCAATGACGGGCTCCGGGTTGCCGGCGCCGAAGGGGCCGGCGCGGTTGAGCGTCTTGACGAAATCCGGCGTCACCGCGCGGGCGCTGACTGCGCCGTCGATGAAGAGCTCGTTCTCATGGCGTGAATTGGCGACATCGGCGGCGAGCGCGCTTTCCATGTAAGCGCGGAATTCGGCGAGGCGTTCCTTGCGCAAGGTCACGCCCGCGGCCATGGCGTGGCCACCGCCCTTCATCAGAAGACCGTCCTTCACGGCCTGCCGCACCGCCTTGCCGAGATCGACGCCCGAGATCGAGCGGCCCGAGCCGGTGCCGATGCCGCCGGGCTCCAGCGCAATCGCAAAGGCGGGGCGCGAAAATTTCTCCTTCAGGCGGGAGGCGACGAGGCCGACCACGCCGGGATGCCAGCCTTCGGACGCCGTAACTATGACAGCGCCCTTGTCCTCGGCGCCGAGCGAGGCCAGCGCCTCGGCTTCGGCCTGCGCTTCCGCAGCCTGCTCAATCAGGCGGCGCTCGCTGTTGAGGCGGTCGAGCTCGGCGGCGATCCGCGCGGCCTCGGAGACATCGCCTTCCAGCAGCAGGCGCACGCCGAGATCGGCGCGGCCGATGCGGCCGCCCGCATTGATGCGCGGGCCCAGCATGAAGCCGAGATGCCAGGCTTCCGGCGGACCGTTGAGGCGCGACACGTCCATCAGCGCGGTGTGGCCGACATGGTCGCGCCGTCGCATCGCGATCAGGCCCTTCGCCACGAAGGCACGGTTCAGCCCGATCAGCGGCGCGACGTCGGCCACCGTGCCGAGCGCCACGTGATGCAGCATGCCGAGCAGATCGGGTTCCGGCATTTCAGCGGTCCAGAACCCGCGCTGCCGCAGCTCGCGGTTAACCGCAACCAGCGTCACCAGCACGAGACCGACGGCGGCTAGATAACCGAGGCCGGAGAGATCGTCCGGCCGGTTCGGGTTCACCAGCGCATCGACTTCGGGCAATTGCTCGCCGCATTGGTGATGGTCGATGACGACGACGGCCATGCCGGCCTTTCTTGCTTCCGCCAGCGCCTCGATGCTGGTGGTGCCGCAATCCACCGTGACCAGCAGCGTGGCGCCCTTGTCTGCCAGCATGCGCACGGCTTCGGTGTTGGGGCCGTAACCTTCGAACAGCCGGTCCGGAATGTGGATCAACGGATCGAGCCCGCAATGCCGGAGGTGCCAGGCCAGCAGCGCCGCCGAGGTCGCGCCGTCGACGTCATAGTCGCCGAAGATCGCGACCTTCTCGCCGCGGACAGCGGCGTCCGCGATGCGCTTGGCGGCGGCTTCCATCTGCGTGACGGTGAAGGGATCGGGCATCAGCTTGCGGATAGTGGGATCGAGAAAATCCTCCACCGCATCGATTTCGACATCGCGGCCTGCCAACACCCGCGCCAGCATTTCCGGCAATTGATAGCGCTGCGTGATCGCGAGCGCCCTCGCCTGCCCGCGCGCATCCAGCCGGTCGCGCCAGAGCTTGCCGGTCACTGAGCGCGAGACGCCGAGGAAGGCGTGCGGCATTTCCATGGGAATCGCGGATGCGGGGAGCGACATGATTCCTTTGAGGTGGACGGACGCGCACCGGCCGCACCGGCTGGAGCGCCGAAAAAACCGGCTTGCACAAACTACGTGCAACCGACCTACGTATTACTACCTGCCAGAACCCGGAATTTAAACCGGCCGTTAGTCAAGATTAGCGACAAAGGCAGGAAATAGGCGCTCGCGAGTCCCTGTCCATCCACAGGAAAACGAGCGGGGCGCCCGGAATGCTCGAGGAAGTACCTGCAATGTCCGTCGCGCTGGATCGTTATCGCGCCACATCATCAGCTCAGCCCGCCAGTTCCCAAAGTGCAGAGGACGATGCCGACGTCTCTGCCCTGATCGAGCGATTGACCGCCGAGGTCAACGAGGTCGCCTGCGAGAAGACCAAGGCGATCCAGAAGATCACCAACCAGATGAAGATGCTGGCGCTCAACGCGCTGATCGAAAGCTCGCGCGCCGGCGCGCAGGGCGCAGGTTTCGCAGTCGTCGCGCAGGAAGTGCGCAATGTCGGCCAGCAGGTGGAGGCGATCGCCCGCGAGCTGGAGAGCCAGCTCACCAACCGCACCGGCAATCTGATGAGCTCGATTTCGCGCATGACCGACCGCTCGCGCGGCGAGCGCATGGTCGACCTGTCCTTGAATGCCATCGAGCTGATCGACCGCAATCTCTATGAGCGGACCTGCGACGTGCGCTGGTGGGCGACCGATTCCGCCGTGGTCGACTGCGCCGCTGCCCCGAGCCCTGCCGCCGTCGCGCATGTGTCGGAGCGGCTCGCCGTGATCCTGGGCGCCTACACCGTCTATCTCGATCTCTGGCTCTGCGATCTCGAAGGCAACGTGCTCGCCAATGGCCGCGCGGAACGTTTTAGAGTCGCCGGCCAGAATGTCGCCAACACCAAGTGGTTCCGCGAGGCGCGCGGCCTGCGCAGCGGCGACGACTATGTTGCAGGGGATGTCGAGTGCCAGCCGTTGCTGGGCAACGCGCAGGTCGCAACCTACTGCGCCAGCGTCCGCGAGGGCGGCAAGGCCAACGGCAAGCCGACGGGTGTGCTGGCGATCCATTTCGACTGGGAATCGCAGGCACGCGCCATCGTGCAGGGCGTACGCGTCGGCGCGGCCGACAAGGCGCGTGTGCTGCTGGTCGACTCGCAGTTCCGCGTGATCGCGGCTTCCGACGGCCAGGGCCTGCTCACCGAGCGCATTCCGTTGTCGCTCGAAGGACGGCGCTGCGGCTTCTACCAGGACCGTTCCGGCGCGCTGGTGGCGTTTCACGCCACGCCCGGCTACGAGACCTACAAGGGCCTCGGCTGGTACGGCGTGATCGTTGCTGCCGGTAGTTAGAACGTGATGATGATACCCGGTCGGATTGATGGCCGCGGGCTCTGGCTCACCTCTCCCTTCGGGAGAGGTGATTCCCGATGCCGCGCCAGTTCAGCTCAAATTCATCCAGCGTCTAGCAGCCCATTCTGTCGGCGATGCCGCCAAAGTCCTTGGCTACGATGTCCCAGTCGCCCTTGGCCTCGAAATCATATTTCTGGTGCGGGCCGTACTCGGTCGGGCGCGCAACGAAGGCGGTCTTCAATCCGTTTTTCTGCGCGGCCTTCAGGTCGTTGTTGTGCGCGGCCACCATCATCACTTCCGCCGGCTGCAGGCAGAGCAATTTCGCCGCACCGAGATAGGTTTCAGCATCCGGCTTGTAGTGCTCGAACAGTTCCGCCGACATGATCAGGTCCCACGGCATGCCCGCGAATTTCGCCATGTTGGTGAGCAGCGCGACATTGCCGTTGGAGAGCGGCGAGATGATGTACTTCTTCTTCAGCCGCGCCAGGCCCGCATTGGTGTCGGGCCATGAATGCAGACGGTGCCAGCCCAGCGTGAGGTGATGCAGGTCGGCCTCGGTCAGGCCCTTGATGTCGAACTGCGCGACCAGCTTTTCCAGGGAGCGCCGGTGCAGCACGTCGAGGATGACGTAGCCATTCTGCGGATTCTTGCGGACCTCGTCCATCGATGCCGCATAAACCGCGCGCCAGCCGTCGACCAGCGCGGTCCAGTCGGCCTTGATGCCGCGCTTCTCCGACCATTTGGTGAAATCGTTGATCAGGCTGGTGCGCCAATCGACGCAGGTGCCGAACACGTCGAACACCAGCGCCTTCACATTTGATATGTCCGACATGGTCGCTCCCTCCTGTTGTTCTGGTTGTTGTTTGGCCGGCTAGAGCTTCTTGCGATACTGCACGAACCCCGGCCGGTCCGCGACCTTGTTGTAGAGGACTTGCGCGGTTTCGTTGCTCTCGTGGGTCATCCAGTAGAGGCGGCTAGCGCCCGCCGCACGTGCCGCGGCTTCCACCGCCGCAATCAGCTTGCGTCCGGTGCCGCCACCGCGCAGCGATGGCTCCACGAACAGGTCCTCGAGGTAGCAATAGCAGACCGGCGCCCAGGTCGAGCGATGCAGCAGGTAATGCGTGAGCCCGACGAGCTTGCCGTCGCGCTCGGCAACCAGCGCATGCAGCGGCTCGATCGGATCGAAGAAGCGCTGCCAGGTCGCGTCCGTCACCTCGGGCGCGAGCTGCGACTTGTAGAAGGTGAGATAGCCCTGCCAGAGCGGATCCCAGCCGGCACGATCATCCGGTCGCACCGGACGGATGATGATGTCAGCCACGCGCCGCGCTCCCTCAATCGAGGTGGAATTTCGCCAGCTCGCGGTGCTCGGCCTTGATGTAGCGGACGGTGCCGGTGACCGAGCGCATCACCACCGTCTCGGTCTCGATCACGTTGTCCTTGCGGAAC
>JAKFVP010000187.1 GCA_021732175.1 Bradyrhizobium sp.
ACGGTGTGGCCCGCGGCCGCCGCCTATCCGGACTGGGTGCGCAAGATGGCGGCCGCGGGCCACACCGTCGCCCACCACAGCTTCTCGCATCCCAATTTCAAGCGCGTGAGGCCGGAGAAGGCCGCGGGCGAAATCGACAAGGGCATCGCCGCCGTCGAGATGGCGCTGCACGGCAAGGCGACATCAAACCCGTCGACGCCGTTCTTCCGCTATCCCTATTTCGAGATGACGCAGCCGACGCTCGACGCGCTCGAAAAGCGCGGCATCGTCGTGTTCGGCGCCGATCTGTGGGCCAGCGACTGGAACCCGATGACCCCGGATGCGCAGTTGAAGCTGCTCGCCGACCGCCTCAAGAGCGCGGGCAAAGGCATCATCCTGCTGCACGATCCGAGGGGCCAGACCGCCGCGATGCTGCCTGCTTTCCTGCGCTATCTGCGTGACAATCGCTACCGGGTGGTGCATGTGGTACCCGCCGCGCCGGCGAAAGCCGCCGCCGACGCCGGCCAAACGCAAAAACGTGAATAACTCCAATAATTAATGCGGCATTCATCAAGCCGCTTATAATGCTTCGACTGGATTGGAATGCGGGCAGAGTTCAATGGTCGGTAATGTAAGGGTTGGCGTCCGCGCAACGCATTTCGCCGCTGTGATGCTGGGCTTGGCAAGCAGCCTCGCCGCGCTTCCGGCCTTCTCCGCCGATTGTCCGCGCCCCGACGCGCTCGGCGTCTCCCGCACCCTCGTCGTCGATGCCAAAGAACATCCGCTGATCGGTTCGATGCAGTACCGCGAGACCTTGCCGCTCAATGACGGCGAGGTGGTGCTGACCTTCGACGACGGTCCGATACCGAGATACAGCTACCAGATCCTCGACATCCTCGCCCGCGAATGCGTGAAGGCGACGTTCTTCCTGGTCGGCAATCAGGCCAAGGCCAATCCGGACGGCGTGCGCAAGGTTCTCGCTGCCGGTCATACGATCGCGACCCACAGCCAGAACCACCCGTATGGCATGCATCGCCTGCCGCTCGACCGCGCCAAGGCGGAAATCGACGGCGGCATCGCCTCGGTGACGGCGGCGCTCGGCGATCAGAGTGCCGCGCTGTCGCCGTTCTTCCGCATTCCCGGCCTTGCCCGCAATGACGGCATCGAGGAATACACGCGCTCGAAAGGCCTGCAGATCTGGAGCGCGGATTTTCCCGCCGACGACTGGCGGCCGGTCTCATCGAAGCGGGTCTACGATCTCGCCATGCAGCGCCTCGCCGCCAACGGCAAGGGCATCCTGCTGCTGCACGACATCCAGGCGCGCACGGTGGCGGCGCTGCCGAACATCCTGCGCGACCTAAAGGCGCGCGGCTACCGCATCGTCCATGTGGTGCCGGCGACCGCGGAAAATCCGGCGACGCCGACTGAGCCGCAGCAATGGCGGCTCCATCCGACCTCGGAGCTTGTCGCGACCTCACGCTGGCCGAAAATCCCGAGCTTCGCTTACGCGCAGCATGAACCGCTGCCCGTGCCGCTGCTGACCGATTCCTACTGGAACGACGCCAGGCTGCTCGATCGCCCGCAAGCCCGCAGCCGCAGCGTTCCGTTGCCGCGTCCGGCGCCGTGGCCGCGCGAGGCGCAGCTTGCCTCCAACGCCGCGGCAGACGCCCTGCCCGTCCCGTCGGCTTCCCTGTTCGAGGTCGAGGAAGGAATGGGCGTGTTGATGATGAGCGTGAACGCAGCGCGCCCGGCCGAGCGCCGCGTTGCAGCCGTGGCAGAGGAAAAGCCCGTCGTCCCCGTCGTGACGCCGCGTGGCAAGCGCCCGCCGAAGGTGGCCGGCGTGCGCAGCCGGCGCGTGGCGGCCGCCCCGCAGCCGAACAGGCCAGCAGCTCAGGTCAGCCGAACCACCAAGCGCGGCGTTCCGGACAAGAAAAACGTCCGCCGCAATGTCAGGCATAATCAGCAGGCCGCCCTCTGATCGGCGGCAGCACTCAGTTGGTGACGACCTTGGCGATGCAGAGCAGGATCACCAGCGCCAGGAACAGCAGGTCGATATAGGCCTTCATCTCGCCGGAATGGCGCAGCTCGGCGACATCGGCCACGATCTGCTTGCGCTGTGAGGCCGAGTTCGGTCCTTCCCCGGCAAGGCCGGCGAGCCGCCTCGCCTCACCCTCCAGGCGCTCGATGCGCTGGAAGAAGTAGAACGAGCGCAGCGCCGACGCCGAATGCATGCCGGCATAGATCAGCACCATCACCGCCAGCATCACGCGCTGCGGGTACTTCTCGATCAGGTTCAGGCTGTAATAGACGAGCGCCAGGAACACGAAGTTGGAAAGGAAGCGGTAGGCGTAGCCGAGGAACTTCATGCAGAGCTCCGAAGACGAGAGACGGTATCCTATGCGGGAAAACTGTTTACGCGGCGTATGTGTCGCGGCGGCAACACACACTTGACGGCTGCCTGGGGGGCAACCGCAGACAAGGCAAAGGACCTAAGCCAAAAATTTTCGGGCTGAAGTTTGGGCTGGTGCGCTCGGAGGGACTCGAACCCCCACGATTTTACTCACTGCCACCTCAAGGCAGCGCGTCTACCAATTCCGCCACGAGCGCTTGGGAGATCGGCGTTCCGCTTGCCGCGGCCCGGCCAAATCAACGGCGCCGATGTAACAAATCGAGAATGGGGGTACAAGGCCTGCGATGGCCTTGAATCACTGGAGATTTGGGCTGGATCGGCTCTATCTGCTGCCGGGCGAGCGGGGCAGCATTTGCTTGACTTCGACCGCGATCCGGTTGCGATCGACCAGCACCACACCGCTGGCAACCGGCATGTTGTTGGCGAGGATTTTCACCTCGTCGGCCTCGGTCGCATCGAGTTCGATGATGGCGCCGCGGGAGAGCCGCATGACCTGATGAATGGGCATCGTGCTGGTGCCCAGGACCACCATCAGATCGACGGTGACTTTATCGAGAGTTGACACTTTTGGACCGCCGAACCGTGACTAGATTTGCGCGGAATTCCGCCCCTTCGGGAACCTGACCACGTTATGGTTAGCCAATGGTTAATGACCGCCAAAGCCTGGATTTGACGACGTTTGCTGGCCCTTCCGGGGCACCCGCCGTCGAATGGCGGATCTCCGATTCTCCGTTGCCGTATCCAGAGGCCGTGGCCGCGATGGAGGCGCGCGCCGCCGAGATCGCTGCGGGCCGCGCGGGCGAGTTGGTCTGGCTGCTGGAGCACCCCCCGCTCTACACATCAGGCACCAGCGGCAAGGACGCGGACCTGCTCGACCCCCGCTTCCCCCTGTTCACGACGGGGCGCGGCGGCCAGCTCACCTACCACGGCCCCGGCCAGCGCGTGGCCTATGTGATGCTCGATCTCAAGTGCCGCCGCCCCGATGTGCGCGCCTATGTGGCGGGGCTGGAGGAATGGATTATCCGCACGCTCGCCCATTTCAACGTGCGCGGCGAACGGCGCGAGGACCGCGTCGGCGTCTGGGTCAAACGCCCCGACAAGGGCGATGGCTTCGAGGACAAGATCGCCGCGATCGGCGTGCGGCTGCGCCGCTGGGTCTCCTTCCACGGCATTGCCATCAATGTCGAGCCCGACCTCTCCCACTTCTCCGCCATCGTGCCCTGCGGCGTGGCGGACCCGCGCTACGGCGTCACCTCGCTGGTCGACCTCGGCCATCCCGTGACGATGGCCGATGTCGACGTCGCGTTGCGACAAGCATTCGCAGAGGTGTTCGGGCCGGTGGAGGCACGGCTGCCGGAGGCGGCCGGCTGAAACCTCACGCCGCGGCGCGTTGCGGCGGCACTTCCAGCTTGCCGGCGATGTAGCGCCGCTCCTGGGTCAGGCCGCCAAAACCATAGGCATCGCCCTTGACCTCATCGACATGCAGATAGGTCTCCTCGTGCAGCGGCCCGAGCAGTTCGCCCATGCGCGTGAACATCGCCGCGAGATAGGCCGCCTTCTCGTCCTTGGTGTTGGTGCCCTCGCTGACATGGATGTCGAGCCAGTAACTGGCGAGCTTCTGCTCGGCGAGCGATTTGCCGCCGGCGAACCAGTCCGCGGCGTTGGCCGCCTTGACGATGATGGCGGTGACCTTTGGGTCCTTGTGCAGGATCTTTGCGGTGAGTTCGGACACGCTGGCGGCGATATCCGCCTTCAGCGACGGCGTTTCGCGCGAGGTGGCGTAGGTGACGGTGATGAGGGGCATGGCTTGGTCTCCTTGAGAGGTTCGCGCGGTGGCGCCCCTCCTAGCTAGACCCGTCTCCATCATTTTTGTATCTTATCTCTCCTCATATCAATGATAAGAGATCGTGATGATAGCGCTTGATATCCCGACTGTGCAGGCCTTCCTGCTGGTCGCCGAGCTCGAAAGCTTCACCCGCGCCGCAGAAGTGCTCGGCACCACGCAGGCTGCGGTCAGCATGAAGTTGCAGCGGCTGGAGGCCGCCCTGCGCAAGCGCCTGGTCGAGCGCTCGCCGCGCGCGGTGCGGCTCACCGCCGACGGCAGCGCTTTCCTTGCCCCTGCCCGCGCGCTGATCGAGGCCCACGACCGTGCGCTCGCGCCGGTGCGTCCCGTCGTCCAGCAGATGTCGCTGGGCATCAGCGATCATGCCGCGGGGCCTGAACTGGTGCCGCTGATGGAGCGGCTCAACGCGGTGGCGCCGCAGCTCGCCCTGTCGGTCAGCATCGGCTACTCCCGCGAAATCCTCGACGCCTACGATGCCGGCAAGCTCGATGCCGTCATCGTGCGCCAGGAGGGCAGCCGGCGCGGCGGCGAGAAGCTCACCGTCGACGAATTCGGCTGGTTCGCCCTGCCGCGCTTTGCCTGGCGGCGTGGCGAGATGCTCCGCCTTGCGGTGCTCGCACCGCCCTGCGGCGTGCGCGCGATCGCGCTGCGCGCGCTCGACAAGGCCGGCATCGCCTGGAGCGAAGCCTTCGTCGGCGGCGGCGTCACGGCGGTCGCGGCCGCCGCGCTGGCGGGACTGGCGTTGGCGCCCCTGGCGCGCCGCATCGCGCCGCCGGGCCTGGTCGACATGGGCCCGGCGCTCGGCCTGCCACGGCTGGGATCGTCGAAGGTGATGCTGCATTCGCGCGTGAGCGACCCCGCCCGGCGCGCCGCCTTGCGGACAATGGCGGCGACGTTCCGCAGCACAGTTGGCTAGCCGCGCGAACGCAAATACGGCAGGATTGTTCCCGTCCCCCCGGAACAAAATACCTGCACATACGTTGATGGCGGTCCAGGCAGGGAACGGATGCTGAGAAAAGACGAGCAAAGACAGCGCGATCTCTTTGAAAGTGAGCGCAATTTCCGCCTGCTCGTCGAGGGCGTGGCCGACTACGCCCTCTACATGCTCGACCCCACCGGGACCATCACGAGCTGGAACATCGGCGGCCAGCGCATCAAGGGCTACGCGCCCGAAGAGATTCTCGGCGAGCACTTCTCCCGCTTCTACACCGAGGCGGACCGCGCCAACGGCAAGCCGCAACGTGCGTTGCAGATCGCCCGCGAACAGGGCCGCTACGAGGAGGACGGCTGGCGGGTGCGCAAGGACGGCACCTTCTTCTGGGCCAGTGTCGTGATCGATCCCATCTACGAGGACGGCAAGCTCGTCGGCTTTGCCAAGATCACGCGCGACATGACGGAGCGGCGCGAAGCGCAGCTCAAGCTCGAGCAGATGCAGAAGCAGCTGGCGGAGGCGCAGAAGCTCGATGCCCTCGGCCAGCTGACCGGCGGCGTCGCGCACGATTTCAACAACCTGCTGATGATCATCAGCGGCAGCCTTCACATCCTCAGAAGAGGCGCGGGCCATGATGCGAAGTCGCAGCGTGCGCTGACCGCGATCGAGACCGCTACCAAGCGCGGCGCTGCGCTGACCAGCCAGCTCCTCACGTTTGCGCGGCGCCAGAGCGTCAACCCGCAATCGATCGATGTCGCCGAGCGCATCAGCGCCGTGCGTGAAGTGCTGGAAACCGGCGTCGGCGGCAACGTCACGCTCGAGTTCGACCTGCCCTCGGCCGTCCTTCCGGTCACGGTCGACACTTCCGAATTCGAGACCGCGCTGGTCAATCTCGTCGTCAATGCCCGTGACGCCATGCCCGGCGGCGGCACCATTACCGTCAGCGCCCGTCCGCAGGCAGGCGATGGGACCGGGGGAAATCCCTACGTCGCGATTTCCGTGAAGGATACCGGGTCTGGCATCGCCCCTGACGTGCTGGACAAGATCTTCGATCCCTTCTTCACCACCAAGCCGATCGGCAAGGGCACCGGCCTCGGCCTGTCGCAGGTGCACGGCTTTGCGCACCAGGCCGGCGGCACGGTGAAGGTGCGAAGCGAGCTCGGCAATGGCACCGAGGTCACCATCCTGCTGCCGCGGGAAGCCAATGCGCCGCAAGCCGATGCGATCGACACGTCGGAACGCGGTGGCAGCGGCACGGTCCTCCTGGTCGAGGACAATCCCGACGTCGCCTCCGTCAGCATCAGCCTGCTCGAACAGCTCGGCTACAGCGTGCGGCGCGTTGCCGATGCGGAAGCAGCGCTTCGCGCGATCGAGCATGACGGCATCGACCTCGTCTTCTCCGACATCGTGATGCCCGGCAAGATGGACGGGCTGGCGCTCGCGCACCGTCTGCGGCAGATTCGTCCCGGTCTGCCGATCCTGCTTGCGACCGGCTACAGCGACGCCGCGATCAATGTGCGCGGCGATTTTCCGATCCTGCGCAAGCCCTACGAGATCCACGAGCTCAGCCAGGCGATCGCGCGCCTGCCGCGGTGAGGAAAACCCTCACCGCGCGACGCTGTGCGCGCGTCAGTACTTCGCAACCACCGCCGGCAGCGGGTTGAAGTGATAGTTCACGCCGAACTTCACGAGATGCAGGTCCTGGCCGATCTTG
>JAKFVP010000390.1 GCA_021732175.1 Bradyrhizobium sp.
TCGCGGCGCTGCGCGAGTTCGGCCGCGAGGCGGAGAAGGCGGACTGGCCGTCGTTTATTATGCCGGACACGGTATGGAGATCGGCGGCATTAATTACCTGATTCCGACCGATGCCAGGCTTGCCGCCGACCGCGATGCGGAAAGCCAGGCAGTGGCGCTCGAGCAGGTGATCGCCGCGGTCTCCGGCGCGCGCAAGCTGAAGCTGGTGATGCTCGATGCCTGCCGTGACAACCCCTTCGAGAAGAACATGCAGCACAGCATTGCGCTGAAGCTGGTCAGCAAGGGGCTTTCCAACATCGAGCCCGAAGCAGGCTTCATGGTGGTCTATGCCGCCAAGCACGGCGAGACCGCGATGGACGGCGATACCCAGAACAGCCCGTTCGCCACCGTGCTGGCGCGCGAGATCAAGGTGCCGAAACTCGAGGTGCGCCGCCTGTTCGACATCGTCCGCGACGAGGTCTGGCAGGTCACCAACCGTCAGCAGCAGCCGTTTACTTACGGCTCGTTGCCGGGACGCGAGGATTTTTATTTCGTCGCTGAAAAGTAGCTACACCACGACGCTCAGCCGCTTCGCCGCCCGCGTGATCCCCGTGTAGAGCCACCGCGCGCGGCTGTCCTGGAACGCAAAGCTTTCGTCGAACAGCACGACGTCGTCCCATTGCGAGCCCTGCGACTTGTGCACGGTCAGTACGTAGCCGTAGTCGAACTCGTCATAGGGCTTGCGCTGCTCCCACGGGATCGCCTCGATGCCGCCCTCGAAACATTCACCGCGCACGGAAACCTTCGTCACCTTGTGGCCGAAATCCTCGTCCGGGGAGACGCGCATGGTGACGATCTTCGATTTCGACTGCGCGCGCGACTTCACCCGCCACAGCCCGCCGTTGAACAGGCCCTTCTTGCGGTTGTTGCGCAGACACACGAGCTTGTCGCCGGCGACCGGCAAGGGCTCCTCGATGCTCTGCTTCTGACGGATGCGCATGTTGTAGGCACGGCGGGTGTTGTTGCGGCCGACCAGCACCTGGTCGGTCTTCATCACCCGCTCCGGGTCCAGCTCCTTGCGGGAGATGACGTCGCTTTCGCCATAGCGGCCGATTTCCAGCTCGCGGCCTTCGCGGATGTCCATCGACATGCGCACGATCGGATCGTCCTGCGCCTGGCGGTGCACTTCGGTGAGCATGGCGTCCGGCTCGGCGTCGGTGAAGAAGCCGCCGCCGGCGATCGGCGGCAGTTGCGCGGGATCGCCGAGCACCAGCAGGGGACAGTCGAACGACAGGAGGTCGCGGCCAAGCTCGGCATCGACCATGGAGCATTCGTCGACCACGATCAGTTTGGCCTTGGACGCCGGCGCATCGTCCCACAATTCAAAGCTCGGCTGCTCGACACCGGATTCGCGGGCGCGGTAGATCAGCGAGTGGATGGTGGAGGCGTTGTCGCAGCCCTTGTTGCGCATGACCAGCGCCGCCTTGCCGGTGAAGGCGGCAAACTTAACCTCGCCATCGACGCCTTCGGCCACATGCCGCGCCAGCGTGGTCTTGCCGGTTCCGGCATAGCCGAACAGGCGGAACACGGGCGGCGTTCCGTTCTTGCCCGGCTTGGCCTTGAGCCAGTCGGCAACGGCCTTGAGCGCGGAATCCTGATGCGGCGTGAAGCTGGTCATGGGCTGAGTAAGGGCAGGGCCGTGGCCTCGCAGGCCGCGACTCGGGGAACCCTCAACCTAACCATTGAAACCGCGGGCGCAAGCTGTGCCAGCTATTGCCAGCCGGGCACGCCGCGCATGTCGGGGAGCTGGTGGGCGATGCCTTTATGGCAGTCGATGCAGGTCTTCTCGCCCGTAAACAGGAAGCGCTGATGGGCGACGGAAGCGCGCGGCGATTGCTTGGTGATGTCCATCGACTCCGAGCTGTGGCAGTTGCGGCATTCCAGCGAATCATTGGCCTTGAATCGGGCCCACTCGTGCAGCGCCAGTTCAAGCCGGTGGTCGACGAATTTTTCACGCGTGTTGATGGTGCCGAAGATCTTGCCCCAGACCTCCTTCGAGGCCTGCATCTTGCGCGCGATCTTGTCGGTCCAGTTGTGCGGCACGTGGCAATCCGGACAGCTGGCGCGCACGCCCGAACGGTTGCTGAAGTGAATAGTCGATTTCAGCTCCGCTAACACGTTGTCTCTCATCTCGTGGCAACTTGTGCAGAATTTCTCCGTGTTGGTCAGTTCGAGCGCGGTGTTGAAGCCGCCCCAGAAGATGACGCCGGCGACGAAGCCCGCCATGACCAGCACGCCAAGCCCGAACACCGAGCTCGGCCGGACCAGCACGCCCCAGAGCTCGACAACGAAACCCCAGACCCGGGCGAAAAAGCCCGGGCGTGGCGCTGCGCCATTCACTGTGCTCATCGCCGTCCACCCGGTGCAGCGCGGCTCAGCAGGGTATCGACGTCGACGAAATTATTGCTGACCGGCGGGGTGGCCGTGCTTTGCGGCACGTGGCATTCGGTGCAGAAGAAACGCCGCGGAGAAACCGAGGCAAGGAACTGGCCGTCGCGGTCCATGAAATGGGTGATCGAGACCATCGGCGCTTGCGATTCCGCGGTACGGGCTCGGGCATGGCAGGACAGGCATTTGTTGCCGTTGAGATCGATCTGGTAGCCGTCGATCGAATGCGGAATCACCGGCGGCTGTTCGGGATAGTTGCGTACCTCCCTCTCGGCGGTGTTCTTGTTCGGCGCCATCGGCGCCGCCGCCCCTTCCTCGTTGAGGGGCGCGGGTCCGCGCAGGCCGGAGTTGAGCGTCTGCGCCGTGAGCGAACCCGCGCCGGCAACGAGGGCTGCGGCAAGCAGGAGAATGGCAGTTTTCCGGATCATGATGCGATCACCTTCTCGATCCGCACCGCGCACTTCTTGAAGTCGGTTTGCAGCGAGATCGGATCGGTGGCGTCCAGCGTCACCTTGTTGATCAGCTTGGATTCGTCGAACCAGGGCACGAATACCAGGCCCTTCGGCGGACGGTCGCGGCCGCGCGTCTCAAGCCGCGCGCGGATAAAGCCGCGCCGGGAGATCACCTTCACCTCATCGCCGCGGCGCAGCTTGGCCTCCTGCGCATCATCCGGATGCATGAAGCAGACGGCCTCGGGGAAGGCGCGGTACAGCTCGGGCACGCGGCGCGTCATGGAGCCGGAATGCCAGTGCTCCAGCACGCGGCCGGTGGACAGCCAGAACGGATATTCCTTGTCCGGCGATTCCGCCGCCGGCTCGAACGGCAGCGCAAAGATGCGCGCCTTGCCGTCGGCGTGGCCGTAGAACTGGAAGTTGGTCCCCTGCTTCACATAGGGGTCGGTGCCTTCCTTGAACCGCCACTTCGTCTCCTGGCCGTTGACGACCGGCCAGCGCAAACCCCGCTCGCGGTGATAGGTCTCGAACGGCGCGAGGTCATGGCCATGGCCGCGGCCGAAGGCGGCGTATTCCTCGAACAGACCCTTGTGCACGTAGAAGCCGAAAGCTTTCGACTCGTCGTTGGCATAGCCGGCCTCGATCTCGGCGACCGGGAACTTGTCGACCACGCCGTTCTTGTAGAGCACGTCGAACAGCGTCTTGCCGCGATATTCCGGCTTCTTGGCGATCAACTCCTCCGGCCAGACTTCCTCGATCTTGAAGCGCTTGGAGAATTCCATCAGCTGCCAGAGATCGGAGCGCGACTCGCCGGGCGCGCTGACGAGCTGGTGCCAGAATTGCGTGCGCCGCTCGGCGTTGCCATAGGCGCCTTCCTTCTCGACCCACATCGCGACGGGAAGGATCAGGTCGGCGCCGAGCGCGGTCACGGTCGGATAGGCGTCCGACACCACGATGAAATTGTCCGGATTGCGGAAGCCCGGATAGATCTCCTCGTTGATGTTGGGACCGGCCTGCAGATTGTTGTTGACCTGCACCCAGTATGCATTGAGCTGGCCGTCCTTCAGCATCCGGCTCTGCAGCACGGCGTGATAGCCGGGCTTGTCGGGAATGGTGCCTTCCGGGAGCTGCCAGATCTTTTCGGTGATGTCGCGATGCGCCTTGTTGGTCACCACCATGTCGGCGGGCAGGCGGTGCGAAAAGGTGCCGACCTCGCGCGCGGTGCCGCAGGCCGAAGGCTGGCCGGTCAGCGAGAACGGGCTGTTGCCGGGGGTGGAGATTTTCCCGGTCAAGAGATGGATGTTGTAGACGAGGTTGTTGCACCAGACGCCGCGGGTGTGCTGGTTGAAGCCCATGGTCCAGAAGCTGACCACCTTGGTCTTGGGGTCGGCATAGAGCTCGGCCAGCGCTTCCAGCCGATTGAGCGGCACGCCCGACATTTCGGCGGCCTTCTCCAGCGTGTATTCCGACACGAACTTCGCATACTCGTCGAAAGTCATGTCGGTGGCGTCGTTGGCCTTCGCGGCGCCCGTCGCCTTCTTCTGCAGCGGATGGTCCGGACGCAGGCCGTAGCCGATGTCGGTCTGGCCGCGCTTGAACACGGTATGCGCCTTGACGAATTCCTGGTTGACCCGGCCCGTCTTGATGATGTGGTTGGCGATGGCGTTGAGGATGTAGAGATCGGTCTGCGGAACGAACACCATGCCGATGTCGGCGAGGTCGAACGAGCGGTGCTCGAAGGTGGAGAGCACGGCGACGCGGACATGCGGGGCGGAGAGGCGGCGGTCGGTCACCCGCGTCCACAGGATCGGATGCATCTCCGCCATGTTGGAGCCCCACAGCACGAAGGCATCGGCGGCCTCGATGTCGTCGTAGCAGCCCATCGGCTCGTCGATCCCGAAGGTGCGCATCATGCCGGCCACGGCCGACGCCATGCAGTGGCGCGCATTGGGATCGATATTGTTGGAACGGAAACCGGCCTTGAACAGTTTTGCGGCCGCATAGCCTTCCCAGATCGTCCACTGGCCGGAGCCGAACATGCCGACGCCCGCAGGGCCGCGCTTCTTCAGCGCCGCCTTGAACTTCTCGGCCATGATGTCGAAGGCTTCGTCCCAACTGACCGGCGTGAACTCGCCGTTCTTGTCGTACTTGCCGCCCGTCTTGCGCAGCATCGGTTTGGTCAGCCGGTCGTGGCCGTACATGATCTTGGAGAGGAAATAGCCCTTGACGCAGTTCAGGCCGCGATTGACCTCGCTCTTGATGTCGCCGTGGGTGGCGACCACGCGGTTGTCCTTGGTGGCGACCATGACGCTGCAGCCGGTGCCGCAGAAACGGCAGGCGGCCTTGTCCCACTTGAGCTCGCTGCTCTCCTTCTCGGTGACGAGATTGGCGGCCAGCGCCGGCACCGGCATCCCGGCGGCGGTGGCGGCGATCGCTGCGGCCTCCAGCTTGAGCAGCTGGCGGCGGTCGAGTTTGGGGGCGGTCATTGCAGTTCTCCCGGCAGATCTGGGAATGAGGCGCTAGCTGGCTTCGGCGGCGTGGAATACGAGCGAGGCCGTATGCACGTGCGGCAGCAGCGATATGTTGTTGAGCATCGTGCCCAACGCGCCGGAATCCGGCGCCTCGGCCACGACGATCAGCTTGCCCTTGGGGTCGCGGGCATGGACCTCGCAGCCGGCGAGCGCCGCGATGGAGGCGGAGACCTCGTCGAGATTCTCCGGCCGTGCCTGCACGATGATGCTGGCAATCTCGCATCCCGGAGGCGTCACCACGCGATCGGGATTGACGATACGGCCCGTGATCAGGGCGCGGCGGTTGATGGCAGGTCGGGAGAAAGCCATATACTTTTCCTTTTCCTTCTTCTGATCAGTTTCTGGAGGGAGGACCGGGCGGTCCGGCAGCGATCTGATAGATCCACACTGCCAGGCCGTAGCTGCCCACTGCAGCCACCGCGAGCGCGGGCATCATCACGGCCGTGAGAAAAAGAAACGCGAAAATTTCCATGCGCCTGCGGCGCGCGCGCGGATTCGTATCGTCGGCGGCCGACATACGTTTGCCTCTTGAGATTTCAGAAATGGACGGCTTCCGGGCCGCTGCCTGCTCAAACCCTAGGCGATCACCGGTTCCAGGGGTTGATCTGGATCAAGGGGTTTAGAACGCGTCGAAATCTCGCAGACTTCTCAACATGCGGCGGAACATCGCGCCGCTCTTCTCCCGCAAGGCGGAATTGTGTTTCGCTGGACAGCAATCCGCGCGGGACTACACTCGGCTCAACAAGAACAAGCAAATCGCGGGGAGAGACGTCATGAAGTTCGGCATCTTCTATGAGCTGCAACTGCCAAGGCCCTGGGTCGATGGCGATGAGCTCAGGCTGTACCAGAACGCCCTGACGCAGCTCGAGACCGCGGACCGGCTGGGCTACGACTATGCCTGGGTGGTCGAGCATCACTTCCTCGAAGAATACTCGCATTCGCCTTCGCCGGAATCCTTTCTTGCCGCCGCCAGCCAGCGCACGAAGCAGATCAGGCTCGGTCACGGCATTTTCCAGCTCACGACAAATCATCCGGCGCGCGTCGCCGAGCGCGTCGCGGTGCTGGATCTGCTCTCCAACGGCCGCGTCGAATTCGGCATGGGCGAGAGCGCCTCGATCACCGAGCTGACGCCGTTCGGCCGCGACATGGAGACCAAGCGCGAGGTGTTCGAGGAGGCTGTCGCAGCGATCTTCCCGATGTTCACCAAGGTCGGCACCGAGCACCACGGCAAGTATTTCGATATCCCCTTGCGCAACGTCGTGCCGAAGCCGGTGCAGAAGCCGCATCCGCCGCTGTGGATGGCCTGCTCGCAATTGCCGACCATCGAACGCGCCGGCGAAAACGGCTTTGGCGCGCTCGGCTTCCAGTTCGTCAGCGCCGACGCCGCGCACGCCTGGGTGCACGCCT
>JAKFVP010000280.1 GCA_021732175.1 Bradyrhizobium sp.
CCGGTCATGCCCCATTTTCTCGACGCGCTCATCGGTCGCGCCGGTCAGCACCTTTTCGATATGGCCCGCGCCAAAGCTCTGCCCGGTGCGGTACACCGCCGACAGGAATTTGCGCGCCAGTTCGGTCGCGTCGATCAGCGCGGGCTTCGACAGGCAGTTATCGCAATTGCCGCATTCGGTGGGCGGATTTTCGCCGAAATGCCGCAGCAGCATCGCCCGGCGGCAGGTGCCGGTCTCGACCAGTCCGGACAGCGCCTGCAATTGCACGCGGGCGGTTGCCTGCCGCAGCGAACCACGGCGAATGCCCGCCGCGCAGATCGCCCTGTGGGGTGGCGTCGGAATCGAGAACGCTGATGACAGACCTCGGGGGTGCGGAAACTCAGGCGATAACGGCCGAGATGAGTTCCGGTTCCCGCCGATCAGTAACCGAGCGCGCAACCGTCCTTGCGCGGATCGGAGCCGCCGGTCAACGTGCCCTTGTCCCAGTCGATCCAGATCGCCTGGCCGCCGCCGAGCGGGCCGACGATATTCGTCGTCTTGTGGCCTAGCTTCCGCAGGCCCGCGACCACATCCGCCGGCACGCTGTCCTCGAGCTGATAGACGCCCTCGTAATGCAGGCCGCGCGGCATATCGATCGCTTCCTGCACGTCGCAGCCGTAGTCGAGGATGTTGGTCAGCACGCGGCACTGGCCGACCGGCTGGTACTGCCCGCCCATTACGCCGAACGGCATGATGGCGCGGCCGTTCTTCGTCAGCAGGCCCGGGATGATGGTGTGCAGCGGCCGCTTGCCGGGCGCAATGCAGTTGGGATGGCCGGGCTGGATGCGGAAACCGCCGGCGCGGTTCTGCAGGAGGATGCCGGTCTTGTTGGAGACGATCGCCGAACCAAAGGAATGCGCGATCGAATTGATGAACGAGCAGACGTTGCGATCCTTGTCGACGACGGTGCAGTAGATCGTCGAGGGATTCATCGGCGGCGCCACGTTCGGCAGCTCCAGCACGCTGTCCATGCGGATCTTGCCGACATGCTCCTCGGCAAAATTCTTGGCGAGGATGCGCGCGACGTCGACGTCCGCCTGCCGGGGATCGCCGATATACGTCTCGCGCATCATGTAGGCGATGCGGGCGGCCTCCGCCTCGATATGGAAACGCTCGACGCTGACGGGCGCATACTTCTTCAGGTCGAAGCGCGAGAGGATGTTGAGCATGACCAGCATGGTGATGCCCGGGCCGTTCGGCGGGCACTGCCAGGCGTCATAGCCCTTGTAGTCGGTGCCGATCGGCACTGTGGTCTCGGTGGTGTGGGCGGCGAAGTCTTCCATCGTGTGAAGTCCGCCGATGCCGCGCAGCGTGTCGACCATGTCCTGCGCGATCTCGCCGGTGTAGAAGGCATCGCGGCCCTTCTTGGCGATGGCGCGCAGCGTCTTGCCGAGTTCAGGCTGGTGGATGACGTCGCCGGCCACTGCAGGCTTGCCGCCGGGCAAGAGATAGCGCTCGGTGTTGGTGCCGTTCTTGAGCTTCTCGAACTGGTTCTTCCAGTCGAACGCAATGCGCGGGGCCACCACATAGCCCTGCTCGGCCGCGTCGATCGCCGGCTGCAGCAACCGGTCGAGACCGAACTTGCCGTGATCGCGCAGGATCGTCTCCCAGGCATCGACCGCGCCGGGAATGCTCACCGCATGCGCCGAGGTCAGCGGCACCGAATTGATCTTGCGTTCGAGATACCATTCCGCCTTCGCCGCCATCGGCGCGCGGCCGGAGCCGTTATAAGCCGTGATCTTGTTCTCGCCCTTCTTCTGCAGCAGCGCAAAGCAGTCGCCGCCGATGCCGGTCGACTGCGGCTCGATCACCGCAAGGATCGCGGAAGCCGCAACCGCGGCGTCCGCCGCCGTGCCGCCGGCGCGCAGTACGTCGATGGCCGTCAGCGCCGCCAGCGGATGCGAGGTCGCCACCATCGCGTTCTGGGCGTGGACCGTCGACCGGCCGGCGTAATGGAAGCTTCTCATAGGCGGGTGCTCTCGTGTTCTGGCAGCGGCGTGAAATTTCGGAAAAAGCCGGGCTAGATGACATATTCGGGCGCCCCAGCGCAATGGCCGGGCGCGCATGATTCGTCCGCCAACGCGGGGATGATTGGGGCATTCACGGGGTTTTCCCCTGGGCATGCCCCTGATAAACCACGGCCATGGCTTACAGGGTCGCCGCCTTCTACCAGTTCGCCGCGCTGCCGGATTTCCGTGACCTGCGCGAGCCCCTGCGCGCGCTGTGCGCCGGACTGGGACTGAAGGGCAGCGTGCTGCTTGCGCATGAGGGCATCAACGGCACGCTGGCGGGGGGCGACACCGGCATTGCCGCTTTCGTCGACGCCCTGCAGCACGGCGAACTTTTTGGCGGCCGGCTGAACCAGCTCGAGCTGAAATACTCGGCCGCCGATGCCATGCCGTTCCAGCGCCTGAAGGTGCGGCTGAAAAAGGAGATCGTCACGCTCGGCGATGCCAGCGCCGATCCGACGCGGCAGGTCGGCACCTATGTCGACGCTGCGCATTGGAATGCGGTGATCGCCGCCCCCGATACGCTGGTGCTCGATACCCGCAACGCCTTCGAGGTCGCGATGGGCACCTTCGAAGGCGCGGTCGATCCCGGCATCAAGAGCTTTGGCGAGTTCAAGGATTTTGCCGCAGCGAAGCTTGATCCGGCCAAGCACCGCAAGATCGCGATGTTCTGCACCGGCGGCATCCGCTGCGAGAAGGCCAGCGCCTATTTGCTCGCGCAAGGCTTTGCCGAAGTGCTTCACCTCAAGGGCGGTATCCTCAGATATCTTGAAGGCGTGCCGGAGAGCGAGAGCCGCTGGCGCGGCGAGTGCTTCGTGTTCGACGAGCGCATCGCGCTCGGCCATGGTCTGCGGGAGCGCGGCAAATGAGCGAGCTGAAATCGCTGAGCGAACGCGTCGACGCGCTGGAGGCGCGCCTCGCCTACCAGGACGACACCATCGAGACGCTGAACGAAACCATCACCGTGCAGTGGAAGCAGATCGACGCACTGACGCGGCAGCTTGCCGCGTCAGTGCGTCGATCTGCTTCCACTGCACGGTGATGGTTTCGTTCAGCGTCTCGATGGTGTCGTCCTGGTAGGCGACGCGCTGGAGGCGCGCCTCGCCTACCAGGACGACACCATCGAGACGCTGAACGAAACCATCACCGTGCAGTGGAAGCAGATCGACGCACTGACGCGGCAGCTTGCCGCGCTGAACGACCGGTTGCAGGAGGCCGAGGCGCAGTCGCCGGGACCCACCAACGAGCGCCCGCCGCATTATTGATCGGGTTCGCTACGCGTGGGTCTTCAGCCAGATACCCACGGCGACAGCGGCAAGGACGATCACCGCAAAAATGATCGGCGAAATCTTCTTATTGCTGCCGCTGCGCGGCGAGTCGTTGGCGGCATGGTTGAATTCGGTTTGCATCGGCCTGCCCTAGCGGAACATCGCCGTGATCTTGTCCCAAAGCGAGGCGTTCTCGCTGTCGGCATCGGCCTTCGATTTCGCGGGCTGGGTCGCGCTGACGGGATCGGACGCGGGGAAGCTATCCTTCAGGCCCGCCTCGAGGTGGGCGTGGGTCTCACGGTCAGCCATCAGCGCCTCCTGCGGATCGACGGCATGCTTGTCATGGGGCGCCGGATCGAACTTTTCAGCCAGTTTTTCAGCCATGAATCCCTCCATTTGCCGGACTAACGCGGGCAACCGCCGCGCGGTTCCCGGCTTGCCACCTCTGGCGTGTGGAACCCGGTTGGCCAAAGCCGTCGCGCCGTGTATCAGGACGGCCGGACATACTTCGGAAAGCCCGTGACAAAGCCCTTTATCGACGTCCTCTCCGGCCAAAGGCAGGCCACGCCGCCGCTCTGGATGATGCGGCAGGCCGGCCGCTATCTGCCGGAATACCGCGCGCTGCGGGAGAAGGCCGGCAGTTTCCTCAACCTCTGCTTCACGCCTGACTATGCCGCCGAGGTGACGCTGCAGCCGATCCGGCGATTCAACTTCGATGCCGCGATCATCTTTTCCGACATCCTCGTCATCCCCCATGCGCTCGGCCGTTCCGTGCGCTTCGAGGCGGGTGAAGGGCCACGTCTCGATCCGCTGGACACGCCGGACAAGGTCGCGACGCTGGCGGCGCATGCGGATTTCGGCAAGCTCGAGCCGGTCTATGAGGCGCTGCGACGGGTGCGCGCCGAACTCGATGCAAGGATCGCGCTAATCGGTTTCTGCGGCGCGCCATGGACGGTGGCGACCTACATGGTCGCGGGCCAGGGCACGCCCGACCAGGCGCCGGCGCGGATGATGGCGTACCGGCACCCCGAGGCATTCGCTGAAATCATCGACGTGCTCGTCGAGAATTCGATCCAGTATCTCGTCGGGCAATTGAAGGCCGGCGCCGATGCGCTGCAGATCTTCGATACCTGGGCCGGCGTGCTGCCGCCGCGGGAATTCTTGCGCTGGTCGACCGAGCCGGCGCGGCGCATTGTCGAAGGCGTACGCAAGCAGGTGCCGGACGCGAAGATCATCGGCTTTCCGCGAGGTGCGGCCGGGCAGTTGCCTGACTACGTGAACGCGACCGGCGTCAATGCCGTCAGCATCGACTGGACCGCGGAGCCCGCGATGATCCGCGAGCGCGTGCAAAGCAAGGTCGCAGTGCAGGGCAATCTCGATCCGCTGGCGCTGATTGCGGGCGGCGCCGCGCTCGACCGCGCGGTGGACGACGTGCTCGCCAGCTACGGCAAGGGCCGGCTGATCTTCAACCTCGGCCACGGCATCCAGCCGGAAACGCCGATCGCCCATGTCGAGCAGATGGTCGCGCGCGTGCGCGGATATAAAGGCTAACCCAAATATATAAAGGCTAGACCGGCCGGCTGCGCTCGATGATCTCGGCGGCGCCCCTGGCGAGCAGCTCCAGTCCCACCGCGCGGCCGAGTTCGCGCGGGCGGTCGGCGGGACCCTTGCGCGTTGTCTCGATGATGCGGCTGCCGGCGTGATCGAGCACAGAGGCTGACAGCGACATCTCCGCGCCCTTTATTGCCGCGTGACCCGCGATCGGCGAATTGCAGTGACCGTTGAGCACCCATAGCACTTCGCGCTCTGCCTCGGCGCAGGCGTGCGAAACCGGATCGTCGATCAGTGCAAGCGTCTGCCGTGTCGAAAAATCGCGCGCGCTGCATTCCACGGCGACGATGCCCTGTCCTACCGCCGGCAGCATCTCCTGCACGGAAAACTGGTAGGCGATGCGGCTCGCGAGCCCAACACGCGCAAGCCCCGCGCTGGCCATAATCAGCGCATCGGCGGGCCCCACCGCGCCGCCATCCGGCAGCCGCTGCAGCTCGGCATTGTCGAGCTTGCGCACGCGCGTATCCGCCGCGCCGCGGTAATGGATGATCTCGGCCTCTGGAAACAATCGCCGCGCATAAGACGCACGCCGCACCGCGTTGGTGCCGATCTTGTAACCCTTGCCGCGCGCGCGCCGGAAATCCTCGAGCGACAAGCCCGGCCGCAGCACCAGCGCATCACCGGGCGGATCGCGCGACAGCGTCGCGCCGATCACGAGGCCCGGCGTGTCCTCGTTGCCAGGCATGTCCTTCAGCGAATGCATCGCCGCCTGTAATTCGCCCGCCAGCATGGCCGCGCGGATCTGGGCTACGAACGCGCCGCCCTTGCCGCCATGCGGCAGCAGCTTGCCGGTCTGGTCGGTATCGCCAGTGGTCTCGAACTTGACGATCTCAACGGCAATGCCGGGCGCCGCCTGCGACAATTGCCGCGCGATCTCGTCCGTCTGGGCGAGCGCCATGGTGCTCTTGCGCGTGCCGATCCGCATGCCTGTCACGTGTCCCCTTTGGCGCTAGCGCGTATCCTGCAGGATCATATCAGATGCCTTCTCGGCTATCATGATTGTCGGGGCATTGGTATTGCCCGACATCAAATCCGGCATCACGGAGGCATCGATCACCCGCAGGCCCTCGATGCCCCGCACCTTGAGCCGCTGGTCGACCACGGCGAGCGGGTCGTTGCCCATCCGGCAGGTCGAGGTCGGGTGATAGACGGTCGAGCCGGTCTGGCGGCAGAAGGCGAGGAGGTCGTCATCGCTGACGACCTTGGCGCCGGGATAGACCTCCTCCGTCGTATAGGGCTTCAATGCGGGCTGGGCGAGGATGCCGCGCAAGATCCTGAGGCCGTCGATGAAGGCGCGCCGATCGGTTTCGGTGGCGAGATAGTTGATGCGGATTCCCGGCGGCTGCGCCGGGTCGGCGCTGCGGATGCGCAAGCTGCCGCGGCTTTCCGGACGCAACTGACACACCGACGCGGTGAAGCCGGAGAACGGATGCAGCTTCTCGCCCATCTTGTCGGTCGAGAACGGGATGAAGTGGATCTGGATATCAGGCGAGGCCAGCCGCGGACTGGTCTTGAAGAACGCGCCCGAGGTGCCGGCGGCGATGGTCAGCGGTCCCGTGCGCAGCGCCGCCCATTGCATGCCCGCGAGCACGCGCCGGACCGGATTGTTGACGACGTCGTTGAGCGTGATCCGCTGCGAACAGCGCATGACGATGCGCACCTGCAGATGATCCTGCAGATCGTTGCCGACCCCGGGCGCGTCAAGCACGACATCGATGCCGTGGCTTTTCAGCAAGTCAGCGGGGCCGACGCCGGAGAGCTGCAAGAGCTGCGGCGAATTGTAAGCGCCACTCGCCACCAGCACTTCGCGGCGGGCCCTGGCGGTGCGGAGCTGGCCGCGCTGCCTGTATTCGACCGACCGCGCGCGCCGGCCTTCG
>JAKFVP010000108.1 GCA_021732175.1 Bradyrhizobium sp.
AGGTCGAGACGGTGTCGGCGGAAACGCCGCCGGTGGACGTTGTCGCGCAGGAAGTCACGGCGCAGGAAGTGTCGGGCGATCGCCCGCCGTCGGCATCGCTGCTGCCGGAACTCAACATCGCGCCCGCGGCCAATGACAATGTGCTGCCTGCGCCGGCGCCCGTTGAAGCCGAGGCGCCTGCTGCGCCCGTCGAGGCTGAAGCTGCGGCCGTTGCGGAGCCCGCGCCCGTTGTGGACGAAGCGCCTGCCGTCGAAGCCGCGGCGGAACCCGTTGTGGAAGCCCAGGCGGAGACGGACTTGACGGAAGCTCCCGCCAGCGAAGCCGCGCCGGCTGAAGCGGCTGCGGAAGCTGTGCCCGCTGAAGCGACCGCCGCAACGGCCGATGCCGCTGCCGAGCCTGTGCTGGTCGAAGTCTGGCGCCCCGGCGGGCGTCACGAGGAGCGCCGCCCGCGCCACGAGCGCGGCGGCCGCCATCGCCACCGCGATCAGCGCAGACCCGAAGGAGCGCAGGCTGCCTCGGGCGAAGCCGCCGCGCAGCCCTCAGAAGGCGAAAAGTCCGGCGAGCATCGCGGCGGCGGCCGGCGCGACCGTCATCGCGATTTCCGCAAGCCGCGCGAAGGCGGCGAAGGCGCGCCGCGCGAAGGCAAGCCTGACGACAAGCGCGAGCCGCGCGGCGATCGCCGCGAGCGTTTCGAGGGCAAGGGCAAGGATCGCGACGAGCGGCGCGACAAGTCCGATCGCAAGGATCGCCCCGAGCGCGGCGGCCGCGATCGCGACAAGGGCGGGCGCCGCGACCGCGAGAGCGGTCCGTCGCACCGGCAATATGCGTCGAGCGCCAACCCGCGCGACAACCGCGCCGCCGATCCGAACTCGCCGTTCGCAAAACTCGCGGCGCTCAAGGAGCAGCTCGCGCGTAAGGACTAAGTTGGACAAGCAGCGTCTCGACAAATGGCTGTGGCATGCGCGGGTGGTCAAAGCCCGCACCAGTGCCGCCAGCCTGGTCGAGAGCGGCCACGTCCGCATCAACGGCGTGCGTGAGAAATCGCCGGGTCATGCGGTCAAATCCGGCGACGTCATCACCATCGCCCTCGACGGCGGCGTGCGCCTGATGAAGGTGGTCGGCTTCTCCGAGCGGCGTGGCGATGCGACCGCTGCACGCGTGCTCTATGAGGATTTGAATCCGCGCTCCGGATAGCCATTTGAAGCGGGCAGGGATGCGCGAAATGGCCCGATTTGGCCTGTCCGCTTCTCTTGCGGCAGCGCACATCCTGCGCTAGCAACGCCCCGAGAAATTTGCCGCCAGAACCAGAATAAGACCGTTCCGGAGCCTTGGATGACTTACGTCGTCACTGAAGCCTGCATCAAGTGCAAGTACACCGATTGCGTCGAGGTCTGCCCCGTCGATTGCTTCTACGAGGGCGAGAACATGCTGGTGATCCATCCGGACGAATGCATCGATTGCGGCGTGTGCGAGCCGGAATGTCCTGCCGATGCCATCAAGCCCGACACCGAGCCGGGGCTGGAGAAGTGGCTCGAGGTCAACAGCGAGTACGCCAAGAGCTGGCCGAACATCACCCAGAAGAAGGATTCGCCGGCCGACGCGAAAGATTTCGAGGGTATGGAAGGCAAGTTCGAGAAATTTTTTTCCAAGGAGCCGGGTACGGGCGACTGACGGGCGACTGATTCGCCGGGTTACGCCAAAGGCGCAGTTAGGCCCGAATCGGTCCTAATAAAGGGCGCGCCTTTAACCCTAATTCCGTAACAGAGTGTCAAAACGGCCCCCAATGCGCCCGGAATCGGGCGTAAATCATTGATTTTCGCGGAAAATGTGCTATATTGGGCACATTCTAGCTGAACCCGTCAGCCCTGCTTGGCCCCTATGGGTTCCCGTCAGAAAACCTTGAACAGGGGCGTGGCAATTGATCCGCGCGCAGGCTGTGTCACAGAAAACGCGTAAACAGAGTGCTTCCAAGTCCACCAAGAAAGCCGCGGCGAGCCGCAGCGCATCGAAGGGCCGTGCCAAGGCGTCCGTGAAGGACACCAAGAAGGCGGCGGCTGCAAAGTCCTCAAATAAAAGAAGCGCAATGCCATCCAAGAATGCCAAGACTGTCGCGAAAGCGGCCGGGTCGAAGTCGTCTGCTTCGAAGGCCGTCGCGAAAACTGCCGCGAAAGCACCTGTTGCGAAGCCTGCCGCAAAGCCCGTTGCCGCTGCTGCCCCCAAGGCAGCCGTGAAGCCCGCCGTTCCGCCGCGCGTGGAAGAGAAGAAGCCGCTGACCCAGCGCCAGGGCTTCAAGACGAACGAGTTCGTGGTCTATCCGGCGCACGGCGTCGGCCAGATCCTCGCCATCGAGGAGCAGGAGATCGCAGGCGCCAAGCTCGAGCTGTTCGTGATCAACTTCATCAAGGACAAGATGACGCTGCGCGTGCCGACCGCCAAGGTCGCCAATGTCGGCATGCGCAAGCTGTCCGATCCGGCGCTGGTCAAGAAGGCGCTGGAGACGCTGAAGGGCCGGGCCCGGGTCAAGCGCACCATGTGGTCGCGCCGTGCCCAGGAATACGAAGCGAAGATCAACTCCGGCGATATCGTCGCGATCGCGGAAGTCGTGCGCGACCTCTATCGTTCGGAATCGCAGCCCGAGCAGTCCTACAGCGAACGCCAGCTCTACGAGGCGGCGCTCGACCGCCTGTCGCGCGAAATCGCCGTCGTGCAGCACTCGACCGAGACCGAAGCGGTCAAGGAAATCGAGAGCCAGCTCGCCAAGAGCCCGCGCCGCGGCGCCAAGGCTGAAGGCGATGCGGTCGCCGAAGGCGATGCCGAGGGCGAGGATGATGCCGACACGGAGAGTGACGATACCGCTGTCGAGGACGAAGCCGCCTGAAAGGATGGCGAAAGCAACAATTAGAAACGAAAGGCCCGGCGTGACGCCGGGCTTTTTGTTTGTGCTATTACTGCTGCTGTTCTCGCCAACGCGCGGGTGACAGCCCAAATTCCCGTTTGAATGCCCGGCTGAATGCTTCTTCGGAGCCATAACCCACCTCATGGGCGAGCTGGCCAATCGTCTTCCGGGTTTCGCGCAGGCTCCGCCTGGCTGCCTGAAGACGCCAGAGCGTCAGATAACGGATCGGCGGCATGCCGATGAGCGTTGTGAAGCGATCCACGAACGCGCTGCGCGACATGGACGCTTCCTTGGCAAGAGAATTGGCCGACCAGTGCGAACTGACATCTTGATGAATGGCCGCCAGGGCCCGGCCGATCTGCGGATCCGCGACGCCCTTCAGCCATCCGGCATCCTGGTCGGCGAACGATACTGAATACTGGCGCATCGCCTCAACGAAGAGCAACTCGGAAAGCCGCGACAGCAGGCTCGATGAGGCGAACCTGCCTGCGGTCAGTTCGCTGGCGGCATATCGCACGGACGCCTCGACCCAGTCGCGCGACACGCCTTCGCGGACATCGAGCTTCAGCAGCCTCGGCAAGGCCGCGATCAGCGGATTGTAGGAAACCTCGCTGCCGAGAAAGCCGCACACGATATGCGCGCTCTCCCCGCCACCGCCGTGTGAAATCCGCGCCAGTCCGCCGTCCTCCGATGGCTGGATCAGATGACGCGCGCTCGTTGCGACAAGGCCGGGCGCGCTTGCCAGCGTGTGAACGTCATTCCTCGGCAAAAGCACGATCTCGCCGGCCTTCACCTCGACGGTGGGTTCACCTTCGATGCTGACCAGTAACTTTCCCGCGATGACGAAGTGATAGGCGATCAGGAGCGGCGGCTTGAAGGGGAAGGGGCCGCAGTCCTCGGCGAGGATATTCGTGCGTACGCACCACGGAGCCGTGAAACGCGCGTCAAGGAAAATGCCCCCCGTCAAGCGAACTGACCGAAGCACCTCTGAAAGCGGATCAATCATGGTGGCCATTCTCAGATTTGGACGGTCAGTAAGGTGGTCCGGTCAGGTGATCATTCGTCCAACGACGCCAGCTCTATATATGGCGCTCATGAATGAGGCCACCAGCCCTGCTTCACTCCAAAATGGACAGACAGATTTTAGTGGAAAGGCATCCTGATCATGAGCGCCGTGCCGGCAGTCAAAACCGACAATCCGTATATTGATTTCTGGAACGCAGTACTGGTTCCGAAATTCAACACCTGGCGACACATCCTCGCTGGTGGCCTGCAACGGCATAGCGAGAAGGTCTTTCCTGCACTGCCACTTCGCGCCGGCGATCGCGTGCTGGATGTCGGATGCGGGTGGGGCGATACCGCAATTGAACTCGCGCGGCGGGTCGGGCCGGCCGGCTCGGTCGTCGGCCTTGATTGCTGTAATGCCTTTCTCGAGGCCGGGCGCGCCGATGCGAAGACGGCGGGACTGACCAATCTGACGTTCGTGGAAGCCGACGTCCAAACCCATCCGTTCAAGCCGGTGTACGACTTCTGCTTCTCCCGTTTCGGAACGCAGTTCTTCGAAAATCCGGTGTCCGGTCTGCGCAACATGCGGCAGGCGCTCAGGCCGGGCGGATTGATGACGATGATCGTGTGGCGTGAGCGGGCGGATAATCCGTGGCTCATCCTGTCGAAGGAAATTCTGCTGCGTTACTTGCCTGCCGTGAAAGAGGACGCTGCGACATGCGGGCCCGGACCGTTCTCCATGACCGACACCGAGGTCGTGACCAAGCAGTTGCAAATCGCGGGCTACACGGACGCGCAGTTCGAGCGAATCGATGCCGAGGTCTTCGTGGGTCGAGACCTCGACGAAGCGGTCGCGTTCCAGCTCGCCATCGGACCAGCGGGCGAAGTCTATCGCGAGGCCGGCAAGCTGGCAGAACGACGTCATGATGAACTGGTGGCGGCCCTGAAAGCCGAGCTGAAGGCGTTCGTTCGCCCCGAAGGCGTGATGATGAATTCGAGCTCCTGGATGGTGACCGCGCGAAACCCCGGGTGATCCATCGCGCCATCTGCGTTCCTGCCGCGAAGTGGGGCGCCCCCCTTCGTGCGGCAAATCACATTTCAAACAACCAGGAGACGATTCATGGCGGGTCTTGTCGCGGTCATCTACGGCATCGTGGCGTACGCATCTGCGCTCGTTGCGCTGCTCTATTTGATCGGCTTCGTCGGCAATCTCGTCGTGCCTAAATCGATCGATTCGGGGACGGCCGGTCCGCTCCTTCAGAGCGTGATCATCAATATGGCGCTGATCGGATTGTTCTCGCTTCAGCACAGCGTGATGGCGCGCGCGGGCTTCAAGCGCTGGTGGACAGGATTCGTACCGTCCTCGGTCGAACGCAGCACCTATTTGCTCTTCACCAGCCTCGCGCTGCTGATCCTGTACTGGCAGTGGCAGCCGATCCCCGCTCTTGTCTGGGCCGTCCACGATCCGATCGCCGCGGCGGTGCTCGACGGCATCTTCTGGTTAGGCTGGGTCGTGCTGGTGGCCAGCACGTTTATGCTCGATCATTTCGAGATGTTCGGGCTCAGCCAGGTGTTCGCGCGCATGTTCGGCAAGCAGCCGCCGGAAGCGAAGTTCCGTACGCCTTTGCTCTACCGGCGTGTCCGTCACCCGATCTATCTCGGCGTGTTTCTCGCCGTCTGGGCTACGCCCGTGATGACGGTTGGTCATCTGCTGCTGGCGGCAGTGATCACCGGCTACATCCTGATCGGCATCCAGCTGGAAGAGCGCGACCTGATCCGGCAGTTCGGCGACCAGTATCGCCGCTACCGCGAGCGTGCGGCCATGCTCTTTCCGATTCCGGGCCGAAAGTTCGCAGGCAAGGACGCCGAATGAGGGTGGGATGTGCGTCGCCTTCTCTCATGGGAACACGGGGGCGCACCTACCTCCGCACCGCATCCTGCCGCACGCCGCCGGCGGTTTCCTCGCGCTTGACCTCGGGGAACAGCCACATCGCGAAGATCATGAAGGCGCCGAGGAAGGCGACGGCGTACTGCAGGCGGTCGTGGCCGAGCGTGTGCTGCCAGTAGGCGGCGATCGCCGCGACCAGCACGGTGAACAGCGACAGCGTCCTGAACGGCATGGTTCGATCTCCGGATTAGGTGATGTTGGCCATTTAGCGCCAGCGCCGCGGGTGAAAGGCTTCGCTGCGCTCTACCCATCCTGCAAGTCGGGTCATAACTGAAATCGCTGGTTATGGGGCCCGGCTCGCGCTCCGCTTGACCGGGACGACGGCGGTGGTCAGTCCACCACGATCTTGACGCGGTCGCGCACCTTGACCTGGGCATTCGCTTCGAGGCCGTTGAGGATGCGGAAGCGTTCGGCGGGGCGGTCGACGCCGCTCATGCGGTGGGCCAGCGATTCGACGGTGTCGCCGGGCTGCACGGTGATCACCTTGATGCGCAGCGGACGCGCGGCCTGGATTTCCTCCAGCGTCAGGCGGCGGAAGGAATTGACGGTCTCGCGCGCGTTGCGCTCGCTCTCGGTGGTCTTCTGCCGGGAGGCGAAGATGAAGCGGTAGACGTCGCTGCCGAAGCGCAGCACATAGACCTTGAAGTACCACTGGTCGCCCTGCGCGTTGGCAGACGCCGCGGGGAAGCCATTGACCGTGATCTCCTCGGTCGAGGCCTTGTCGACATTCTCCATCCAGCCGGAATTCAGATACGCCGACAGCGACTGGTCGGCGGCGACGCGCACCACGTCGAAGCGCATCGCCTGCGCGCCGCCCTCGCGCACGCCGATGACGGCCTGCGCGGTGTTGTCGAGCGTGAAAGTGTCGGGCGCGGCAAAGGAGAAGCCGAGCTTCGGATGCAGGAAGCGGCGGCCGCGCACAAAGCCTTCGC
>JAKFVP010000017.1:0-5894 GCA_021732175.1 Bradyrhizobium sp.
GCGATCAAGCCGGGCGCGCCGCAACTGCACCCCGAGGCCCCCGGCAACATCATCTATGACTGGCACATCGGCGACGAAGCTGCCGTCAAGGCCGCCTTTGCCAAGGCGGCGAATGTGGTGAGCCTCGACCTCACCAACAATCGCCTGGCGCCGAATGCGATGGAACCGCGCGCGGCGATCGCCGATTACGACGCGGCGGAAGAGCATTACACGCTCCACACCACGTCGCAGAATCCGCACGTCGCCCGCCTCGTGCTCTCGGCGTTCTACAATGTCGCACCCGAGCACAAGCTGCGGGTGATCGCGCCCGATGTCGGCGGCGGCTTCGGCTCGAAGATATACATCTATCCGGAAGAGATGGTGGCGCTGTGGGCCTCCAAGAAGGTCGGCCGCCCCGTGAAATGGACCGGCGACCGCACCGAGGCGTTCCTCACCGATGCGCATGGCCGCGACCACATCTCCCACGCCGAGATGGCGTTCGACAAGGACAACAAGATCCTTGGCCTTCGGGTGAAGACCCACGCCAATTTCGGCGCTTACATGTCGCTGTTCTCCTCGGCGGTGCCGACTTATCTGTATGCGACGCTGCTGTCGGGCCAGTATGTCATTCCGGCGATCTATGCCGAGGTGGTGGCCGTCTACACCAACACCACGCCTGTCGATGCCTATCGCGGCGCCGGCCGGCCCGAGGCGAGCTATCTGCTGGAACGCATGATGGAGACCGCGGCGCGGCAGCTCAAGGTCGATCCAACCGAATTGCGCAAGAAGAACTTCATCACCTCGTTCCCGTACCAGACGCCTGTGATCATGGCCTATGACGCCGGCGACTTTAACGCCTCGATCGACGCCGCCATGAAGGCGATCGACTATGCCGGGTTCCCCGCGCGCAAGGCCAAGGCGAAGAGTGAAGGCAAGCTGCGCGGCCTCGGCGTCTCCTGCTACATCGAGGCCTGCGGCATCGCGCCCTCGAAGGCCGTCGGCAGTCTCGGCGCCGGCGTCGGCCTATGGGAGTCGGCGGAGATCCGCGTCAATCCGGTCGGCACCATCGAGGTGCTCACGGGTTCGCACAGCCACGGCCAGAGCCATGAGACGACCTTCGCCCAGTTGATCGCCGAACGCCTCGGCGTTCCCATCAGCCAGGTGTCGATCGTGCACGGCGACACCGACAAGGTGCAGTTCGGCATGGGCACCTACGGCTCGCGCTCGATCGCGGTCGGCGGCACCGCCATCATCAAGGCCATGGAGAAAATCGAATCCAAGGCCAAGAAGATCGCAGCGCACGCGCTGGAAGCGAGCGAGAACGACATCGTCATCGAGAACGGCGAGTTCAAGGTGACCGGCACCGACAAGTCGATCGCGTTGCCGATGGTCGCGCTCGCGGCCTACACCGCGCACAACCTGCCCGACGGCATGGAGCCGGGCCTGAAGGAAACCGCCTTCTACGACCCGACCAACTTCACCTTCCCTGCCGGCGCCTATATTTGCGAAGTCGAGGTCGATGCCGCCACCGGCAAGACCTCGTTCGTGAACTTCGTCGCTGCCGACGACTTCGGACGGCTGATCAATCCGATGGTCGTCGAAGGCCAGGTGCATGGCGGTCTCGCGCAAGGCATTGGACAAGCGCTGCTCGAGCACGCTGTCTATAATTCCGACGGCCAGCCGATCACGGCCTCCTTCATGGATTACACCATGCCGCGTGCCGACGACCTGCCGTCGTTCAAGGTGTCGCACACCACGACGCTGTGTCCGAGCAATCCGCTCGGCGTCAAGGGCTGCGGCGAGGCCGGCGCGATCGGCGCTTCGGCCGCCGTCATCAACGCGATCACGGACGCGATCGGCAACAACAAGCTGGAAATGCCGGCTTCGCCCGACCGCGTCTGGCACGCGATCCACGGTTAAGGGGAGGACGCACCATGTACGAGACCACCTATCACCGCGCCTCCTCGGTCGACGAGGCCGTCGCACTGTTCGGCAAGGGCAAGGAAGCGAAATACCTCGCCGGCGGCCAGACCCTGCTTCCCGTCATGAAGCAGCGGCTGGCTTCGCCGTCTGACGTGATTGATCTCGCCAAGATCAAGGATCTGGTCGGCGTTGCGCCGACCGGCAACGGCATCGACATCAAGGCCGCGACCACGCATTACGACGTGGCGCAAAGCGATGCCGTGAAGAAGGCAATTCCGGCGCTCGCCTATCTGGCCTCGCTGATCGGCGATCCCGCCGTGCGCCATCGCGGCACGATCGGCGGCTCGCTCGCCAACAACGATCCCGCCGCGGATTATCCCGCCGCGGTGCTGGCACTCGGCGCGACCATCAAGACCAACAAGCGCACGATATCGGCGGATGAGTTCTTCAAGGGCCTGTTCTCGACGGCACTCAATGACGGCGAGATCATCACCGCGGTCTCATTCCCGGTGGTGGCGAAAGCGGGCTACGCCAAATTCCCGCATCCGGCCTCGCGCTTTGCGCTGACCGGCGTGTTCGTCGCGAAGACACCGGGCGGAGACGTCCGCGTCGCCGCGACCGGCGCCTCGCAGAGCGGCGTGATGCGGGTGCCGGCGATCGAGGCGGCCCTGAAGGCGAACTGGTCAGCCGGCGCGCTCGACAGCGTCAAGATCTCGTCCGACGGGCTGCTCAGCGACCTCCACGGCTCATCCGATTACCGCGCGAACCTGATCAAGGTGATGGCACAGCGTGCGGTGCAAGCCGCCGGCTGACCGACCTATCTCTCTCTGAGCCATGCAAGCGGCGCGCAGCGATGCGCGCCGCTTGGTTTTGACGCCAAGATTTGCTTGCCAGTGGACGGCTAAGGCGAGAGAATTTAGCTAATCAGCTAATTAAAACTCATCCTGAGGAAACACCGTGCTCGATAAACCCGCGTCCCATGCCGCCACGAAAACGTCCGGCCCGCTCGCCGGATTCCGCATCGTCGAATTCGCCGGCATCGGCCCCGGACCGTTCGCCTGCATGATGCTGGCAGACATGGGCGCCGAAGTCGTGACGCTCGACCGCGTCGGCGCGGCTAAGAACATGAAGTCGGTCGCGGGCCGCGGCCGCAAGGTGGTGGAGCTTGATCTCAAGGACAAGGCCGCCATCGCGCAGGTGCTCGACCTGCTCGCCGGAGCGGACGCGCTGATCGAGGGCTTTCGTCCCGGCGTGATGGAACGCCTTGGCCTCGGGCCCGATGTCGTTCTCGCGCGCAACCCAAAACTCGTCTACGGCCGCATGACCGGCTGGGGCCAGGAAGGCCCGCTCGCCAACGCCGCCGGCCATGACATCAACTACATCTCCATCACCGGCGCGCTGGCCGCGATCGGACCCAAGGAGAAGCCGGTGCCGCCGCTCAACCTCGTCGGCGATTTCGGGGGCGGCGCGCTCTATCTCGTGGTCGGCGTGCTCGCCGCACTGCTGGAAGCCCAAAAATCCGGCAAGGGCCAGGTGGTGGACACCGCAATGTGCGACGGCGCGGCGTCGCTGATGTCGATGTTCTTCGACATGACCGCGATCGGCCGCTGGACCGAAGGCCGCGAGCAGAATTTCCTCGACGGCGGCGCGCATTTCTACGGCGTCTACGAATGCTCCTGCGGCAACTTCATCTCGATCGGCTCGATTGAGCCGCAGTTCTACGCGCTGCTGCGCAAGCACGCCGATCTCACCGACGCCGATTTCGACGCGCAGATGGACCGCAAGGCCTGGCCCGCGCTGAAGGAAAAGCTGACGAAGGTGTTCAAGAGCAAGTCGCGCGCGGACTGGTGCAAGATCATGGAAGGCACCGACATCTGCTTCGCGCCGATCCTCACCATGGCCGAAGCGCCGAAGCATCCGCATATGGCCGCGCGCAAGGTGTTCGTCGAGCGCCACGGCGTGACGCAGCCCGCCCCCGCCCCGCGCTTCTCGCGCACGCCCTCGTCAATCCGCGAGCCGGAGAAATCCGACATCGCCCAGCTTGTGGGCGCGTGGAAGCGGTAACCGTTGTCGTCCCGGCTTGGATGTCGTCCCGGCCTAGTGCGCAATTGCGCACGGGGGCCGAGACCCATAACCACAAACCGTTGTGGTTGGAGTTCGCTGTAGCTCCAGCCTGCCACACAACTGACATCGGTGGTTATGGGCCCCGGCCTTCGCCGGGGCGACAGAAACTACGCCGCGTGCCCTTGCTCGACCTTCAGCACGCCGCGGCGGATCTGGTCTTCCTCGATCGATTCGAACAGCGCCTTGAAGTTGCCCTCGCCGAATCCGTCGTCGCCCTTGCGCTGGATGAACTCGAAGAAGATCGGGCCGATCGCATTCGCCGAAAAGATCTGCAGCAACACCTTGGTGTGGCCGCCATCGACCACGCCCTCGCCGTCGATCAAAATGCCGTTCTTTAGCAACCGCGGCACGTCCTCGCCATGCTTCGGCAGGCGCGCATCGATCTTCTCGAAATAGGTCATGGGCGGCGACGGCATGAACGGCAGGCCGGCCTCGCGCAGGCCCTCGACCGTGCGATGGATGTCGCGCACGCCGCAGGCGATGTGCTGGATGCCCTCACCCCTGTAGACGTTGAGATACTCCTCGATCTGCCCGGAATCGCCGGCATCTTCGTTGATCGGAATCCTGATCTTGCCGTCCGGGCTGGTCAGGGCGCGCGAGAACAGGCCGGAAGCGCGGCCCTCGATGTCGAAGAAGCGGATCTGGCGGAAGTTGAACAGCTTTGCGTAGAAGCCGGTCCACACATCCATGCGCCCGCGATGAACATTATGGGTGAGATGATCGATGTAGTAGAGCCCGGCGCCGGCAGGACGCGGGTCGCGCGCCCCTGTCCATTCGAAATCGGCGTCGTAGGCCGAGCCCTTGGCGCCGTAGCGATCGACGAAATACAGGAGACTGCCGCCGATGCCCTTGATGGCGGGAACGTCGAGCGTCTTCTCCTGCGGCGAAAGCCCGGCCGGCTCGGCGCCAAGCGCGAGCGCGCGTTCATAGGCTTGCTTCGCATCGACGACGCGGAACGCCATCGACGGCGCGCAGGGGCCGTGCGCCGCGACAAAGTTGAAGCCGTGGGTGCCCGGCTCTTCGTTGACGAGATAGTTGACGTCGCCCTGGCGATAGACCGTGATCTTCTTGCTCTTGTGGCGCGCGACCGGCGCAAAACCCATCAGCTTGAACAGCGCATGCAACTCGGCGGGATCGGGGTGCGCATATTCGACGAACTCAAAGCCGTCGGTGCCCATCGGGTTGTCTGCCGTGATGGCGGCAGGCGGCGCATCGTGCGGAAACGGACCCATGAGCTGATCTCCTGAAGAATGATTTCGAGCATTTTCTCCCGGAATCAGCGCAAGGTGCGTGCAAATGAGGATATATCTTGCTAGTATTGCGCACGATCCGTGCATCAAAGTGACCTTTAACGCATGATCCAGACAGACGCCTTTGACCTCAAAATGCTGGCCGCGCTGCAGGACGACGGCCGGCTGACCAACCAGCAGCTCGCCGAACTCGTCGGCCTGTCCGCCTCGCAATGCTCGCGGCGGCGGATGCGGCTGGAAGAGGAGAAGGTGATCGCGGGTTATCACGCCGATCTCTCGGCCGAAGCGCTCGGCTTCAACCTCGTCGCCTTCATCCAGATCACGCTCGCAACCCACTCGCCCGACAATTCCAAGAAGTTTCGCGCGCTGGTCAATCGCGTCGATGAAATCCAGGAAGCCTATTCGCTGACCGGCGATGCCGACTACGTGCTGAAAGTCGCGCTGCGCGACCTCAAGGGCCTGTCCGACCTCGTCAACAACGTGCTGATGCCGCACCAGAGCGTGGCGCATGTGCGCTCGTCCGTCGTGCTTGACAGGCTGAAGGAGACGACGAAGCTGCCGCTGTCGAGGTAATCACCTCTCCCCGTTCTTACGGGGAGAGGTCGACGCGAAGCGTCG
>JAKFVP010000017.1:5904-6773 GCA_021732175.1 Bradyrhizobium sp.
AAGCGTCGGGTGAGGGGCATCTCTCAACGAGTCATATCGCGGAGAGAGCCCCTCACCCCTGCCCTCTCCCCGCAAGAGCGGGGAGAGGGAGAAGGCGGCGGCTGAAATCGAGGGAAATTCGTCATTCGACTTTCTTCAGGCGTCTGCGATCATCCACCGCAAATCGAATCCTGACGAGACCATCATGGCCCTGCAACTGCGCCCGAACTGCGAATATTGCGACAAAGACCTGCCGCCCTCGGCGACGGAAGCGCGCATCTGCTCCTACGAATGCACCTTCTGCGCCGATTGCGCCGAGAACAAGCTCGGCAATGTCTGCCCGAACTGCGGCGGCGGTTTTGTGCCGCGGCCGATCCGTCCATCGAAGGAATGGCGGCCGGGCGTGTGCACGGCAAAGCAGGCACCGTCAGACAAGCGCGTGCATTTGAAGTACAGCCTCGACGACATCGCCGCGCATTGCGCGCGGCTGAAAGACATCGCGCCACAAGATCGCTGAAGCGCCTGCCAACCCGGCGTAGCTTGCGCAGCAAGCGTAGACGGGTCGTCGCTACGCTCCTCGCAATGACGGAAGGGAGCGGTTACTCCGCCGCAACGATCGTCCCCTCGACCTCGCCGAAGCCGACGCGGTAGCCGTCGCCCTGGCACCAGCCGCGCATGACGAGGGAATCGCCATCTTCGAGGAACGAGCGCTTGACGCCGGCTGCGAGTTCGACCGGCTCGGTGCCGTTCCAGCTGATCTCAAGGAGACTGCCGCGCTGGTTCTTCTCCGGACCGGAGATCGTGCCTGACCCGAGGAGATCGCCGACATTCATGGCGCAGCCCGAGGAGGCGTGATGCACGAGCTGCTGCACCGAGGACCAGTACATGTA
>JAKFVP010000475.1 GCA_021732175.1 Bradyrhizobium sp.
GTGTCGTCGAACTCGATCTCGGCCAACTGCACGTCGAGCGGCAGATCGATCAGCACCGGGCCCGGCCGGCCCGAACGCATGATGTGAAAGGCCTGGCTGAACACGCGCGGCACGAGGCCGGGCTCGCGCACCGTGACCGCCCATTTGGTGACAGGCTTTGCGATCGACTCGATGTCGATGGCCTGGAAATCCTCCTTGTAGAGCCGCGCCCGCGGCGCTTGGCCCGTGATGCAGAGGATCGGAATGGAATCGGCGATTGCCGAATAGAGCCCGGTGATCATGTCGGTGCCGGCCGGACCAGACGTTCCGATGCACACGCCGATATTGCCGGCCTTGGCGCGGGTGTAGCCCTCGGCCATATGGGAGGCGCCTTCGACATGGCGCGCCAGGATGTGGTTGATGCTCCCCCTCGCCTTCAACGCGCTGTACAGCGGATTGATCGCGGCGCCGGGAACGCCGAAGGCGATGGAGACGCCCTCCTTCTCGAGAATGCGCACGGCAGCATCGACAGCTCGCATCTTCGCCATGTCCGGCTTCCCTTCATCATATCCGATGAGTGGGATCATCGCGGCGGCGAGATGCGATCTCAACGAAGGCGTTTTTATTTCCCGCGATGTGGCATGGCTTTTGAAAAGCAACGCAAGATCAGACGGTTGATGCATCTGCGCAATGAAACGAAAGCGCCGACGTTTTCGCGCAGGCGCTTCGTTCAATACGGACCTGGCCTGCTCAGCCCGGCCCGGCACCCTGCGTTGCCGTGTAGACGGCATAGAGCGACTGGCTCGCGGCCATGAACAGGCGGTTGCGCTTGGGGCCGCCGAAGCAGACGTTGCCGCAGACCTCCGGCAGCCGGATGCGGCCGAGCAACTTGGCTTCCGGTGACCATACCGTGACGCCGCTGTAGCCGACGGCCCGGCCGGCATTGCTGGATGCCCAGAGGTTGCCGTTGACGTCGCAGCGCAAGCCGTCGGGGCCGCATTTCACGCCGTCGACCACGCAATCGGTGAAGCGCTTGATGTTCGACAGCTTGTTGTCGGTGCCGACATCGGCGACGAAAATCTCGCCCTTGCCGCCCGGTCCGGTATCGCCCGGCCCCTTGCCGGTGCTGGCGATGTAGAGCTTCTTGAAATCGGGCGAGAAGCAGAGGCCGTTCGGGTCCGGCACCTGCTCTTCGGTCACCACGAGATCGATGCGGCCCGTCGGGTCGATGCGATAGCAATTGGTCGGCAGTTCGCGCCGGCCCGGCACGAAGCCCGCCGGCTGGCCGATCTTCGGGTTCAGCTTGCCGCTTGCATTGCTCGGCCCGCCCGCCACGTCGGGCTCGCCCTCATAGAGTTGGCCGCCATAGGGCGGGTCGGTGAACCAGTAGCTGCCGTCGGGATGGGCGACGACATCGTTGGGTGAGTTGAGCTTCTTGCCGTTGTAGGAGTCGGCGAGCACGGTGGCGGTGCCGTCATGTTCATAGCGTACCACCCGGCGGGCGAGGTGCTCGCAGGAGAGCTGCCGGCCGTTGAAATCGAACGAGTTGCCATTGGAATTGTTGGAGGGCGCGCGGAAGACGCTGACGTGACCGTCATCCTCCGACCATCGCATCTGGCGATTGTTGGGAATGTCGCTCCACAGGAGATAGCGGCCCTGCGAGCTCCAGGCCGGGCCTTCCGCCCACAGCAGTCCGGTGTAGAGACGCTTGATCGCGGTGTTGGGCTGGGCCTGGTCGTTGAACGACTTGTCGACCGCAATGATGTCAGGATCCCAGAAATAGGTGGTCGGCGCGCCGCGCGGACTGAAATCGCGCGGCGGGGTGGTCACGGTGGACGGCGGAGCAACCGGCCCGTCCGCGGCGTTCTGAGCAGTCTGGGCCAGCGCAGTGCCGGAGCCCGCCACCGTGGCGCCGGCAGCGATCGCAAGGCCCTGGACCAGCGTTCGTCGAGAGATCGTGGAATCGGGATCGCGCACGTCGCGTGTCATCACATCCTCCCATACATCTACCGGCCGGTTGATCCGGCTCAGGGCCGCCGCAGGCTATTCCAGTCCGCAACCGGTTGCGAGCGGCGATTGGCGCAGCTTGTGACTGAATCGTGCAAGCAAGATGGCAATCGTTCTCGCGCCAACGCTGCAGATGGGCGGCGCCCCACACGATGATCGCGATCATCATCGATGATTGGGGATCATCGTTGCAGGTACGGGTTTCCGTTTCGACGGTGCCGATACTGCCTAGTCTTCGTTCGCCTTGAACCGCCCCAGCCCTTTCAGCACGAACGGCGCCACCAGCGCGATCAGCGCGATGGCGAGCAGCGTCGCCGAGATCGGGCTCTGCACGAGCGTCAGGGGATCGCCGAGGCTGATCTGGAGCGCGCGGCGCAACTGGCTCTCGGCAATCGGGCCGAGGATCAGGCCGACAACAACGGGTGCGATCGGATAATCGAACCGGCGCATCAGGAAGCCCATCACGCCAAAGCCGGCCAGCATCGACAGTTCGACCACCGATGGCTTGGCCGCGATCGTCCCCATGGTCGCGAATGCGAGGATTCCGGCGTAGAGCCAGGGCTGCGGGATCGCGAGCAGTCTCACCCACAGGCCGACCAGCGGCAAATTGAGCACGAGCAGCATGACATTGGCGATGAACAGGCTCGCGATCAGGCCCCACACCAGATCGGGCCGCTCCGCGAACAACAGCGGTCCCGGGTTGAGGCCGTATTGCTGGAAGCCAGCCAGCATCATCGCCGCCGTGGCCGAGGTCGGAAGGCCGAGCGTCAGCAATGGAACCAACGTGCCGGCGGCAGACGCGTTGTTCGCCGCTTCCGGTCCTGCCACGCCTTCGATGGCGCCCTTGCCGAATTCTTCGGGATGCTTGGTGAGCCGCTTCTCGGTGGAATAGGACAGGAAGGTCGGGATCTCGGCGCCACCAGCAGGAAGCGCGCCGATCGGAAAGCCGAACATCGTGCCGCGCAGCCACGGCTTCCACGATCGCTTCCAGTCCTCCCTGGTCATCCATAGCGAGCCGCGCACCGGCTCGAGCTTTTCCTCGGCATGGTGACGGCGCGATGCGACGTAGAGCGCTTCCCCCACCGCGAACAGGCCGACGGCGAGCGTCGTCACCTCGACGCCGTCGAGCAGCTCAGGAATGCCGAAGGCAAGACGCGCCTGTCCCGTCAGCTTGTCGATCCCGATAAGGCCGAGCGTCAGCCCGATGAACAGGCTGGTCAGTCCGCGGATCGGCGAATCCCCGAAGGTCGCCGACACCGTGACGAAGGCAACGCACATCAGCGCGAAATAGTCCTCGGGGCCGAAGCGCACCGCGAAATCGACCAACCATGGCGCAAGGAAAGCAAGGCCGATGGTGGCGATGGTGCCTGCCACGAACGAGCCGATCGCAGCGGTCGCAAGCGCGGGGCCGCCGCGGCCGGCCTTGGCCATCTTGTTGCCTTCGAGCGCGGTTGCCATTGAGGCGCTCTCGCCGGGCGTGTTGATGAGAATGGCCGTGGTCGACCCGCCATACATGCCGCCGTAGTAGATGCCGGCGAACATGATCAGCGATCCGCCGGGATCGAGCTTGTAGGTCACCGGCAACAGCAAGGCGACCGTCAGTGCCGGGCCGATGCCTGGCAACACGCCGACCGCCGTGCCGAGGAACACGCCGATCAGCGCGTAGAGCAGGTTGAGCGGCTGCAGGGCCACCGCCATGCCATGCGCCAGTTGGGCAAAGGTGTCGATCACAGCAGTCGCTCCAGCGGGCCCGTGGGGAGGCTCAACGTCAACAGCTTGTCGAAGGCGAGAAAGATCAGCGTGCTGAGCACGAGCGCGATGGCGGCGTCGATGAGAAGCGCACGTCGCCCGAATGCCGCCGACGTCGCAACGAACAAGGCCGATGTCGCCAGGATAAAGCCGCCGCCGAAACCGATGATGGCGATCAGCAGCGCAAGTCCGCCGAGGATCAGCAGCACCGGTTTTGGATCGGCGCTCTCGCGCGGCGGCATGTTGCCGCGCAGCGCGTCGATGAGGTTGCCGATCGCGAGAAGTCCGAGTCCGACGGCAACGACGAGCGGCATCGCTCCTGGTCCGACGCCGTACATCGCGCCGGGCGGCAGACGGAATGCGTCAAACACCAGCACGACAGCCAGGACTGCGAGCGCAAAGGCGATGACGAGGCCGGCGCGATCGACGCGCCGCGGTGATGGATCGCCCGGCGCGCGATCCGTCATGATTTCACGAGGCCAACGGATTTCAGCACATCGGTGACGCGCGTCGTCTCCTTCTTCAGAAAATCGGCGAACGCATCACCGCCGAGATAGGCATCCTCCCAGCCCTTCTGCTTGAGGATATCCTTCCAGGCATCGGACTTGACCATCTTCTCCACGGCATCGCTCAGGGTCTTGCGCTGCTCCGGCGTGATGCCGGGAGCCGCCACCACCGAGCGCCAGTTGGCGAGCACGAGATCGATCCCCTGCTCCTTGAAGGTCGGAATATCCACGCCCGCTATGCGCTTCTCCGACGTCACGCCGAGCGCGCGCAGCTTGCCCGACTTGATCTGCCCCTCATATTCGCTGAGGCCCGAAATGCCGGCGCTGACCTTGGCGCCAAGGATCGCGGCAAGCGACTCGCCGCCGCCGGAGAACGGAATGTAATTGATCTTCTTGGCGTCGGCGCCGACGGCACCTGCAAACAGTGCCGCCATGACGTGATCAACGCCGCCGGCCGAGCCGCCGGCAAAGGTGACCTTGGCGATGTCGGCCTTGACCGCCGCGGCGAGATCCTGTGCTGTCTTCAACGGCGAGTTCGCCGGAACGACGATCACCTGGATCTCCTCGGTGAGCCGCGCGATGGGCGTCACCTGCTCGAGCGTCACCGGCGATTTGTTCATGGCAAGCGCACCGACCATGACGAACCCGTTCACCATCATCTGGTTACCGTCGCCTTTGGCGCCGTTGACGAACTGCGCGATGCCGACGCTGCCGCCGGCGCCGGGCACGTTGGTGACCTGGACGCTGCGCGCGATCTTGGCGGCGACGAGAGCCTGTTGCATCGATCGCGCCGTCTGATCCCAGCCGCCGCCGGGCGCTGCGGGCGCCATCAGCTTGAGCTCGAGCTGCTGCGCGTGGGCCGCACCGGCCGCTGCAAGCGTCAGCGCGACAGCGGCGCCGAACAGGCGCTTTTGGAAGGGGGTCATCTGAATCCTCCAGGGGCTGCGCGGCTGATCGATGCTGCCTGCGTCATTTGACCACATATCAGCCAAAAAAGCCGGCGCTGTCCAGATGCAGATTCCCTTGCCAGTTCCCGCTCAGCGGTTCGGCATCATCCCGCCCAGCGCCAGCGTCAGTTCGATCGCCACGTCGCGCACCATGCGGCCCAGCATCGGCAAGCGGTCGTCGGTGACGCGGCAGGTCATGCCCGAGACGGAGATTGCGGCCAACGGCTCGCTGCAATCGTTATAGACCACTGATGCGATGCAGCGCAGGCCCATGCAGGCTTCCTCGTCGTCGACGGCATAGCCCTGCCGGCGCACCTTCTCGAGTTCGCGGAACAGGTCGGAAGGCCGCACGATGGATTTTTCCGTCAACCGCGGCATGCCGTGATGGCGGATGATGGCGTTGACGTCCTCGTCGGCATAGGTCGCCAGCACCGCCTTGCCGACGCCGGAGGCAACCATCGCGACGCGGCCGCCGACCTTGGTCAGCGAGCGCATGATCTCGCGGCTCTCGGCGCGCATCAGCACGATGATGGATTCATCGTCGACCACGGCGAGATTGGCCGTCTCGCGGGTCTGGTCACGCAGCTTGCGCAAATACGGCATCGCTTGCGCCGCAAAATTGCGGCGGCGCGCGAAAGTGGCACCGATCGAAAAGCTGTGTGCGCCGATATGCCATTTGGATTCGGTACGGTCGAACTGCACGAAGCGGCGCTTCTCCAGCGTCGCCAGCAGGCGGTGCGCCGTCGAGGTGGACAGGCCCGTCCGTACCGCAAGGTCGCTCAGGCGATAGCCCTCGTCGTCTTCGGCCAGCGTCTCCAGGATCGAGAGCGCGCGATCCACCGACTGGACGCCGCCGTCGCGAACGTCGGGCTCATCCGTCTCTTTGGCACGCGTGGCCTTGCGTCGGATCACGTCTCGCCTCTTCGCTGACGCGCAATGACACTCCCGATTTAGAACCCCGTCATTGCGAGCGAAGCGAAGCAATCCAGCTTTGCTTCAACCAAGAAAGCTGGATTGCTTCGTCGCTTTGCTCCTCGCAATGACGATTCAGTCTCAGAGCAGGCCCGCGCCGCGCGCCCACTTGTACTTGGCCCCCAACACCTCGACCGGCAGTTCGGTCGAATAGGCATAGGCCGGGATGCCGTTCTGGTAGAGATATTCGGCGGCTTCCTCGACCTCGACGTCGCCGGCCAGCGAAGCCACGATCGGCTTCACGAAGCCCTTGGCCTCCATCTCCTTCTTCACCTCGACCATGTTGCGCGCGAACACCATCGGCGGCGTCACGATGGTGTGCCAGTAGCCGAGGATCAGCGAATGGATGCGATCGTCGGACAGGCCGAGCTTCACCGTGTTGATGTAGGTGATCGGCGGCTCGCCGCCGGTGATGTCGACGGGATTGCCAGCAGCGCCGAACGGCGGGATGAACTTGCGGAACGCCGCATCGAGATCCGGCGGCATCGCCATCAGCGACAGGCCGTTGTCGACGCAGGAGTCCGACAGCAGCACGCCCGAGCCGCCGGCGCCGGTGATGATCAGCACGTTCTCGCCCTTCGGCGTCGGCAGCACCGGCACGC
>JAKFVP010000471.1 GCA_021732175.1 Bradyrhizobium sp.
GCTGGGCGCGGCCGCAGCAGCGGCAGCAGCCCCGCGCGTCATGCGCGGCGGCGCAACCGGGGCAATCGGCACCACCTCACCCGTATAGGGCGAGATCACCGGGCTCTTGTTCAGGTCGTAAAACTTCTTACCCGTCGTCGGGCAAATGCGCTTGGTTCCGAGGTCGGATTTGGCCACGTGCGGATCCTGGGAATGTCTGAAAAACGGAGCTTCACTTGGCTAGTTGAGGGGCCGCTGTCAAGCGCTTTGCAGGGCAATTTGGGGCAACGTGACGCCATCTGGCGCATGTGTTACTGGCCCTGCCAGAAAGGACGCAAACTTGACCCATTCCGGCCCCGCGACCCCCCTTGAAGCCCGCGCCAGCGGTCCCCTCGCAGGGAAAGTCCGCGTGCCCGGGGACAAGTCGATCTCGCACCGTTCCCTGATTCTGGGCGCGCTGGCGGTCGGGGAAACCTGGATTTCGGGCCTGCTGGAGGGCGAGGACGTCCTCAACACCGCCAAATCCATGCGGGCACTGGGTGCGAAGGTGGAGCGGACCGGTCCGTTCGCCTGGAAGGTCAATGGCGTCGGTGTCGGCGGTTTTGCGGAACCTGCAGCCCCGCTCGATTTTGGCAATTCCGGCACCGGCTGCCGCCTGGTGATGGGCGCAGTCGCCGGATGCCCGGTCACAGCGACCTTCGACGGCGATGCCTCGCTGCGCTCGCGGCCGATGCGGCGCATCCTCGATCCGCTGGAACTGATGGGCGCCAAGGCCGGCGAAGCCCGCGAAGGCGGCCGCCTGCCGCTGACCCTGCATGGCGCGCGCGATCCGCTGCCGATCACCTATCGCACGCCGGTAGCCTCGGCGCAGATCAAGTCAGCGGTGCTGCTGGCCGGCCTGGCTGCGCCCGGAATCACCACCGTGATCGAGAGCGAGGCGAGCCGCGACCACACCGAGCTGATGCTGAAGCATTTCGGCGCCGACATCGTCTCGGCCAGGGAAGGCAGCCACGGCCGCAAGATCTCGCTGACCGGCGAGCCCGAGCTGCACGGCGCCGAGGTGATCGTGCCGGCCGATCCCTCGTCGGCGGCATTTCCGATCGTGGCCGCGCTGATCGTCGGCGGCTCCGACATCGTGCTGTCCGACGTCATGACCAATCCGCTGCGCACCGGCCTGTTCACCACGCTGCGGGAGATGGGCGCTTCCATCGAGGAGAGCGAAGTGCGCGGCGATGCCGGCGAGCCGATGGCGCAACTGCGCGTGCGCGCCTCGAAGCTGCGCGGCGTCGAGGTGCCGCCGGAGCGCGCTCCGTCGATGATAGACGAGTATCTGGTGCTCGCAGTAGCCGCCGCGTTCGCTGAAGGCACCACGATCATGCGCGGCTTGCAGGAATTGCGCGTCAAGGAGTCCGATCGCCTGGCGGCCACCGCCGACATGCTGCGCGTCAACGGCGTGAAGGTGGAGATTTCCGGCGACGACCTGATCGTCGAAGGACGCGGCCATGTGCCGGGCGGCGGCCTTGTCGCCACCCACATGGATCACCGCATCGCGATGTCGGCGCTGGTGATGGGCTGCGCGGCGGACAAGCCGGTCAAGGTCGACGATACCGCCTTTATCGCCACGTCCTTCCCGGACTTCATCCCGATGATGCGCTCGCTGGGTGCGGAGTTTTCGTAAACCGCGCGCGGCCGCGCCTCACGACGGCACAAGCCCGAGGCTTGCCACGGACTCGAGCCAGACCGGCGCTTCCTCCTTGAACAGCTTCTGCGTCTCCTCGAAGGTCATCGCGGTGTCGTCGACGCCGAATGACTTCATGAGCTGCTGGATCTTTTCGCTCTTGCCGCCGGCGACGAGCAGCTTTGACAGCTTCTGGATGATTTCCGGCGGCGTGCCCGTGGGCACGGCGCAGCACTGGAAGCCGGTCAGCCGGAACAGGCGCGGTTTGGCGCCGAGCTCCGCAAAGGAAGGCACATCCGGCAGTGTCGACATGCGCTTGCGCGAGACGGCGACCGCCGTGCCGCGGCCGCTCTGCAGGACCGATAGCGCCGCGCCGTAGCTGCCGTGCGCGCCGTCGATGAATCCGCCGGCGAGATCGGTCCACATCGGCGCCTCGCCGCGATAGTGGACCGCCTCCATCTTCAGGCCATAGGCCTTGTTCATTTCCACAATCGCCATGTGCGCATAGGAGCCTGCGCCATAGGTGCCGATGTTCACCTTTTCGGCCTTCCTCGCATAGGCGATGAACTCGTCGAATGTCTTGGCGCCGGTTTTCTCGCCGACCACGAAGGGCAGGCTGCCCGCCGGCATGATCGAGACGATGACGAAATCCTTGTCGGCGTCGTAGGGGATGTCCTTGATGAGAAGGCGGTTCATGATCATGGTCGTCGTGATCGTGAACATCAGCGTGTAGCCGTCGGGCGCCGCGCGCCTGGCTTCGGCCGCCGCCACCGATCCTGATGCGCCGGCCTTGTTTTCTACCGTCACGCTCTGGCCGGTCTCGCCGCGGATGTATTCGCCATAGGTCCGCGCAAACAGATCGGTCTGCCCGCCAGCCGGGTAGCCTGCAATGATCCTGATCGACCGGTTGGGCCAATCGGTCTGCTGCGCCTGCGCCGGCGGGCCGATCAGCGGGATGGCGGAAGCGGCCGCGGCGCTGCCGATGAAATGACGTCGTGAAATGGCGCTCATCATCGTCCCTCCGGCCGGCGCAGTGCGGCGTTCGCAGATCAGTGGATGGCATTCCCGGACATCAGAATAGAGCGGCCTGGCGGCCCGGGCGAGCAGCATTTGGCCGCATCTGCCCGATCCCTGGTCTTGACCGGCATGGCAGCCTGTCGCACATGGCGTGCATGATCATCGCCATCGACGGACCGGCCGCCTCGGGCAAGGGCACGCTGGGCAAGCGCCTCGCCCATCACTACGGCTATCGCCATCTCGACACCGGCGTGATCTACCGCGCGGTGGCGAAGGCGCTGCTCGATGCCAACATCGCGCTGACCAACGAGGCGGCGGCGGTCGCCGTCGCGATGGAGCTCGATCCCGAGAAATTCGGTCACCCTGAACTGAAGACGCAGCGGATCGGCGATGCTGCCTCCGTGGTCTCGGCCATCCCCAGGGTGCGCGAGGCACTGGTGGATTTTCAGCGCCAGTTCGCCGCCGGCCCGCCCGGCGCGGTGCTCGACGGGCGCGACATCGGCACCGTCATTTGCCCGGATGCCGAAGTGAAGATTTTTGTGGTGGCGGATCCGCGGGTGCGGGCGCGGCGGCGCGCACTGGAAGCGCGGGCGCGTGGCGAGACGGTCGATGAGGAGGCTGTGCTCGCCGACATCATCAGGCGCGACGAGCGCGACCAGAACAGGCCCGTTGCCCCCTTGAGGCCGGCGCCCGATGCTCACACGCTGGATAATTCCAAGCTCGACATCGATGCGGGCGTTCGCGCCGCCATCGCCATCGTCGAGGCTGTCCGTGCCGGCAGGAAGCCGGCGCCGTAGGAAATCAGTTCTTCGACCAGTAGCGATCGAATGGCAGCTCCTGCTCGGCCATCATCAGCGGCTGCTTGGCGGCCTTCGCGTTGGCGATGGCCTGCGCGGTCGGGGCGGCCGACGGCTTGCCGGTGACGCCGACGACGAAAGTGAAGACGAAAACGGCACTCAGAGCGATCAGGCTTTTCACGGTGAAAGTCCCTTGTTTTACAATCGCCGCCACCGTGGCGGTACGTGCTTAAGGCCGGGTTCCATTTTCCTGACAGGCCCAAGCTATCCGGGAATGCGGTCAACAACCCGTTGAAGCAGGGGGCCGAATTTCCCGGCTCGCGAGCGTTAAGGCCCCCTTAACGGGCCGTTTTCGCTTGCCGGTACAGGCCTTGGGGGCTATATCAGCCCCGTTCCGGGCTGCCCCCGATGCGATCAGGGCCGTCCGAGCGGGCCGGTTAGGGAATTCGACCCCCTGCCGTCATTTGGAGGAAAGCCCGCTCCCCGTCTTGCACGCCGGCCTCTTGGCCGGCACGTCCAGGGCCCCGGAGAAATCAACGTATCGAATGGGCAGCCATGCTGCCGGCCCGCTGTTGCGCCTCCCGCAACAAGCGGTCGTCGGGTTTTGCGGAGCCCGTCACTGTCCATCCGATGCGCCCATCAACCCGAACGGCCGGCGAGTACACCGCATCTGGAGAACAAATGGCTTCGAATACCGCTACTTCCCTCACTCCCACCCGCGACGATTTCGCGGCGATGCTCGACGAATCCTTCGGCGGCGGCTTGCAGGAAAGCTCCGTCGTCAAGGGCACGGTCGTCGCAATTGAAAAGGACATGGCCGTCATCGACGTCGGCCTGAAGACCGAAGGCCGCGTGGCGCTTCGCGAATTTTCCGGTCCCGGCCGCGAGAGCGACCTCAAGGTCGGTGACGAAGTCGAGGTGTTCCTCGACCGCATCGAGAATGCCCTCGGCGAAGCCGTGCTGTCGCGCGACAAGGCGCGCCGCGAGGAGAGCTGGGGCAAGCTGGAGAAGGCCTTCCAGAACAACGAGAAGGTCAACGGCATCATCTTCAACCAGGTCAAGGGCGGCTTCACCGTCGACCTCGACGGCGCCGTGGCCTTCCTGCCGCGCTCGCAGGTCGACATCCGTCCGATCCGCGACGTCGCGCCGCTGATGAACAACACGCAGCCGTTCCAGATCCTCAAGATGGATCGCCGCCGCGGCAACATCGTGGTGTCGCGCCGCACGGTTCTGGAAGAGACCCGCGCCGAGCAGCGCCAGGAACTGGTGCAGAACCTCGAAGAGGGTCAGGTGATCGACGGCGTCGTCAAGAACATCACCGATTACGGTGCGTTCGTCGACCTCGGCGGCATCGATGGCCTGCTGCACGTCACCGATATCGCCTGGCGCCGCGTCAACCATCCGACCGAGGTTTTGACCATCGGCCAGACGGTGAAGGTCAAGATCATCAAGATCAACCACGAGACCCACCGCATCTCGCTCGGCATGAAGCAACTGCTGGACGATCCGTGGCAGGGCATCGAGGCGAAGTATCCGCTCAACGCGCGCTTCACCGGCCGCGTCACCAATATCACGGACTACGGCGCGTTCGTCGAGCTGGAGCCGGGCATCGAAGGCCTGATCCACGTCTCGGAGATGTCGTGGACCAAGAAGAACATGCACCCCGGCAAGATCGTCTCGACCTCGCAGGAAGTCGAAGTGCAGGTGCTCGAAGTCGATTCCGTCAAGCGCCGCATCTCGCTCGGTCTCAAGCAGACCATGCGCAACCCCTGGGAAGTCTTCGTCGAGAAGTTCCCGGTCGGTTCGACCGTCGAGGGCGAGGTCAAGAACAAGACCGAGTTCGGTCTGTTCCTGGGCCTCGAGGGCGACGTCGACGGCATGGTGCATCTGTCCGACCTCGACTGGAAGCAGCCGGGCGAGCAGGTCATCGACAACTACAAGAAGGGCGACATGGTGAAGGCCGTGGTGCTCGACGTGGACGTCGAGAAGGAGCGCATTTCGCTCGGCATCAAGCAGCTCGAAGGCGATCCCTTCGCAGAGCCGGGTGATGTCAAGAAGGGCGCGGTGGTGACTTGCGAAATCACCGACGTGAAGGAAGGCGGCATCGACGTGAAGATCGCCGGTACCGACTTCACCACCTTCATCAAGCGCTCGGAGCTCGCGCGCGACCGCAACGACCAACGCCCCGAGCGCTTCGCGGTCGGCGAGAAGGTCGATGCCCGCGTCATCCAGTTCGACAAGAAGGCCCGCAAGGTCCAGGTGTCGATCAAGGCGCTGGAAGTGGCCGAAGAGAAGGAAGCCATCGCGCAGTACGGCTCCTCCGATTCGGGCGCCACGCTGGGCGACATTCTCGGCACCGCACTGAAGAACCGCGACAAGTAAGGCCTCGCGGTAAGCGTTGTCACAAAATCAGAGGCCCCGGTTTCGACCGGGGCCTCTTTTCTTCCCTTCCCACAAGGGGAGAAGGAAGGGACGACGGGGCCTTGTTTTCTTCAAATTGCGCCGCAATTGATGTAATCAGATAAACCGATGATTACGCTGCGCAGGCACAAGGCGCGCAGACATTTTCAGGAGAATTGCGATGTCGCTGGATTCGGACATCATCGTCGATCGCCGCAGGATTCGCCGCAAGCTGACCTTCTGGCGCGTGTTCGCCGCCGTGGTCGCGATCCTCGCCGTCGTTGCGGTCGGCGTGATCGCAACGCCCGGCGGCCGTGGTTTGCTGGCTTCGACGAGCTCCATCGCGCGTGTCAAGATCGACGGGCTGATCCGCAGCGATTCCGATCGTGTCGAGGCGCTGGAGCGGCTGGAGAAGTCGCATGCATCAGCCGTCATCGTGCACATCAATTCGCCGGGCGGCACCACCGCCGGCTCCGAGCAGCTCTACGATTCGCTGGTCAGGCTGAAGGCCAAGAAGCCGCTGGTGGTCGTCGTCGAGGGCCTCGCTGCCTCCGGCGGCTACATCACCGCAATCGCGGCGGACCACATCATCGCGCAGCAGAGCTCGCTGGTGGGCTCGATCGGCGTGCTGTTCCAGTTCCCGAACTTCACCGAGCTGATGAAGACGGTCGGCGTCAAGGTCGAGGAGATCAAGTCCTCGCCGCTGAAGGCTGCGCCCAACGGCTTTGAGCCGACCAGCCCCGAGGCGCGGGCCGCGATCGACGCGCTGGTGAAGGATTCCTACGCCTGGTTCCGCGGCCTCGTGAAGGAACGCCGCGGCATGGATGATGCGCAGATCGAGAAAGTCGCCGACGGGCGCGTCTTCACCGGCCGCCA
>JAKFVP010000472.1 GCA_021732175.1 Bradyrhizobium sp.
AGGGCGGCGTCGTCGGCATGACCCTGCCGATCGCACGCGAGCTTTCGCAGTTCGGCATCCGCGTGCTCACCATCGCGCCCGGCCTGTTCCTGACGCCGCTGCTCGCCAACCTGCCGCAGGAAGCGCAGGATTCGCTGGCGGCTGCGATCCCGTTCCCGCGCCGGCTCGGCCAGGCCGATGAATTCGCCTCGCTTGCGGCGCACATGATCGACAACCCCTATCTGAACGGCGAGGTGGTGCGGCTTGATGGCGCACTCCGCATGGCGCCGCGCTGACTATGGTTACGAGATGAAGCGAGCGCACGCCGCAAATTCAGTTCCACCTCTCCCATGGGGAGAGGTCGGATCGCGTAGCGATCCGGGTGAGGGGTCACGGTCCACAATTGCGACCGTACCCCCTCACCCCAACCCTCTCCCCATGGGAGAGGGGGCCTACTGCCGCTGCCGAACCATCGAGGTCAGTTAGAACCATGTTCGTCAACCGGCGCGACGTACAGATCCAGTGGGGCGATTGCGATCCCGCCAACATCGTCTACTACCCGCGCTATTTCGCGATGTTCGACGACTCCACTTCGATCATGTTCGAGGCATCCGGCTATTCCAAGCAGGACCTGATCCACAAATACGGGCTGGTCGGCATTCCCATGGTGGACACACGGGCGAAATTCTACATCCCCTCCACCCATGGCGACTGGATCACGATCGAAAGCCGGATCGAGAGTTTCAAGCGCTCCAGCTTCGAGGTGAAGCATAATGTGCTGAAGGGCGAGGCGATGGCGATCGAGGCGTGGGAGACCCGCGTCCTCGTCGGCAAGCATCCCGACGATCCCGCAAAGCTGAAATCCGCGCCGATGCCGCAGGAGATCATCGACAAGTTCACGCGGGGCTGACTTGCCCCGCGCTATCACCTAAAGAAGGGGCTGAACCCTCGAGGCTTTCTTGATCTAACGAACATAACGTCCAAGGGAGGAAATTGATGAAGAAGTTCTTGCTGTCGGCCGCCGTTACGGCGGTGCTCGCGCTGCCGGGTACGGCGCTCGCGCAAACCAACGAGATCGTCATCGGCATCTCGATCTCGACCACGGGACCCGCCGCGGCGCTCGGCATTCCCGAGCGTAACTCGCTGGAATTCGTCGCCAAGGAGATCGGCGGCGTGCCGCTCAAGGTTATCACGCTCGATGACGCCGGCGATCCCACCACGGCGACCACCAACACCCGCCGCTTCGTGACGGAGTCCAAGGCCGACATCATCATGGGCTCGTCGACCACGCCGTCGAGCATCGCGGTCGCCAACGTCGCCAACGAGGCCGGCATTCCGCATTTCGGCCTGGCGCCGTTCCCGATCACGCCGGAGCGCGCCAAATGGTCGGTCGCCATGCCGCAGCCGATCCCGATCGTCGGCAAGGTCATGTACGACCACATGAAGAAGAACAACGTCAAGACCGTCGGCTATATCGGCTATTCCGACTCCTACGGCGATCTCTGGTTCAACGATCTGAAGAACCAGGCCGTGCCGATGGGCATCACCATTGCCGGCGAGGAGCGCTTTGCGCGCCCCGACACGTCGGTCCAGGGTCAGGTGCTGAAGCTCGTCGCCGCCAATCCCGACGCGATCCTGGTCGGCGCTTCCGGGACCGCGGCCGCGCTGCCGCAGACCACCCTGCGCGAACGTGGCTACAAGGGCCTGATCTACCAGACCCACGGCGCCGCCAGCATGGACTTCATCCGCATCGCCGGCCCCGCGGCGGAAGGCGTGCTGATGGCCTCGGGTCCGGTGATGGATCCCGAAGACCAGCCCGACGAAGCGCAGACCAAGAAGCCGGGCCTCGCCTTGAACAAGGCCTATGAAGCCAAGTACGGCCCGAACAGCCGCAGCCAGTTCGCCGGTCACTCCTACGACGCCTTCCTGGTGCTTGAGCGGATCGTTCCGGTGGCGCTGAAGAAGGCCAAGCCCGGCACGCCGGAATTCCGCGAAGCCCTCCGTCAAGCCTTGTTGACGGAGCGCGAGATCGCGGCAAGCCAGGGCGTCTACAACTTCACCGAAAAGGACCGCTACGGCGTCGACGAACGCGCCCGCATCCTGCTGACCGTGAAGAACGGGAAGTACACGCTGGTGAAGTAACCTGCGACTGAGCGCCAGCAATCAGGCCGGCCCCTGCGAAGGGGCCGGCCTTTTTCCTGCGTGCTTCAAAACTGGAAATAGATGAAGGATTTCGGCGTTTCGCTGCTGAACATCATGACGAGTGCGATGGCAGCGAAATAGGGGATCGCCTTGACGGGAACAGGCAGCGCAAGGAAGCGGTCCTTGAGGTCGATGCGTTCGGTGAGAGGTTGCACCGCCCATGACCACGCCATGACGCCGCAGGCCACAGCCATGCCGATCGATACATTGCCCGGGACGAAGCTCGTCATCACCAGCGTCATCGTGTAGAGGTCGGTCATCGAGGGCGCACGGAAAATCATCCATAGCGCGCTCACGCCGTGAAACACCAGGATTGTCTGCACGGCGACGGCCAGCTTCGAACGCGGCCGGTTATCCGCATCCGGTCTCGCAAATGCCCGCTCGAGCGAGAGCCAGACGCCGTGCAGGAAACCCCAAATGACAAAATGCCAGGCCGCGCCGTGCCAGAGACCGCCGAGCACCATGGTCAGGATGAGATTGCGATAGACGCCCCACCGCGTCTTCATTCGATTGCCGCCGAGCGAAATGTAGAGATAGTCACGCAGCCACGTCGACAGGCTCATGTGCCAGCGGCGCCAGAAGTCGGTGATGCTGGTGGCGGCATAGGGCCGGTTGAAATTGGGCGGCAATTCGTAACCGAGCAGCTTTGCGCTGCCCAGCGCGATGTCGGTGTAGCCGGAAAAGTCGAAGTAGATCTGGAAGGCGAAAGCATAGACGCCGATCCAGGTGGCTATTGTGCCGATCTCGCCCGGTTTGGTGAAGGCGTCGTCAGCAAGCGGCGCCAGTCCGTCGGCCAGCACGATCTTCTTGAACAGCCCGATCGCGATGAGATAGACGGCAAGCTCCAGATTCTTCACCGTCATCGACGGTGGCCGGCCGATCTGCGGAAAAAAATCCGCGGCGCGCACGATCGGGCCTGCGATCAGATGCGGAAAGAACGAGACCAGGAAGGCTAATCTCGCGTAATCGCGCTCTGCCGGAATCTTGCGACGGTAGACGTCGATCGTGTAGCTCAGCGCCTCGAAGGTGTAAAAGGAGATGCCGACGGGAAGCAGAATGTTGGCGTCGACCCAGTCTGGCCGCCAGCCCAGCATCCCCGCAAAGCTCGCAACGCTTTGACCGAAGAAATTGTAGTACTTGAAATAAGTGAGCATGCCGAGGTTCGACGTGACCGAGAGGATCAGCATCAGCTTGCGGAAACGCTCGTCCTTGCTGCGGCTCATGGCCAGACTGGCGAAATAGTCGACGGTCGTCGTCGTGATGAGCAGCAGGACCTGCCAGGAATTGTTGCTGGTGTAGAAATAAAGGCTCGCTGCGATCAGGAACCAGGTGCGGAAGCGAGCCCAGCCTGAGGTGAGCCATGACACCGCCAGCACGAATACGAAGAAGAGGAAATACTCGAGAGTGTTGAAAAGCATCAGCGTCCGGCTCTGAGTTCATTGAGCCGCTGCGCAAGCATCGGTGTGTATTTTTCGATGCCGCTGCTGTTCATGTGGTTGTAGTCGAAATAGTCCGCGTCGGAGAGCCGGTCGAGATCGGTGCGTATGTAGGCGAAACCGCGGCGCTCGATTTCCGGCTGCACGCGTTCACGCATCATCTGACGCCATTTGCTTCGCACCAGTGGGTGTCCATAGACATAAGGAGCCTCTTCCACCTCATTGACGACAAGCCGAACCTTGTTGGCGGCGAGGATGTCGAGGATGGTGATGAAGGCCGCCCATTCCATCGGCGCAGGCGGCGCGGGTTCGAAAGCGGCCGCTTCCGCATCGGAACGATGCGTCACCGGAAATTCGGCCTGCTTGGTCCGGAAGTAGCCGGCGTCGATTTCGGTGCGGTGATGGCCGCCGCGGCGATAGTACCGGATGATCGAGGTGATCCGGCCGCCGTCGACGGTCGCGGTGGCCTGCACGATGTTGGGGTCGGCGACGGCTTCGCGTTCCAGCGCGCCGGCGGCGTGCGCGAGGTCGCTGGCATTGGCCGCGCCGGGCGCAGCAGCCATGGCGGCATCGGCGAGACGCAGATTTGCAAAGAGCTGACGCTTCGGTATCCGATCGAGCGCGCCGTGATACTCCCGCGCCGTGACGAAGCCGTGCAGGTACCAGTGAAAGTAATAGAGATTGTCGACCAGGCCCCTCGGCATGCTCAGCGAATTCCACCAGGCCAACCTTGCGGCATCGGCAATGCCGATGGGGTAGATGCGCTGAATGGCAAGCGTACCCGAGCCCAGGCCGGAAAAATTCTGGTGCCCCAGCGACCAGACCACCGTCGTTTCCGGCGGAATGCGTCCGGCGATGTCTCTGACCAGGCCAAGCTGGGTTGGCAGCCAGTTGGCGAAGTTCGACAGATTGAGGCCGCGCATTCCCGGCACGAGCGGCTCGATCAGCTCCGGGTGAATATTGCAATAGGTTCGGCTGTCACCGATGAAGATCACGGAGTAGGAGCGCTGATCTTCCAGATAGGCCGCGACACGCTCGGTGAGGGCGCGGTCCGCGCCAAGGGCAGCGACCGTCTTCGGCGCGGTTCTGGCGCCGACCGCAAGAAACGCGACAAGGGCAGGCAGGCACAGCAACAGGCCGTAAGCCAGCACTGCGCGCCGCAATGTCTGCGGCGGAGCGAAGATGTCTGCGGGCCGCACACCGCTTGCCGTGAGTCTTCGCGATAAATCCGGCATCGCGGGCCAGCACAGCAGCGCGCCCAGCAGGATCGGGCCTGCGACGGCCCAAAAGGGCAGAAAGATCGTCTGCGAAAACGCTTACGGGCGGCCGTTGGTCGCGGGATCGGAATTGTCGCTGGTGGAGAATAGCAGCGCTCCGTTCCAGTGCGAGAACGCGCCGCCACCCGATTGCCTGATCGTGGCATGAAGGTCGTGCGCGGGACCAAGCGCGCGGCCGCTCTCGAACAGCCGCAAGCGGGAAGCCATGGGTGCGGAGGGGGTGTCTTGCGGCGAGACGAAGGGAAACCGGATATCCGGAACCGCGACGGAATACATGCGTCCTTCAGCATGCCGGATCTGATCAGCCGGCAGCGTTCCCTTGCGGTCGAACCCGGCGGACCAGGCCCAGAACGCCGCAGCCACGAGCGCGAGGCCGGTCAGGGTGCTGGCGAGTCGCCAGATCTGCCCTGGGCGCTGGCAAAAAATCATGTGCTGGAGGTACTTGCGCATGGTCGGAGCATCGCTCGTACCACCATCCTCATGCCCCAGAAAGGGTGAAGTTGGAACCGCTCTTCCTCTGCCGCGCGGGTGGCCTCACCCTTCGCTCGCGCCCTCGTGGAAGCCGAGATAGCTGGCGGCGACGCGGTTGTTGGCGGCGATTTCCGCGGCTGCGCCTGCCAGCACGAACTCGCCGAGTTCCATGACATAGGCGCGATCGGCGATCTTCAATGCAGCCTGCGCATTCTGTTCGACCAGCAGCACCGAGACGCCGCTGGCGCGGAGTTCGCCGATGGTGCGGAAGATGTCGGCGACGATGATGGGGGCAAGGCCGAGGCTCGGCTCGTCCAGCATCAGGAGGCGCGGCGCGCCCATCAGCGCGCGGCCCATGGCGAGCATCTGCTGCTCACCGCCGGACAACGTGCCGGCAAGTTGCTTGCGCCGCTCCGCAAGCCGCGGGAACAGCGTGTAGACGCGCTCGAACGACTGCGCGGCCGTTGCCTTCGGGATGCGGAAGGCGCCAAGCTGCAGATTGTCCTCGACATTCATGGTCGCGAACAGCTCGCGATGCTCCGGCACCAGGCTGACGCCGAGCGCCACGCGGTCCTCGATCTCGAGCCGCGACAGGTTTTCGCCGGCAAAATGGACGCGGCCCTTCAGCGGCAGCACGCCCATTACGGCGTTGAGAAGTGTGCTCTTTCCCGCGCCGTTGGCGCCGATGATGGTGACGATCTCGTTGTCGCCGACCTCGAGCGAGACGCCGCGCACGGCCTCGACCTTGCCGTAGGCGATATGGACATCGCTGACATCAAGCAGCGCGCTCATGCCACGGCTCCCAGATAGGCCTTGATCACTTCGGGGTTGGACTTGATCGCCTGCGGTGTGCCTTCGGCGATCTTGGTGCCGAAGTCGAGCACCACGACCCGGTCGGCCAGATCCATCACAAATCCCATGTCGTGCTCGACCAGCAGCACCGACATGCCGCCGTCGCGGAGCTGCCGCAGCAGCGCGGCGAGCCGCTGCTTTTCCATGTGGCGCAGGCCCGCGGCCGGCTCATCGAGCAGCAGCAGTACCGGGTCGACGCAGAGCGCGCGGGCAATCTCGACGATGCGCTGCTGGCCGAGCGAGAGTGAGCCAGCCAGCTGGTTGATCTGGTCACCGAGCCCGACGCGCTCGATCTGTCGCGTTGCTTCCGCCAGCAATCTGGCCTCGTCGGCACGGTCGAGCCGCAGCATGCTGGAAATCGCGCCGGAAGAGCCGCGCAGATGCGCGCCGATCGCGACGTTTTCCAGCACGGTCATGTCGGGGACCAGCTTGACGTGCTGGAAGGTCCTGCTGATGCCGAGCTTGACGATCTCTTGCGGGGCGGCGTTGTCGACGTGCTTGCCCAGGAAGGAGATGACGCCGCCCCGC
>JAKFVP010000376.1 GCA_021732175.1 Bradyrhizobium sp.
TCCAGGTGGAGGGGGAGATCCCGCCGCCGCATGCGATCGCCCTCTCCCGGTCACTTCCCGTAATATTCCTGCACCGTCTCCCAGGCGATCTCCTGCAAGAATTTTGCGGTCGGCGGATCGATGCCGGCGAGATGGGAATTGCCGACCGGCGACTTGCCGGTGAGTGCTGCAAACACAACGCAGGCGGCAAGATAGGTTCCCGCCGGGCTCGGATGACGCTTGTCCGGCGCATAGAGATTGAGCTCGGGCTGCTTGCCGACGGATTTGGCAAAGGCGAGTCCCGCCGGGATCACCAGTGCATTGTTGGCATTGCCCGCGAGCGTGTAGGCTTCGGCGAGCTGCGCCGTCATTTCCGGCTTGTCGGCATAGGCCCACGACATGAAGAAGATCGGCTTCGCACCCTTGGCGCGGACGATGTCGGCGTTCTTCCTGGTGTATTCGGTGAACACCGCCTTGAGCGTCGGATGGATCGGGCACTGGCTGCAATCCATCATGACGGCAGCGTCGACCAGCTTGCCGGACTTGTTGAAGACGATGTTGTTGTTATCGTCGAAGGAATACGAGCCGATGGCGTTCGGCCTGAAATAGTGCTCGACGTCGTGCCAGTCGAAGCCGGAACCGCCAATGGTGACCATGATGTTGCGATAGTCCTTGGCCTGCGCGGGATCGGCCGCCTTCTCCAGCAACGTGACGAGGCCGGGCATGCCATTATTGTAGTAGAAAAAACTGTTGCCGATGAACATCGCGGTCTTGGGGTAATCCGGGCCGAGGCTCGTCACCGCGGGCCTGGTCTGGGAGAACCCTGCCGAGGACGACAGAACCGTGAGGCCTGCGGCGGCCAGTGCAATCGTGATCCCGCGCAACGTCTTCGACATTTCCTATCCTCCCGTTTGTTCTGTTATTCTGTGCCAGATTAGCACGGGCTTGCGGCCTTGTGGCGCGATTTGCATGATCGCAAGGACCTTGCGGCGCAGTCACAAAGGTTTAATTTCCAAAACCCGCGTCCGGCCATGTTTTTTGAGCATCATTCGCCCGGTGGAGCCATTGCCATGTCGATGCAGTCCGTGATTTCCCCCGCCATGACGATTACGCCGCCGAAGCCGCAGGCGCTGCGGCACATTCCCGGCGACGAGGGCTGGCCGTTCATCGGCAACACGCTCAAGGTACTAGCGGATCCCAAGGGACAGGTGGAACGGGCGGCCGCCCAATACGGCTCCATCTACCGCACCCGCCTGTTCGGCGAGACCAGCGTGACCTTGCTCGGGCCCGAGGCCAACGAACTCGTGCTGTTCGACCAGGGCCGGCTGTTCTCCTCCACCCATGGCTGGGGACCGATCCTCGGCCTGCTGTTTCCGCGCGGGCTGATGCTGCTCGATTTCGAGGAGCATCGCCTGCACCGCCGTGCGCTGTCGGTGGCGTTCAAGTCGGGGCCGATGAAATCCTATCTCGTCGATCTCGATCGCGGCATTGCCGCGCGCGTCAGGCAATGGAAGGCGCAGCCGGGCGAAATGCTGGTGTATCCGGCGATGAAGCAGCTTACGCTGGATCTGGCGGCAACCTCCTTCCTCGGCGCCGAGATCGGGCCCGAGGTCGACGAGATCACCCGCGCCTTTGTCGACATGGTGGCCGCCGCGGTGGCGCCGATCCGCACGCCGCTGCCGTTCACCCAGATGGGCCGCGGCGTCGCCGGGCGCAAGCGCATCGTCGCCTATTTCTCCGAGCAGATCCCGATCCGCCGCGCGCGCGGCGGCGATGATCTGTTCTCGCAACTGTGCCAGGCCACGCATGAGGACGGCGCGCTGCTCTCGACCCAGGACATCATCGACCACATGAGCTTCCTGATGATGGCGGCGCATGACACGCTGACATCGTCGCTGACGTCGTTCGTCGGCGAGCTTGCCGCCAATCCCGACTGGCAGCAGCGGCTGCGCGACGAGGTGAAAGGGCTTGGCGTCGAGGCCAACGATCCCTCCAGCATCGACAATCTGGAAAAAATGCCGCTGTCGGAAATGGCGTTCAAGGAAGCGCTGCGGCTGAAGCCGCCGGTGCCGTCGATGCCGCGCCGCGCGGTGCGCGACTTCTCGTTCAAGGGCTACCACATTCCCGCCGGCACGTCGGTCGGCATCAACCCGCTCTACACGCATCACATGCCGGAGATCTGGCCCGATCCGGACAGATTTGATCCGATGCGCTTTTCCGACGAAGCCTCGCGCAACCGCCATCGCTTCGCCTGGGTGCCGTTCGGCGGCGGCGCGCATATGTGCCTCGGCCTGCACTTCGCCTACATGCAGGCAAAAACCTTCGCCCGGCATTTCCTGCAGAATCTCGAAGTGTCGCTGGAGCCGGGCTACAACGCGAACTGGCAGATGTGGCCGATCCCGAAGCCGCGCGACGGGCTGAAGGTGACGATCAAGCCGGTGTAGCCGAACCGGCTACTTCAGCAGGGTCGTCAACTGCGCGCCTTCGTCGGCGACGAAGATCGCGATCAGCTCTGCGGGCTCGGTGGTGCTGGCGTTGGCGGAGACCATGTGCTTCGTGCCCGGCGGCTCGAAGAAGGACTGGCCGACCCTGAACGTCTCGACCGGGCCATTGTTGAGCTGCGAGCGGATCTCGCCCTTGGTGACATAGGCGGTGACGGAGCCGGAATGGGTATGCGGCGGGGTGAAGCCGCCGGGCCCATAGAACACCCGCACCACGGTGACGCGCTTGCCCGGCACATTCGGCAAAGCGTGCGAGGTGATGGGCTCGACGACGTCCTGCGAGGAGCCTGAAGATGCCGAGGTCATGCAGAGCGGCTCGATCACCGCGGCGATGATGCCGCCCGTCAGCGGCGCTGCCCTGGCGATCAGGAAGGCGCAGGCAAGGCCGGCGATGACGGCGAGGTGGAACGGGCGGGCTTCCGCCTTTGCTCCCCGAGCTACGGCGGACAGGTCAGATTGCCTGAAGGCGGCTGTTGCGAACATGCTGTCTCCCCTTTGCCGAAAATGCCGTTCTTGTTTGCGACACTATCCCCGCGGCGGGGAACCCCCGCAAGCCGCGACAGGTCGAGACATGCCAAGGTTGTCTCATTGCCGCTCTGGAAAACGTTCGTTTTGCCCTATGCTCGGCCACAATTCCGGTTTTGCTGGTCACGCGAAGCGACAGATTCATGGCAAGAGTGATCGATGAATTCAGGCGCGGATGGCAGGGCAGCTCCCAGCCCTCACTGCCGCTCGCCATCGGCTTTGCCGTGTTCTGCCTGGCGCTCTCGACCGCCAGCCGCTGGGGGTTGGCGCAAATCCGGCCCGACGTGTTCTTCACGCCGTATTTTCCGGCGGTGATGCTGGCGACCATGTTCGGCGGCTACCGGATCGGCATCCTCACTGCGCTGGCCGCCGGGGTGCTCGGCGTCACCGTCAATTTCGGCGATGCCACCGCCGATTCGGCGCGCATCGTGCTGCTGGCGATCTACTGGGCGGTCTGCGGCGTGGCGATCTGGGGCGTGGAGCACTACCGCGCGATCGCGGCGCATCAGCGCCAGATCTCCAAGCGCCTGATCGAGGAGGAGGAATACCGCAAGCTTGTCGTCGACGAGTTGCAGCACCGGCTGAAGAACAAGACGTCGACCGTGCATGCGGTGCTGCACCAGGTGCTGGCCGACCAGCCGCAGGTCTGGGCCAGCGTCGACCGCCGCATCCGCGCGCTCTCGGCCACCGACGATCTGATCGCCCGGCTCGACGGCCGCGGCTGCGACATCCGCGACCTCCTGCGCTCCGAGCTCGAGCCGTACGGCCATGTCCGCTTCAATCTGAACGGGGACGCATTGTTCCTGCCGGCCAAGCTCGCCGTCAGCCTGGCGCTGATGTTTCACGAGCTCGCCACCAATGCCAGCAAGTACGGCGCGTTTGCCTCGGTGCGCGGATTCCTGCAGGTGTCATGGCTTGTGTCCGACGGCCGGCTCAGCATCACCTGGGACGAGACCGAGGGCCAGCCGGTGGAGAATGTCGGCAAGCCCGGCTTCGGCACCAAGCTCCTGAATTCGGCGTTGCGCGCCTTCGACGGCAAGACCGAGATCAGTTATCTGCGCACCGGCGTTCACGCCATCATGCAGTGTCGAATTCCGGCGGATTGAGCGCGGTCCGCAGCGCCAACCGCGGCTTGCGCATGTTGACATTCTGTTAATGACATTTTCGGCAACGCCGGACGAAACGCCGCGACTGCCGCGATCGCTGCCGCTTTTCGCTCCCCATTAATCAAACCTACAATGGAATTCGTCAATCTCGGGCGCATGCATCGCGCCCGCCATGACGCCCCGCAGTACGGCGAATTGCACGGCAACGACGGCGACTCCGCTTCCGAACTGAACATCCTGCGCGATGTTCTGCGGATGCTCCCGAACGGCGTCACGGTGCAGGACGACCAGGGCCGCCTGCTGCTGGCCAACGATGCGGCGGCGCACCTGCAGGGCGGCCTGTCCGAAGCCGCGCGCGAAACCTTTCGCACCGGCCGGCCCGTGGTGGTCGAGGAAAGCTTTGCCCGCGAGGGCGCAAGGCGGGTGTTTCTCACCAGCCACCACCCGGTTCGCATCGCCGACCGGAACGTGCTGCTGTCCGCCTCGGCCGACATCACCGAACAGAAGGCGTTCGAGGACCGGCTTTTCCGTTCGGCTTATTATGACGAGCTAACCGACCTGCCGAACCGGCGGGTCATCGAGCACCGCGTCAACAAGCTGCTGCAGGCCGCTGATGTGACCGGCTTCGCCCTGGCCTTCCTCGACATCGACAATTTCAAGCACATCAACGACTATTACGGCCATACCGTCGGCGATGCGCTGCTGGTCGAGGTGGCGCGCCGGATCGGCATGAACCTGCGCGCCTCCGACATGCTGTCGCGGATTTCCGGCGACGAGTTCGTGCTGCTGCTGCATCCGGTGCAGAGCCAGCAAGAGGTCGCCGAATTCATCCGCTTCATGCTGGAGCGGATCAAGGCGCCGTTCTTCATCGACGGCTCGGAAATCTTCGCTTCCACCTCGATCGGCGTCAGCCTCTATCCGGAGCACGGCAGGAGCTACGACGCGCTGCGCCACAACGCCGACATCGCCATGTACCGGGTGAAGAACGCCGGCAAGGGCACGGCCGCGTTCTTCGACGACACCATGGAGCGCGAGGCGCAGGCCCGCATGAAGGTCGAGCAGTCGCTGCGGATGGCGATCCTGGAAAAGCGCTTCTGCTGCGCCTTCCAGCCCAAGGTCGACATCCGTACCCGCGACATCAAGGGCATCGAGGCGCTGGTGCGCCTGCGCGACGATTCCGGCGTGATCCAGGCGCCCGGCACGTTCATCAATCTCGCCACCGAGCTCGGGCTGATCGACGAATTGACCCATCTGGTGCTGGCCGAGATCGTCAAGTCGATCGACCTGATCAACGATACGTTCGGCCACGACACCACGATCAGCATCAATGTGGCGGCCAAGCAGGCCGGCAATGCCGAATTCATGCGCTCGTTCGCACAGGCGTTGGAGCGAACCGGCTTTCCCAAGCGCTTCATGGTCGAAGTGACGGAAGACGCCTTCGTCACCAAGACCCAGTTCCAGGACGAGATACTGCCGATCCTGCGCCAGATCGGCGTCGGCATCTCGATCGACGATTTCGGCATCGGTTATTCATCGCTGTCGGCGCTCGCCGACATTACCGCCGACGAGATCAAGATCGACCGCTCCTTCATCACCGACATCCATCGGCGGCCGCGCAGCCAGGGCATCCTGCGCGCCATCGAGTCACTCGCGGAGGCGCTCGGCATGACCGTGATCGCCGAGGGCGTCGAGTCCCACGAGGAACTCACCTATCTGCAGGCAGCAACCCGCATACGCTATGCGCAGGGTTTCTATTTCTCCAGGCCGACCTTCCTCGAAGACCTGAGGTCCGCGACACCGCTGCGGAGCGAGTCCCGCGGCAGCGATGTAAGCCGCCCGGTAGCCGAAAACCGCTCCGGCTATGCGCGCGCTGCGGGTTACCGCCGCTGAGCGGCCGTTAACGTCGCATTAATCATCGACTCTCCCCGGAGTGCGTAAATTCACCCGCCCGGTTAAGCCCGGGGTAACCGGGTTTCCTAACGCGAACGCTATTTGTTGTGTCGTATCCAAGGGTTCCGGGGACCTTGGGTAGATGCACGGCACACCTTCCAGCGCGACAAAACCGACAACCGCGATCGGCGGGGTGCGCGGCTTTGCCACGTCCTTCCGCCGCGGCCCGGTAGTGTGGCTGCTACTGTGCGGCACCCTGCTGTCCGCGGCGATCCTGATCGGCACGGCCGTCATGATCGGCCAGTTCCGCGAGCGCGCGCTGGCCAACGGCGAGCGCGAACTGAAAAACACCATCCTGCTGCTGACCCGTCATTTCGATCAGCAGTTCGACGATTCCAACATCATCGCGCGCAACATCATCGCGCAGATGCAGATCCCGCAGATGGCCTCGCCGGACGAGTTCCGGCAGACCATGTCCGGCGCGGCTGCGCGCGAACTGCTGCAGTCGAAGGTCAGCAAGCTGTCCTATATCGGTGACGTCAACATTTTCGACGTCAACGGCAGGCTCATCAATTCCTCCAGCCCGGGACCGCTGCCCGACGTCGACATTTCCGACCGCACCTATTTCTCCACGCTGCGGTCGGGGCCGCCCTATACATCGGTCCTCGCCGATTCCGTGCGCAGCTATTTCACCGCCGGCTGGACCACGGTCATGTCGCACCGGCTGAGCGGACCCG
>JAKFVP010000193.1 GCA_021732175.1 Bradyrhizobium sp.
TTTTTGAGCATCGCTGGGTCCTTGACGCGCAAAACCATCGTCATTCCTTACATATCGAGATTTTTGATCGGGCCATGGTTCAAGGTGATCTTTCCGGTCTCCTCGTCGATTTTCTTGACCTCGCCGTTGACCATTGCGGCTTGCGCAACGGTGGCACTGGCACGAAGCGCAATGGAGAGCGACAGGATCGCTGCTGCGAACTTGTTGGTCTTCATCTTCGGTTGTCCTTCGTTGAGGCAATTTGGAGGGAGCTACTTGACGACGATGGTGCCGACCATGCCGGCCTCACGATGCCCGGGGATCAGGCGCGAATATTCGAACTCACCGGCCTTCGTGAACTTCCAGACGATCTCATCCGTCTTCTTGGGAACAAGCCGCTTTCCGTTCGGATCATCGTGTTCCATATCCGGGTTCTTCTTCATCGCCTGGCCATGCTTGAGATTTTCTGCCGTCGTCGCGAGGATGAATTCGTGATCCAGCTCGCTGTTGTTGCGAAGCACGAACTTGACCTGCTCCCCCTTTTTCACTTCAACCTTCGCCGGCATGAATACCATCTTGCCGTCCGATTCGCTCATCGTAACTTGGATGATCCTGGCTGGCTTCTTTGGATCGCCGGGCTCGCCGGCCGAAAACGCCTCGTCATGGCCGTGACCGTGCCCTGCAGGGCCCTCACCAGCCCAGGCCGTGGCAGAGAGAAGCACCGTCGCGATAAGTGCGATTCCAGTTCGTTTGAGATCCTTCATAGTCTGTCTCCTTGCTCTTCATTTGAATTGGATAATTTCGACAGCACGGCTACATCCCCTTCATGCCTTTCATCGCCTTCATTTCGGTCGGCTTGGCCGATTCCTTCGGCTTGTTCTCCCTGGGTGCTTCCGTTTTTGGTACATCGACCTCGTAGGAGATCGTTCCCTTGGGATATTTCTAGGGACCCGGATCCTTGTAATCGTCGCGCCCGAGGCCCTCGCGGATCTTCATCACCGTGAACATGCCGCCCATTTCGATTGGGCCGAACTGTCCGGATCCAGTCATCATCGGCAGCGTGTTGTCCGGCAAGGGCATCTCCATCTCGCCCATGGCCATACCCGTCGATCCCATCACCATGGCGTCGGGCGCCAGCTTGCCGACGGCCTTGGCAAGAGATCCTTTTTGAACCACCGATGAAATTCTTCAGGTCATGTCCCATCGCATTCATGGTGTGATGCGACTTGTGACAGTGAAACGCCCAATCGCCGGGATTGTCAGCGAGGACATCAAAAGCGCGAATCGAGCCGATTGGAACATCGATGGTGGTTTCTGGCCACTGCGCGCTTTCGGCACCCAGCCGCCATCCGTGCAGCTGACCGCAAAGTTGTGACCGTGCAGATGGATCGGATGGTTGGTCATGGTGAGATTGCCCATGCGCACGCGCACCTTGTCCCCCAACCGCACCGCGAGCGGATCAATGCCGGGGAATACGCGGCTGTTCCACACCCACATGTTGAAGTTGGTCATTTCGGTTACCTTTGGTAGGGGTACCGGGATCCATGTCATAGCTGCTCATGATAAAAACGAAGTCGCGCTCGACCCGGCGGAAGGACGCGTCGCGTGGATGCACGACGATCATTCCCATCATTCCCATCGCCATCTGGACCATTTCATCCGAATGCGGGTGATACATGAACGTTCCGCTATGCTTCATCTCGAATTCATAGACAAAGGTCTTACCGGGCGGAATATGCGGCTGGTTGAGTCCGCCGACGCCGTCCATACCGTTCGGCAAGAGCACCCCGTGCCAATGGATGGTGGTCTGTTCAGGCAGCTTGTTGATGACGAAGATGCGGAGCTTGTCACCCTCGACCGCCTCAATGGTGGGACCCGGAGATTGACCGTTGTAGCCCCAGAGAAATGCCTTCATACCTTCAGCGAATTCTCGCACGACCGGCTCGGCGATCAAATGGAATTCCTTCCAATCGTCGTTCATCCGCCACGGCAGCGTCCATCCGTTGAGTGTGACGACGGGCCGGTAGTCCGGCCCGCTCGAGGGATAGAGCGGCGGTTGCACGGTCGTCTTTTCCATGATCGGCGCTTCGGGAATGCTTGCGGCTTGTACACGACCGCTGATCGCCGTCGCGCTGGCCAGTGCCGTGGCCGCGCTGAGAAAGTTTCGTCGGGATAACATGGCTTTCTCCATTTATTGTGCACCCCCGCCCACTTGGGCAGTGACCGAGGGACGGGTCCGTCTTTGCGTTTCGCCGCCACCTCCGCCGTTAACGGCGGTCTTCAATTCCGACTGAGCCAGCCAGAACTCGCGCCTGGCTTCGATAGCTGCGCGCAATGCGGCGATCCACTGCCTTGACTCCGCCAGCAACGCTAACACATCGATTTGCATGCCGCTGAAACGCAGTCGCGATTCATCGAAGGTGATGTTGCGAAGCGGCACGACTTCGCGCTGATAGTGTCCAGCGATGTCGTAGGTCGAGCGGTAGATCCTGAAGGCGTCACGCGCTTCCGAGCGGACATTTACCGCCTTCTCGGTCAGCAGGTTGAAAGCCTGATTGTAGGTCTCGGCAGCCTGCCGGACGCGGACTCGCCGCCATCGAAGATCGGAATCTGGAATTGCACGTCGACCCCGCTCGTTCGGAAAGGAGCGCCGTCGGGATCGCGGGTCTTCCTGGATATGCCGGCAACGTCGACAAGAGTGAGGAAGCGCGTCGCCTCGGTCAGGTTGAGGGATTTCGCCAACGCAGCCAGTTCGATGCGGGCGATCTGCAGGTCGACGCGATGTTCAACGGCGTCGACCTCGATTCCCGGCAGCGACAGCGGGCGGCGCGGCAATGTGGGCAGCTTCTGCGGGAGCCGGAAACCGAGATCGTCGTCCCACAATCCCAGCAGCCGGGCCAGGCGCTCGCGCGAACTGGTGGCCTCCTGACGAAGGGTAGCGAGGTCGGCCGTTACCTCCGCGTATAAGACCTGTTGGCGGGCCTGGCCGAGCTTGTTCAGCGCCCCGGTCTGGCCGAGCTTTTCCGCAAGCTGAGCCGTGGATTCCGCTATGGACTTGGCATTGGTAAGCAGGTTGACGAGCTCGTTGGCGGCGACCGCTTGATAATATGCGCGTCGCACGTCTGCAGCCAAGCGCAAGGTATCTTCGGCCGCGTCCAGTTGCGCTTGTTGGAATCGTTGCCGTGCGATCTCCGACCGGAACGGCAAGGTCGCCAATGCCAGAATGTCACCAACAATCCGACGCTCGATTTCAAACGCTCCAGATCCGGCGATGCGGGTGATTGAGAACGTCGGATTCGGCGGCAGACTATCCCGGACGAGGTCGGCCTCAACCAAGGCCAATTCACTATACGCCGCCTGCAGACCTCGATTGTTGAGCAGCGCAACCTGAACCGCCGTATCCACGGTCAGCGTTCGACGAAAAAGCAGCTGGACCGCACCGCGCGCTTACGCCGCATCGTCGACCGTGCGAATAGACACCACGTCCTTTTGGATAGTCTCGCCGGCAACGGTAGCGACGACGTTCATTCCGTGATCGGGCGAGAACGACGCGCATCCCGCCAAAGCAAGGGTCGAAAGAAGCGCGGCCACGTACGCAGGCTTCAATCGAGGCCGACCTGCTATCGAGCGATCTTGAAAATTTTGGTTCATGGTTCGCGCTCCTATTGGCCGGACTTGGGCGCCGGAGCGACTCGTTCGTTCTGCTGCCGCCAGGAGGCCGGAACGGTGGGCGAAGACTGGTATAGGGTGCCACCGTCGACCGGTAACCAACCGCCGCCGCCGGGACGGAGGGGTCCGCAGGATCCGCCCCAGCCAGCAAATAAGACGGGGGGCTGCAGCCTGCCAGCGCAGCCGCGCCGATTGTAAGGCTCGCAATTGCGGCATTTCGAAATTTCGAAACGAAATTACTTGTACCATGACCTTCCCCCATTCGGCGCGTAGCGCCACGTGCTCCGTAGCTATCATTCTCCCCCAATTTGCGGTCCGAAGGGACAGGCGTCGTATCCAGAGCAACATTGCCGCTACCGATCGTGGCAGGTGAGAGGTCCGAAAAACCTGCAGAGAGCGTCGGCGATCGTGCGATCATTGGCCTCCGTCGACCTACTGACAATCGGAAATTCGCTTAGCCAATCCGTTGAACCTGCGGATTTTGATGGTCCATCGCTCTCCCGCAAGGGAATCGCGCATCCGGACAACGCAAGCGCGATCAATCCGAGGTTCAGGATGCGAAAAATCTTGGATCGCGAAACCTCGGCAGGCACCAAATCAGCAGCAGCGTTGGAATCCGCATCAAACTGCGCAAGCATGCCTCATTCCTAAACTGACGATGGACCACAGGTGCGCATGCCCTCAGCGGACGCTGCACCACGTCTTTCGATCAGGTCAGGTAATGGGCGGACGGTAGAGCAGAGAGGGCGCGTTGTCGGCGACGTTCCGATAGTTTTCGGAGGCGCAGACGGACGTGGGCGCGGAAAGCTTGACGATTTCGATGATGCCGGAAGGCAACGCATTTAAGCAAATCAGCCCACAGCATTGCTCGTCCGACGATTTGTGCGGCGCCTCCGCGGGGACCGATGTCTTGGCGGCAGCTGACGTCTCATATGAAGCAGGGGTTTTCACGGCGTTGCCCGGGCCCGGCACCGCCCACGCGATTGAGAGGTTCACCTGATCATTCACGTGGCCGTCGCCGTGCAGATGCGTTGCGGCGATTACGGCCTTGCCTTCGTGGACATGGACGACGCTCCAGACATGGCCATCATCTGCCAGACAATGGGCTACCCGCGATCCATCCGCGAATGCGAAGGAAACGCCTGGCGCCAGCACGCAAAGCATGTAGATGAAAGCGAGCGTCCATCCCGCCTTCAATCGCATTGGCCCGGCCAGGCGAATCATCATCACAATAGAACCGATCCAGTTGTCTCAGATTAGATCCATGCCTTAATAGCATACACGGGAATGGTATCCGCGCCAAGCATGAACACAAGTTGTTGTTCAACGTTCCGCACGGCCAACGACCGCCACAAGTTCAGTAATTTTTGGCGCTGGTCAGCCTTGTTCCGCTTGCAATGGCGTGCTCGACACAATGCGTGACGTGATCGCACGGCAATTCCTCTTCGACGCGTCTCAATGCGGCATGAACCGCTGATATCTGTGTTATGATATCGATACAATAGCGGTCCTCCTCAACCATTCGGGCCAGACCGCGAACCTGGCCCTCAATTCGGCTGAGGCGCTTTTGACAGGATGCCTTGATATGCTTTCTCATGGGTCTTAGATACCTCTATTGGGTAAACGCCTCATGCGATAGCGGAGGTCTCAATGGCCGCAGATGATCAGGTCGTAACATCGACATGTTCTTGCTGCGCGTCGCGTGGTGACTGAACAGAAAGCTTCAGCGGCCGAAGCCGGCTGCTGCGGCGAAGGGCGCCCCCCTTCGGATCATGGTGGTCACCTTGGTCATGACCGCCCCCAAAGTCATGACCATGACCACCATGATCGTACGCATCAGGCCACCGCGAAGGTCATCGACCCCGTCTGCGGAATGACGGTCAATCCGGCGACAAGCAGCCGTCGGTTGGAATACGGGGGCGAAAGCTATCACTTCTGTTCGGCCGGTTGCCGGACGAAGTTCGCGGCCGATCCCGCACGGTACCCCGAAAAGTCGCCGATGCGGACCGGCGTGCCGGAGGGCGCGATCTACACCTGCCCCATGCATCCGCAGATTCGCCAGACCGGAGCCGGGAGCTGCCGCATTTGCGGGATGGCGCTGGAGCCTGAGCTGGTCACGCGGGACGCTCAGCCCAATCGCGAACTGGAGGACATGACCCGACGCTTCTGGGTGGGGCTCGGGCTGGCCCAGTCGTCGTTTTAGCGATGGGGGGCCATCTCGTCGGCTGGATCGACCAAACGTCGTCCAGATGGATCCAGCTTGCCCTTGCGACGCCGGTGGTGCTTTGGGCGGGCTGGCCGTCTTCGTGCGGGGTTGGCAATCCGTCGTCAGCCGCAATCTGAACATGTTCACTTTGATTGCGATGGGAGTCGGCGTCGCCTACGCCTACAGTGTTGTCGCCACCCTCGTGCCCGGCATCTTTCCGCCGACATTCCGCAGTCAGGATGGCGCCGTGGCTGTGTACTTCGAGGTCGCAGCCGTCACTACCGTGCTCGTTCTGCTCGGCCGAGTGCTGGAGTTGCGAGCCCGTGAGGCCACATCTGGCGCGATCAAGGCGCTGCTGGATTTGGCGCCGAAAACCGCCCGCCTGGTTGACGAGAATGGCGCGGACCATGAGGTCACGCTCGAAAGCCTGAACGTCGGCGACAAGCTGCGCGTTCGGCCGGGAGAAAAGGTCCCAGTCGATCGCATCATGATCGAAGGACGCTCGTCGCTCGACGAATCCCTGGCGACCGGGGAGTCGATGCCCGTGACCAAGCAGACCGGCGCCAGGGTGATCGCAGGCACGCTGAACCAATCCGGCGGCTTCGCAATGCAGGCCGAAAAGGTCGGGCGTGACACGCTGCTGTCACAGATCGTACAGATGGTCGCACAAGCCTAACGCTCGCGGGCGCCGATCCAGCGGCTGGCCGATCAGGTCGCCGGCTGGTTCGTGCCGGCCGTCATCGCTGCGGCACTCCTTGCCTTCGGCGCCTGGGCCTTTTTCGGGCCCGAACCGCGCCTGGCATTCGGTCTGGTCGCCGCCGTGAGCGGGCCGATCATCGCCTGCCCCTGCGCGCTCGGTCTGGCCACGCCGATGTC
>JAKFVP010000432.1 GCA_021732175.1 Bradyrhizobium sp.
GCCAATGAAGGTGCAACCGCCGCGCTTGATGAGCTTCCAGCGAGCGCCGAGACCGAGAGCAAGCTCGCCGCAGTCCGCAGCGAGATCGACGGTCATCGCCGCAACGCCGCCCAGGTTCGCGCCGAAGCGCAGGCGCTGGCCCGCGAAGCGGAGCTCGCCGACCGCCGTGTGCAGGCAATCCTCGCCGAACGCACCGACTGGAATAATCGCAAGCAAAGCGCGACCTCGCAGATCGAGACCGTGCAGTCGCGCACGTCCGAGGTCACCGCCGAGCGCGAGGAACTTGCGAACGCGCCCGCCGTGTTCGCCGAGAAGCGCAGCGCGCTGATCAACGAAATCGGCTTTGCCGAGAAGGACCGCCAGACCGCCGCAGATGCGCTTGCCGCCGCCGAGACCGCAATGGCCGAGACCGACCGCGCAGCCAAGGCCTCGCTCGAAGCCCTCTCCGCCTCTCGCGAGGCAACCGCCCGCGCCGAGGAGCGGATGGAAGGTACCAAGCGGCGCCTTTCCGACATCGAGCGCGAAATCCACGACATGCTGGAATGCGAGCCGTCGGCCGTCGCCGGTCTTGCCGAGATCGAAGCGGGCACCGAGCTGCCGCCGCTGCCTGAGATCGAGGAGAACCTCGAAAAGTTGCGCCGCGACCGCGAGCGGCTTGGCGCGGTGAACCTGCGCGCCGAGGAAGAGCTGCGCGAGGTCGAGACCCAACACACGTCGCTGACCACGGAGCGCGACGATCTCGTGGAAGCCATCAAGCGGCTGCGCCAGGGCATCCAGAGCCTCAACCGCGAGGCGCGCGAGCGCCTGCTGGCCTCCTTCGAAACCGTCAACGGCCACTTCAAGCGGCTGTTCGTCGAGCTGTTCGGCGGCGGCGAAGCCGCGCTGCACCTCATCGAGAGCGACGATCCGCTGGAGGCGGGCCTCGAAATCATCGCCAAGCCCCCGGGCAAGAAGCCGCAGACGCTGTCGCTGCTGTCGGGCGGCGAGCAGGCGCTGACGGCGCTGGCGCTGATCTTCGCGGTGTTCCTCACTAATCCCTCGCCGATCTGCGTGCTGGACGAAGTCGACGCACCGCTCGACGACCACAACGTCGAGCGCTTCTGCAACCTGCTGCATGAGATGACCTCGTCCACGGAGACGCGCTTCATCATCATCACGCACAACCCGATCACCATGGCGCGCATGAACCGGCTGTTCGGCGTCACCATGGCCGAGCGCGGCGTGTCGCAGCTGGTCTCGGTCGATCTTGAGGACGCAGTCAAAATCCTCGACGTGGCGTGACCCGCGCCGCCTCGCCCGACCTTCCCGCAAGCTTGCGGGCGGCGCTCGAAGCGAGGCTGCAAGGCGTCTCGCGCAATGAAGCCGCCGACCGCGCGGCGGCGATCTCAAGAACCTATCGCCACGGAGGGGGCTCAACCGCCATCTCCAGCGAGACCGACGCGCTCGCCTATGCGCTGGCGCGGATGCCCGCGACCTATGCCGCCGACATCGCGAGTCTGAACGCGCTGCTCGATATCCGCCCGGATTTTGCGCCGGCGAGCCTGCTCGACATCGGCGCCGGCCCCGGCACGGCAAGCTGGGCAGCAGCGGAGGCGATGCCGTCGCTGCGATCGTTCACCCTGCTCGACGCCAACGAGGCGCTGCGCAAGCTTGCGCTCGATCTTTTGGGCGACGCCCCGCACCTGAACGAGATCAAGTACGAGCGCGGCGACGCCCGCGCCCTGCTCGCCAAAGCGGATGCGGCCGATCTCGTGGTGGCCAGCTACGTCATCGGCGAGATGAGCGACGCCGAACGAACCTCACTCGCCGCGCTGATGTGGGAGAAGACCCGCGACACGCTGCTCGTGGTCGAGCCCGGCACGCCTGCGGGCTATGGGCGGATCATCGCGCTGCGCCGGCAATTGATCGCGGCAGGCGCCCATGTCGCCGCCCCCTGCCCGCATGACGGCGCCTGCCCGCTCGTCGCGCCGGACTGGTGTCACTTCACCCAGCGCCTGCAACGCTCGCGGGCACACAAGCAGGTCAAGGACGCCGAAGTGCCGTTCGAGGATGAGAAATTCGCCTATGTCGCGCTGACGCGTGTGCCGGTCGGCCAGCGCCCCTCACGCGTGCTGGCGCAGCCTGACGTGGGCAAGGTCGCGGTAAAAGCGAAGCTTTGCACACCCAATGGCGTCGAAATGAGGGATGTCCCGCGGCGGGACAAGGCCGCCTATGCCGAAGCCCGGCGCTGGCGCTGGGGCGATGCGGTCGGCTTGAACTAAACCGGCCTTGCATCCGACCAAATCAAGGACCAATTCCCGCTGGCTGCCGCCCGGCAGCCTTTTCGTTGAGAAATACCTCGTCCCCACCAGGAGTTTTGCCCTATGTCCGGCTGGATCTTCCTCGGCATCATCGTCATCCTCGTCCTCTTCGCGATCGGCGCCTACAACCGCCTCATCGCGCTCCGGCAACGGGTCGATCAGTCCTTTGCTGACATCGACGTGCAGCTGAAGCAGCGCCACGACCTGATCCCGAACCTGGTGGAGACCGTGAAGGGCTATGCCAGCCACGAGCGCGGCACGCTCGACGACGTCATCAAGGCGCGCAATTCGGCGATGTCGGCGCAGGGCCCGGCGCAGGTCTCCGCCGCCGAGAACCAGCTCTCCGGCGCGCTCGGCCGGCTGATTGCGCTGTCGGAGGCCTATCCGGACCTCAAGGCCAACGCCAACTTCCAGCAGCTCACGGGCGAACTCTCCGATCTCGAGAACAAAATCGCCGCCAGCCGCCGCTTCTTCAACAACGCGGTCCAGGAATACAACACCGGCATCCAGCAGATGCCCGCCGCCCTGTTCGCCGGCATGCTCGGCTTCACCCGCAAGGAATTCTATGACCTCGGCGCCAGCCGCACCGAAGTCGAGGCCGTGCCGACGGTGAAGTTCTAAGGCTCGGGCAGGTCCGGCGAGAAGCAGCGCATCATGGCCGCCTACGGTCTCTACACGCATATCGCATCGAACAAGTTCCGTTCGATGATGCTGCTCGCGGGGCTGTTCCTGCTGATCTACGTGCTGGTCTATGCCGGGGCGTTGCTGGCGGAAGTCTTCCTCAACAGCAACCGTGCGGCCGGCGATTACATGGCGCTCGCCATGCAAGACCTGATCTCGGCATTTCCCTGGGCGACCGTGGCCGCCGCGCTGTGGATCGTGATCGCCTATTTCTTCCACCAGAACATGATCGACGCCGTCACCGGCAGCGAATCCGTGACGCGGAAGGAGCAGCCGCGGCTCTATAATCTCCTGGAAAATCTCTGCATCTCGCGCGGCATCCCGATGCCGAAACTGAAGATCATGGATAGCCCCGCGCTCAACGCCTTCGCCAGCGGGCTGAACCGGCGGCAATATTCCATCACCGTCACGACGGGACTGCTGAACGCGCTTGATGACCAGGAGATGGAGGCGGTGCTCGGCCACGAGCTCACCCACATCCGCAACGGCGACGTGCAGCTGATGGTGGTTGCCGTCATCATCGCGGGCGTCGTCGGTTTCTTCGGTGAGCTGTTCTTCCGCATGTTCACCAATCTAAGCTGGAATTCGTCCGGCAGCAGCGGCTGGTCGTCCTCTTCGTCGTCGTCATCTTCCTCGTCCAGCTCCTCCTCCAGCAGCGACAGCAAGAATTCCGGCGGCGGCGCCGTCATCGTGGTCGTTGTCGCGATCGCGCTGATCGTGCTGGCATGGCTGCTCTCCCAGGTGGTCAAGCTCGCGCTGTCGCGGTCGCGGGAATATCTGGCCGATGCAGGCTCAGTGGAACTGACGAAGAACCCCGATGCCATGATCACGGCGCTGCGCAAGATCGAAGGCCGCGGCGAACTGCCCAATGCGACCTCGGCGGTGATGGAGCTTTGCGTCGACAACCCGCGCGAAGGTTTTGCCGATCTGTTCGCCACCCACCCCTCGGTGCAGTCGCGGATCGACAAGCTGGTGCAGTTCGCCGGCGGCCGCGATCCCGGTCCGCTGGAACATGTCGGCGAAGAAGCGCCCGCAAGCGAGCCTGAGGATGCCGATCCCGCTGCCCCGCCGCCGCTGCCGAACAAGGGGCCCTGGAGCGATGCCGGCGTACCGGGCGTGCTGCCGCCGCTGCCGGGGCAAGGGCCGTGGGGACCCCACCGCTGAGCCGGCTAGCCGTCAATCCCCTGCCGGTGCTTGAGAAATCCCCATCCTTTCCTGAAGCTGCGGCTTAAAGCTTTGAATTGCCCCTTGTTTCTGCCATGTTCGCGCCCAAAGCAGGATTATCTGGGGACTTGCCGATCGCTCCCTGCGGTCGGGGGCGCGTAAGGGACAGCGATGGCAAAGCCGGTTGTGATTGTGGTGGGTGCGGACAAGGGCGGGGTCGGCAAGACCACGATTTCGCGGACACTGCTGGACTATTTCAGCGCCAACAACGTTCCGACCCGGGCATTCGACACCGAAAGCCCGCGCGGTACCCTGAAGCGCTTCCACCCCGACATTACCGACATCGTCGACATGACGACGACCTCGGACCAGATGAAGATCTTCGATACGCTGAGCGCCGGCCCCTCGGTGACCGTGATTGACGTCCGCGCCGGACTTCTGTCGCCGGCCCTGGCTTCGCTGCGCGACATCGGCTTCCTCGATGCCGCCAAATCCGGCCAGATCACCTTCGCCGTGTTCCACATCCTCGGCCCCTCGATCGCCTCGCTGGACGAGATCGCGGAGACTGCCGGCTTCATGGGCGGTGCAAAATATTTCCTGGTGAAGAACTTCATCAACGATACCCAGTTCTTCCAGTGGGACCAGGCGACCTATAATTCCTACTTCAACCGCATCAAGGATGCGACCGACCTCACCATCCCCAAGCTGAACGAAATGGCCTACGAGCAGGTCGAGGTCGCCTCGGTGCCGTTCCTGAAATTCGTCGCCAACAAGGGCCCGCATGACCAGGCCGCCAACTACTCTTTCGTGCTGCGCGGCTATGTCCGGCACTGGCTGGCCGCTGTCTGGAGCGAGTTCGACCGCATCAAGCTGACCGACCTCGTCGGCGCGCCCGGCGCCAAGTCGCGCAGTAGCGGGGAAAAATAATACACTCGTAGTCGATTGGGCTGGATCGGGCGCGGATTTCGCCCGATATAGCTCTCGATGCCCTACACGCCGGTCTACATCATCTGTTCACCCCGCCCGCAGGTCGGCAAGACCATGCTGGCGCGGCTGTTGAGCGAGTTTTTGCTGCTCAAGAACGGCAACGTCGTCTCCTTCGACATCAATCTGAAGGAGCCGTCGCTGCTCGAATATCTGCCGCGCATCACCGAGACCGCAGATGTCATCGACACCTACGGCAAGATGCAGTTGATGGACCGGCTGATCCTCAATGACAGCGTTGCCAAGGTGATCGATCTCGGCTTCCACGCCTTCGACGAGTTCTTCAAGATGTTCGAAGAGATCGGATTCATGAAGGAGGCCGTCCGCCGCGGCGTGGTGCCCATCATCCTGTTCATGGCCGACACCGACCGCCTCTCGGCGCGCGCCCACGAGACGCTGCGCGGACAGATCCCGGGCATGGCGCTGATCACGGTCGACAACGAGTTCGTGGTGCGGGGCGAATTGCCGGAAGCGATGGGCCACGGCCGGATGCTGCGGATTTCCGCGCTGCCGCCGTTCCTGAAGACCTATATCGACCGGTTGAATTTTTCGTTCACAGAGTACCTGCGCAATGAGCGCGACTCATCCACCGAATTGCATCAGTGGATCCGGCGGAATTATCTCAGCTTGCGCGATCTGGAGCTGAAGCAGGCCCTGCAGCGGTAAGGTGCGCAACCAACCTCCGCCGTCGTCCCTGCGAACGCAGGGACCCATAACCACAGGACGTTGTTGTTGGAACGAGCTGGAGATCCAATCTTCGCAAAATATCTTCCTGGGGTTATGGGTCCCGGATCGCGCTCGCTGCGCTCGCTTGTCCGGGACGACAGCTGAATTTGCGCTCCGCCTCAATGCCCCTCGAACGCCATCAGCGTGCGCACGGGCACGTCGAGCTTGCGCAGCTTGTCGGCGCCGCCGAGATCGGGCAGATCGATGATGAAGCAGGCGGCGACCACATTGGCGCCGATCTGGCGCAGCAGTTTTACCGCGCCTCCAGCGGTGCCGCCGGTGGCGATGAGGTCGTCGACCAGGATGACACGCTCGCCGGGCTGCACGGCGTCGGCATGCATCTCCATCTCGTCGATGCCGTACTCCAGCGAATAGGCGATGCGCACGGTGGTGTGCGGCAGCTTGCCCTTCTTGCGGATCGGCACAAAGCCGGCGGAGAGCTGATGCGCCACCGCGCCGCCGAGGATGAAACCGCGCGCCTCGATGCCGGCGACCTTGTCGATCTTCGAGCCGGCCCAGGGATGCACCAGCTGGTCGACCGCGCGACGGAATGCGCGCGCGTCCGCCAGCAACGTGGTGATGTCGCGGAACAGGATGCCCTTCTTCGGGTAGTCCGGGATGGTGCGGACCGTGGCCTTGATGTCCTGATCGAAAGTCATCGTTTTCTCAATCCTCTTGCCTGTCCACCGTCATTGCGAGGAGCGCAAGCGACGAAGCAATCCAGCTTGCTCGATACGAAAGAAAGCTGGGTTGCTTCGCTGCGTTCGCAATGACGGTTTCATTTAGCTTGCCCTGAGCCGGAACGCATTCTCGACAATGCGCAGGCCAACTTCGCCGCCGAGCGACATCAGCGATT
>JAKFVP010000434.1 GCA_021732175.1 Bradyrhizobium sp.
GACCGGCGCGCTCAATATGGGCGAATACGCCTACGACTTCACCGGCGAGAACGTCCATGACGGCCCGTCGCGCAATCCGCATGATCCGACGCGGATGAGCGGCGGCTCGTCCGGCGGTTCGGGCAGTGCGGTCGGCGGCGGACTCGTGCCTATTGCACTGGGGTCGGACACCAACGGTTCGATCCGCGTGCCCTCGTCCTTCTGCGGCATTTTCGGCTTGAAGCCGACCTATGGGCGGCTGTCGCGCGCGCGGACCTATCCGTTCGTCGCCAGCCTCGACCATCTCGGCCCGTTCGCCCGCAGCGTGAAAGATCTCGCACTCGCCTATGATGCGATGCAGGGCCCTGATGCCGGGGACGCGGCCTGCACGACGCGGCCGGTGGAGCCGGTGACGGGGTTATTGTCGCAAGGCATTGGCGGCCTGAAGGTCGCAACTGCCGGCGACTATTTCCAGAAGAACCTGTTTCCGGAGGCGCAGGAGGCGGTTGCGCGCGTCGCGAAGGCGCTAGGTGCGACGGGGACCGTGATCCTGCCCGAAGCAGCGCGCGCCCGCGCCGCCGCCTACATCATCACCGCGACCGAAGGCGCCTCGCTCCATCTCGACCGCCTGCGCACGCGGCCGAATGATTTCGATCCGGCCGTGCGCGACCGTTTCATCGCGGGCGCCATGGTGCCGGCCGTGCTGGTCGATCGCGCGCAAAAATTCCGCCGCTGGTATCGCGCAAAAGTGCTGGAGCTGTTCCAGTCGGTCGACGTGATCATCGCGCCCGCGACGCCCTGTGTCGCGCCAAAGCTCGGCCAGGTGAACTTCACGCTCGATGGCGTCGAACTGCCGGTCCGCGCCAATATCGGCATTCACACCCAGCCGATCTCCTTCATCGGCCTGCCGGTGGTCGCGGTTCCCGTGCCGCTGCAGCCGATGCCGATCGGCGTGCAGATCATCGCCGCACCGTGGCGCGAAGACATTGCGCTGCGCGCCGCTGCGGCGCTCGAGAAGATGGGCGCGGTCGCAGCTCCGGCCCCGCGAGGAATTTGAGATGGAGATCGATCTGCCCGACGTGCTCGCCGAAGTCACCGCCCAGTTCCAGCGCTATGAGAAGGCGCTGGTCGACAACGACGTTGCCGTGCTCGACGAACTCTTTCGCAACGGCCGGCAAACGCTCCGCTATGGCATCGGCGAAAATCTCTACGGCTATGACGCCATCATGGCGTTCCGCGCCGCGCGCTCGCCAATCGGGTTGATGCGCAGGACCGACAAGACCCTGATCACCACCTACGGCCGCGACACCGCGGTCGCCTCGACGCTGTTCTATCGCGACGCCTGGACCAGCCCAAAAGTTGGGCGGCAGATGCAGACGTGGATTCGTTTCTCCGAAGGTTGGCGAATCGTCGCCGCGCATGTCAGCATCATCGACGAACCGCAGGATCAGAAGCCATGAGCCTGGACGATCTTCCGACGACTGACAGCGCCGGCACGGAACCGGTGCTGCGTCGCGTCGACCGGCCGGCGGCGCCGCAGGCCAAGATCACCCGAGCGGAGGAGCTTCGCCTGCAACTCGCCGACGAGATCGTGCGCGGCGCGCTCGCGCCCGGTTCGCCGCTCGACGAGACCGATATTGCCCGCCGTTTCAGCGTTTCCCGCACGCCGGTGCGCGAGGCGTTGCGTCAGCTCGCCGCGAGTGGTCTGGTCGAAGCCCGCGCGCATCGCGGCGCCGTGGTGGCGCGGCCGAATCTGGAGCGGCTCAACGGCATGTTCGAGGCGATGGCGGAGCTCGAGGCGCTGTGCGCAGGTCTTGCCGCCGAGCGCATGACGGCGGCCGAGCGCGCGCGGCTGGAGGCGATCCACGAGGAACTGCGCGTGCTCAGCCATGCCGGCAATCCCGAGCGCTTCCACTCCGTCAACGAGCGCTTCCACAATGCGATCTATGCCGGCTCGCAGAACGACTATATCGCCGAGATGACCCTGGCGACGCGCGTGCGCGTGCAGCCGTTCCGTCGCGCCCAGTTCCGCAATCTCGGCCGGCTCGCGAAATCGCATGCCGAGCACGACCGGGTCGTCGTCGCCATCCTGCGCGGCGACCGCATCGGCGCCGCCAGTGCCATGCGCGCCCACATCGAGCTGGTGCGCGGCGAATACGAGATCTATGCGGTGTCGGTGTAGTTCTTCTCACCTCGCCCCGCTTGCGGGGAGAGGTCGGATCGCATCGCAGATGCGATCCGGGTGAGGGGGTACAGGTCCATCGGCAATCATTGCTGGGAGAGAGGCCCCTCACCCCAACCCTCTCCCCGCAAGCGCGGGGCGAGGGAGTGGACCGCCACCTTGACCTATTCCGCCGCCTGCTTCGCCACGAACGCGCGCCAACCGCCGAAGGAAGAGATATCGCGCGCGCCGTTCACGGCAGCCGGTTCGACCAAGAATCCCTTCACGCCGCGGCCGTCGGCAAGGCGGATGGTGCCGACCGACAACGGCGGCGGGATCGCGGCGACGAACCTGCCGAACGCCGCCGCCGACAAGGCCCACAGTTCGAGCTTGATCGATGTGCCAGTGCCCGCATCGACCCGCAGCATGCCGGGCTTCGGCGGCGTGGTGTCGAGTGCATAGAGCTTGTAATCCGGCGCGGTGACGGCTTCTTCCAGCAGGCGCGCATCGAGCGCCTGCAATTCACCGTTCAGCGCCATGCCGGACAGATGCGCGCCGACCACGGCGATCGGGATATCCTCGCCATCGGTCGCGGGCAGGGGTGCCAGCGCCGGCTGGGGCAATCCCTTCGCGCCGACTTTCAGCCCGGTATCGGCATGAAAGGCGCGGCCGATGCTGGCGAGAAGAGCGTCGTTGCCGGCGGGCGCGAGCAGGGTGATGCCGAAGGGAATGCCGTCGGCGCGCATTGCGGCGGGCAGGGCCAGGCCGCAGAGATCGAGCAGGTTGACAAAATTGGTGTAGGTGCCGAGCCGGCTGTTGAGCTCGATCGGATTGGCGAGCACCTGCGCGGTCGAATAGGCCGTCGGCGCGGTGGGCAGCACGATTGCGTCCAGATCGGCCAAAGTGCGCGCCGCGACGCCGCGCAGCGACTGCAGGCGATAGAGCGCAGAAAACGTCTCGGCCGCGCTGTGGCGGGCGCCTGCCGCCGTGATCTCGCGCGTCACGGGATGGATCGCATCCGGCGACGACGCCAGCAGATTGCGGATCACGAGGTAGCGTTCGGCAACCCACGGCCCTTCATAGAGCAGCCGCGCGGTCTCATAGAACGGCTCGAGATCGAATTCGACGAGTTCGGCGCCGAGCGATGTCCAGCGCTGCAGCGCCTCGCCATAGGCCTTCTCCGAATGCTTGTCGCCGAAGAAGATCAATTGCCCGCTGCGGGGAACGCCGAGCCGCAGTTTTGCCGGAGGCGCCGTCATCGCGGCGAGCGGACGGCTGCGCGAGAAGGGATCGCCGGCATCGGGTGCGGCCATGACCTTCAGCGCGGTCATCGCATCGTCGACGGTGAGCGAGAACACCGAGACGCAGTCGAGCGTGCGGCAGGCCGGCACCACGCCGGCGGTGGAGATCAGGCCAAGGCTAGGTTTGAGGCCGACAATGTTGTTGAGCATGGCCGGCACGCGGCCGCTGCCCGCGGTGTCGGTGCCGAGCGCGAGCGGCACCAGGCCTGCGGCGACCGCCACGGCCGATCCCGAGCTCGATCCGCCGGGGATGAGATCCTTGTGGATGGGATTGACGGGAATGCCATAGGGCGAGCGTACGCCGACGAGGCCGGTCGCGAACTGGTCGAGATTGGTCTTGCCGATGATGATCGCGCCGGCCGCGCGCAACCGTGCTACGGAAGTCGCGTCCTGCGCCGGTTGATAGGAGAAAGCGGGGCAGGCCGCGGTGGTCGGCATGCCCTTCGCGTCGATATTGTCCTTCACCGCGACCGGCACGCCGAGCAACGGTAGGCTGGCTGCATCTTTCTGCGTGAGGGCTTCGGCCTCGGCGATCGCATCTTTCTCGTCGCGCAGCGCAATGAAGATGGCGCCGTCGTTGTGCTCACGGATACGCTGGTAGCTGCGCGCCACGGTCTGCGCCGGCGAAACCGATCTGTCGCGATGCGCGGCCACGATCGCAGCTACCGTCTCAGACACGTCATGTCTCCCCTTGGCTAAAATTCGCTTGCTGCCTTCATCCGTGTCGAAGCAAGCGATGTGCCATTGTGTACAGGGCGCGCCTGGCCGGATTGCATACATATTATTGTAAAATCAGATAATTATCCGGATTTGGCCCAGCCCGCCCGGTATGCGAATTCTGACGTCTGCCTAGAAAATAGGCGATCTGGCGTGAGCTTAGCTTCCGTCCGGGACCGGTTGTTCGGGGTGTGATCGCTCAAACTGGCGGTTGCATCTTTGGCGGAAATTCACCTTTTCAAGGTACTCAATCACCGGAGAGAAATGCCGTCGCACAGAAAATGCGCACGAAAAAAGTGAAGCCATCGAATGGCGCAACCGGACAGTGCAAGTGACAAGCTCAAAGAGTACCTGGCGCAGCTGGCGCCGCAGGTGCGCGGACGGCTGCTTGCCGAACTTGAACGGTTGCATCTGGAGGGAGAAGACCTTCCGCGCCTGGAAGAGCTGATCGCCTCGCTTCGCAACGAACTCATGGCCGTCGGCCAGAGTCACGACCGCCTCGGCAATCCTGGACGATATTTCTTCCAGCCGCTGGAGCCCGTGCTGGTGGATCGCGCGCCGGAACGGGCCAATAGCGGGCAGATTGCACGCGGGTCGCTTGCGCCGATCTGGGATATCCTCGGTGAAGTGCTGCTGACGACGATGGCGCGGGAGTACATCGAGAAGGCCGAGAAGGCGATCTCCGCCAAAAACCGGCCGGAATCGGACAAGCTGGCCTCGGCCTTCAGGAAGAAGGTGTTGGGTTATCTCAACGGCACGCTCCGCTCGGCCGATGGGATCGCGATCCTGCGCGAAAGCCTCAAGAAGTACACGGCCTCGCCCGCGGCCTTCAACGATCTGGCGAAGATGCACACGGTGCTGCGCGAGGCCGATGCGCTTGCCGCATTCGCCAAATTGCTTCCGGAGAAGATCAGGAAGTTCGACGGGCAGGTGTTCGCGAAGGTGCTGAAAGAGCTGAATGCGTTCCGAGCCAAGCACGCCGATGCCGTGCCGTTTGCGCTGACGCTGATTGCGCGGCGCCTCGAGACGCCGTGGCAGTTGATCCATCTCGCCACCAAGGCCGCCGATAGCAAGGCGCCTGCCGCGATCGCCGCCACGCCATACGCCGTCGCCGTGTCGATGGCACTGGACCAGATCGACGAGAAGCAGTTGCTGCTGCGCATTGCGCTGAGGAACAACCGCATCGTGATTGCCAAGGGGATCCTGCGCGAGATCTATGCGATCGAGAAGGCGCTGAAATCGCGCATCGATCTGGAAAATTCCGATTGGGGCAAGCGGCTTGCCGCTTCGATGGCGGCCGTCCAGGCGTCGCTCGATGCCGAAGTCGAACGCAGCCGCGCCAATGTCGGAAACCTGTCGCATGTCTTGGAGTCGTCGGCGCTGCGGCCGACGCTGTCGCTGAAGGAGCGCCTGACGGAGGCGATGCAAAAAGGCCGTGACCTGATCACGGATATCCTGCCGGCGTGAAAGTGCGCGCCGCTGTCAGGTGAAACAGGATAGAATCTGCAGCAGCCGCTTGCGATTTTCCTTGCCGATCTTTCCTTCGACGTGCCGCTCGTGTTCGGCGGCAAGCCGCTTGAATCTGGCTAGCTGACCCTCTCCGTGCGCAGTCAGATGCAGTGCATGGGATCGCCGGTCGGTGGCCGAAGCCGCGCGCTTCACCAGCTTGCGCCGTTCGAGACTGTTGAGGAGATGCACCAGCCGCGCGCGCTCGATGCCGAGCCGTTTTGCAACGGCCATCTGGGTCGAGCCGGGATTGGCGCCGATCACGGTCATGACCGAATACTGCGTCGGCCGGATGTCGACCTCGGCAAGCGTCTTGACGAAGTCCTGGAATATCCAGAGCTGGAAGCGCCGCACCGCATAGCCGGCGTGCCCCGTCAGTGCGTCGAGACCGATCGCGTGGCTTGCCCGGGTGCGCGGTGATGATCCTTTGGCAGCTCGCCTGTTGCGGTCCGAGATTCCCGACAATGTTTCCTCCGCAGTCGCGTCGTTGTAGCGCACCGGCGCCGGACGGGGAAGATTGTTGTTGACGACAACAATCCTTCCCACCAACATTATGGCCAGGCGGCCCGCAACGAGGCCGCCGGCCCGCCGCGGCCAAAGGAGAGGAAACCATGCCGATGGCCGCCGTCCGCGGGGATGATCCTGACAGCCTGTTTGCGGCACCCGCCATCGTCGCCGAGCGCCGCGCCGACGGCTCGACCATCGTCAGATCCACGACACCGCTGAAACCTGCCGCGCGCTGCGTCGGCGACTGGCTGGAACATTGGGCCGGCACGGCGCCGGACCGCATCTTCCTCGGCGAGCGCGCGGGCGAGGCGCCATGGACGACCGTGACCTATGGCGAAGCGCGCAGGAAAGTGCGCGCCATCGCTGCCTGGATTCTGGAGCAGGGGCTGAGTGCCGAGCGTCCGCTCGCCGTCCTTTCCGACAACAGCGTCGATCACGCGCTGCTCGGGCTCGGCGCCATGCATGCCGGCGTGCCGATTGCGGCGATCTCGCCGGCCTATTCGCTGATGTCGAAAGATTTCGACAAGCTCCGGAGC
>JAKFVP010000631.1 GCA_021732175.1 Bradyrhizobium sp.
GCCCCATGTTCTGCAGCGCGGTCGGCAGTGCCGGCGACGGGGCTTCGAGCCGCATGACAATGGCGTCGTCGGCGAAACGGCCCTGCGTCAGCGCGTCGAATCGCTGACCCGTATCCGCAGGATGGACCCACACGGCAAGTTCGAGCTCGGCCTGCGGATCCTTGCGCCGCGCCGCGATCGCCGCCACGACGGCGTGATACACCTCGGTGGAAAGCCGCGTGAGGTCGAACGAGGCGTAGCCGACGTGATCGGTGACGAGAACGCCGAGCGGATAGGCCCACACCGTGCCGGCCGTTTCGTTAGGCGCAACGAGAGTGAGATCGAAGCCCGGGGCGAGCTGGGTGAGCGCGCTGTCGAGCGAGCGCTTCAGATCGTCGGCCGCGAGATCGGCGAACGACCGGTCGCCCGCGGCATGACGGGCCTCATGCAGCAGCTTTTCGAAAAAGCTGCGCGCCATACCGAAGTCGCTGCGCAGCCTGTCGCGGGAGGGTTGATCGAGCCGCTCGGCCAGCGCTGCCGTAACGGCAGCCTCGACGCGATCGCGGCACGTCCCGGTGCAGTTGGGATCTGCCGCGCTGAGCGCGGCGCGCAGCAGTTCCCTCAGCCGGTCATCGAGCGGCGGAATGGGGGCCTTGAGCAGGGGAACACCCACCTCGGCGTAAAGCGGCAGGCGCGTCGCGGGCTGTCGGGTAACGGGATCGAAGGCGAAAACGGCAAGGTGGAGAGGGCGAAACAGATCGATGCCAGACATCGAATGCCTCCTGTTCAGAGGTCAGGCTCCTCGATCGATGAAATGCCTCTACGAGGCCACCGGTTGGAGACTGGCCAGCAGAATGTCCGCGATGCGATGCTCGAAGGACCTCGAGCAAGGCGTCTCTCCCCAGGGCAGCCGCCGTTTGTGGTGTGATGACGCAGGCTGCAACTCAACCCCCAATAGAATGAAATCAATTGCGGTGAAAGCATGACGGCAACATCACCCTGCCGATCCCGTCGAGGGTCGCTGCTTCCTGTGCCCGCTGTGGATCGAGAGCGGTCGATGACGGCCCGCTGCCCACTCAGAACCAATGCACCATCGGTGGGCGGTCGAACGCCCGCGACGATTAGACGTCCCGTCCTTCGATGATCCAGCGCTGCAGCGCCACCTCCCAATCCGGCGGACAGTCTGCGGTGAATCCCAGCGTGCGGCCGGTGCCGAGGCGACGATAGGCCTTCATGGCGTCGCGGTGGGCCCCGTTGACCAGGAAGGCACGCATGGCGCGCTCGTCGACCCAGATCGTGAGCGTGTGATGCACGCCGTTGACGATGCGCGCTTCGACACGCAAATTTCCGTGCGCGCGGCGCGCCTGCGCGATCGATCGCAAGGTGTGCCACCAGAAGCGCGGCCACTGCCGCCAACCGTTCAGGCGAAAGCCGGTAATCGAAACATACACGCTACGCATGCGACGATGTCCGCGAAGCGAGCATGAGGCCTGCAAGCGCGATTGCTGCCCCGCCAATGCCGAGCCAGAACAGCCCGGCAAGATCGTTGATCATCCCGCCCCATACCGCGCCGAGACCCTGGCCCAGCGAAACCAGCGAGCCATTGAGCGCGAGCGCCACCGGCGTTGCCGGACCGGCGAGTTGCGATAGCTGGGCAAGGTTCATGGGCACGGCGGCGAACATTGCGGATGACAGCAGCAGGATCAGTACGGCGGCCAAAGGCTGCATCGCGGAACCCGACGGTAAACTGAGCGCCCATGAATAGGCCGCGATATCCATCGCCATCAGCAGGAACGCCGCAATCAAGCCGATCCGGACGATTTTTCGATCCGCAGCCATGCCGCCTGCGGCCAGACCGACAAACGAACCGAGGCCGATGCATGCCTGTAGCGGGCCAACGGAAGCGCCGGTCAGGCCGGTGAGCTGATTGATGATCGGACCGAGATAGGCGACGATCGTGAAGGCCGCGGAAAAGCCGAGGATGGTCAGCGCAAACACCCGCAGGATGGCGCTGTTGCGAAGCAGCGGGGCGAGTGCCGCGCGCGGGCCCGGCGCGGGACGGATTTGCGGCACGCCCAACAGGATCAGCAGCACCGACAGTGCGCAGACGATCGCCGAATAGCCGAATGTCGCACGCCAGCCAAAATGGCCGCCGACAATGGACCCGAGGGGAACGCCGAGCACGAGCGCGACGGTGAGCCCTCCCACGACGATCGCGAAGGCCCGGCCGCGCTGCTCCGGTGCGACCAGCGAAGTCACGGCGACGCTGGCAAGCGAACCGGCAAACGCGGTGACCACGCCTCCGGCAATGCGAAGCGTGAACAGCCAGCCAAAGGACGGCGCCAGCGCGCACAGCGCGTTGCAAAGCGCCAGCGCCATCAGCCCCATCACCATGACGCGCTTGCGCTCGAATCCCGCAACCAGCGAAGTGGCGATCGGCGACAGTGCCGCAAAGGTGATCGACGAGGCCGGCACGAGCAGGCCCGCAGTCCCGATGGAGACGCCAAGGTCAAGCGACAGTTCGGAGAGCAGACCCGCGAAGACGAAGCTCTGGGTGCCGATTGCGATATTCACGGCGGCCAGCGCGTAAATGGCGAAAGGCACGGCATCGCTCCCTAGGTTGACACTGTCTACCTGAGCCGTGTAGCATCCGTTCAGCGTTGCAACAAGAGTGCTACGACATGGTCGATTCAAACGTCGCTGCTGCGCCGGCGCGAGCGAAGCGCTTGCGCCTTGGCTATGGCCCCTGGGCGGTGGTCACCGGGGCTTCCGATGGCATCGGCAAGGCGATGGCGATCGAACTGGCTGCGGCGGGGATCAATCTGGTGCTGGTCGCACGCCGCCAGGAACGGCTCGATGCGCTGGCATCCGGGCTCAAGGCGACGTATCGCGTCGATACGCGCGTGCTGGCGCTCGATCTGGCACAGCCCGCTGCGGCTGCAACGATTGCGAGCGAGACGTCAGCTCTCGATGTCGGTCTGCTCGCGGCCATCGCCGGGTTCGGCACATCAGGCAATTTCGTCGATTGTCCACGTGATGGCGAGCTCGAGATGATCGATGTCAATTGCCGCGCGGTGGTCGACCTCGCACACCGGTTCGCCGCCCGATTCGCAGCGCGCCGGCGTGGCGGGTTGGTGCTGATGAGCTCGCTGGTGGCTTTTCAGGGCGTTCCGCGTGCGGCGACCTACGCCGCCACAAAAGCGTTCATCCAGAGCTTCGCCGAGGGACTGAGGCTGGAACTCGGCCACCTCGGCGTCGACGTTGTCGCATCCGCTCCCGGACCCGTGCGCAGCGGGTTCGAAGCCCGCGCCGACATGCAGATGAGTGCGGCGATCGATCCGGCGACCGCCGCGCGGCAAACGCTCGCGGCGCTCGGCCGCCGCGGCACGGTGCGGCCGGGATTCCTGTCGAAATTCCTGGAAGCTTCGCTCGCTCCCTTGCCGCGGTGGGGCCGTAGCCGGATAATGGCCATCGTGATGGGAGGCATGACGCGGCATCAGGATGGCGGCAAAGGGCGGCAAGAGCGGAGACCTGCGTGAGGCTTGCGTCAAACAGGCGCTCGCGATCATCGCCAAGGACGGGATCGACGCGCTAAGCCTGCGCGACGTTGCGAGGCGGCTCGGCGTGTCGCACCAGGCGCCCTACAAGCATTTTCCAAGCCGCGACCACATCCTCGCCGAAGTGGTGGGCCGCGCATATGCGGGCTTCGCCGCCTATCTGGAAAAGCGTTCGCGCAGCGACGACCCCTATGAAGACCTTGGTCTGCTCGGCCGCTGCTATCTCGACTATGCGCAGAAGCACCCGCTGCACTATCAGCTGATGTTCGGCACGCCGCTGCCCGATCCGGCCGAGCATCCCGAGATGATGGACAAGGCGGAGCATGCTTTTGCGACATTGCGGGAAACCATCGCCAAGCTGCCCGGCCGTGCTCCGGCCGCCAGCGTCGATCTCGACGCGCTCTATGCCTGGTCGGTCGTTCACGGGTTGGCAAGCATTCTGCAAACCCGGGCGACTCAGCAGCTTGGAATCCGCAAAGCGACGATCGCGGAAGCGACCGCCCACACGCTGAGCCGAATCGGCGCGGCGCTGGGCAGGCCCAGGAACTGAGTGACGGGCGCGCCGCACCCAAGCGCGGCCGAACCAGGGGGACGAGATGCCCTAACCGGCGGGATACGCTCACCATCGACACGGTGCCTGGGTAGTAGACGCCCATGTGCGGCCTACTTTGCATGGGGTTGTTTTCGCACTTTTGGTCCGGGCCTAGCCCGCGCCGAGCGCCTTCGCGATCTGGTAGGTCGCGAAGCTCGCGAGGTACGCCAGCGTCAGCATGTAAAAGAAGGTCACCGCCATCCACTTCCAGCTGCCGGTCTCGCGGCGGATCACCGCCAGCGTCGAGGCGCATTGCGGGGCGAAGATGTACCAGACCAGGAACGACAGCGCGGTGGCGAGGCTCCACTTCGTCGCCAGCATCTGGCCGATCTGCTCGGCGGCTTCCTTGCCGCCTTCGATGGCGTAGACCGTGCCGAGCGCGGCGACCGCGACCTCGCGCGCCGCCATGCCGGGGATCAGGGCGACTGCGATCTGCCAGTTGAAGCCGACCGGCGCCAGCAGCGGCTCCAGCGTTTTGCCGATCCAGGCGGCGATGCTGTAGTCGATCGCGGGCTCGGTCGCGCCGGCTGGCGGCTGCGGGAACGAGGCGAGGAACCAGATCAGCACCATCATGGAGAATATCGTGGTGCCGGCGCGCTGCAGGAACATCTTTGCGCGGGTGTAGGTGCCGAGCACGATGCTCTTCAGCCGCGGCAGCTTGTAGTCGGGCAATTCCAGCATGAACGGCGCGGGCTGGTAGTCGCGCAGCATGAAGAACTTGATCAGGAACGACATCAGCAGCGCGCTGGCGATGCCGGCGGCGTAGAGCCCGAACATCACAAGGCCGCGGACATTGAACCAGCCCCACACCTGCTCGTCCGGGATGAAGGCGGAGATGATCAGCGTGTAGACCGGAATCCGCGCCGAGCAGGTCATCAGCGGCGCGATCAGGATGGTGGTGAGGCGGTCGCGGCGGTTGTCGATCACGCGCGTCGCCATGATGCCGGGGATCGCGCAGGCAAAGCTCGACAGCAGCGGAATGAAGGCGCGGCCGTGCAGCCCGGCGCCGCCCATGATGCGGTCCATCAGGAACGCTGCGCGCGCCATGTAGCCGAAATCCTCCAGCAGCAGGATGAACAGGAAGATGATGACGATCTGCGGCAGGAACACCACCACGCTGCCGACGCCGGAGATCACGCCGTTCTGCAGGAAGCTCTGAAGAAGTCCATCGGGCAGTTTCGCGTGCACGAATTGACCGAGGGCGCCAAAACTCGAGGACAGCAGCTCCATCAGCGGCTGCGCCCATGCGAACACCGCCTGGAACATCACGAACAGGATCAGCGCGAGGATCAGGAGCCCGCCCACCGGGTGCAGCACGACCGCATCGATCCGCGCGGTCCAGGTGTCCGGCCGTGTCGGCAGGCTGACGTGCTCGCCGATGATGCGATCGGCCTCGCGCTGGTTGGCGCGGAGCTGCGCCGCAGTCAACGGCTGCCAGCGGTTCTCTCCCGCCGGCGCCTTGCCGCCTGCGGCGATCTCGTCGGTGAGGCGCAGCAGCTTGTCGGTGCCGCCTTTGCGCACGGCGATCGAGGTCACCACGGGAACGCCGAGCGCGGCGGAAAGTCCGGGCACATCCACCGCCACGCCGCGTCGCGTGGCGATGTCGAACATGTTCAACACCAGTGCCAGCGGACGGCCGGTGGCCTTCAGCTCCAGGACGAGGCGAACGGTGAGGCGCAGATTGGTGGCGTCGGCCACGCACAGCACGAGATCGGGCAATGCCTCGCCCGGCTCGCGGCCGAGCACCATGTCGCGCGTGATCTCCTCATCCGGGCTGCGGCCGCGCAGCGAGTAGGTGCCGGGCAGATCGACCAGCGAGACCTGGCGGCCCTGCGGCGTGACGAAAAAACCTTCCTTGCGCTCGACGGTCACGCCCGGATAGTTCGCGACCTTCTGCCGGCTGCCGGTCAGCGCGTTGAACAGCGAGGTCTTGCCGCTGTTGGGCGTGCCGACGAGGGCGAAATGCAGCAGGGGGGCTTCCATGACGTCGCGATCCGGATCTAGCTGACCATGATGGCCATGGCCTCGCGGCGGCGAACGGCGATGGTGACGTTCTCGACGCGCACCGCGATCGGGTCGTGGCCAACAGCGCCTTCATGCAACACCGTCACCCGCGCGCCCTCGACGAAGCCGAGCTCGATCAGCCGGCTTTCCAGCTCTGTGGCCGACAGCGCCGAGTCGCAGGCATCGGCGGCGATACGGCGAATGACGCCGGAATAGCCGCGTTTGGCCTGTCCGAGCGGAAATTGTGTGGCTGCATCGCTTGCATCGGTCATGACCTGTCATTTCAACCGCGGAGCGGCAGGTCAAGCGCGCCACTTGGGAAGGTGCGCAAGCTTAGAGCGATTATAAACAGGGGTTTCCGTGCGACCTCAAACCGGCGTGAACGGCGGGGAATTTGGCCGGGCAAGAGGGGTTTCGCATGCAACCGGGGGCACTCACGAAGCAGGAGTGAGGCATGACGAAGCCAATGCTCGCATTCATTGCGCCTGTGGCGCTTTCCCTCGCGCTGCTCGCCGCGTCCGTGGCTGTGCCGGCCCTCGCCGCCGGCGGCGGGGGCC
>JAKFVP010000630.1 GCA_021732175.1 Bradyrhizobium sp.
CGAGCGCATGGAGCGCGAGATCTTCCGGCATGGCGGCACGCTGGACAAATATCTCGGCGACGGCTTGATGGCGACGTTCGGCACGCCCTTTGCCGGCGATCGCGACGCCTGCAACGCGTTGCGCTGCGCACAGGCCATGCTCGCCTCCGTCGACGAACTGAATCTCGAGCGCAAGCCGCGCGGCGAACCGCCGATTCGGATCAGCATCGGGCTGCATTACGGGCAGGTCGTGCTCGGCGACATCGGTCTGAACCGGCTCGAATTCGCCGTGATCGGCACGACGGTCAATGCGGCAAGCCGGCTGGAAGCGCTGACCCGCGATTTCGGCTGCGCCCTGATCGCCAGCGACGACCTCGTGCAGCAGGCGCGGGGCGAGGCCGGCCATTCCAGCGACGACTTCGTCCATCTGGTCGCACAGCCGCCGCAGCCCATTCGCGGGCTGGAGCGGCCACTCGGCATCTGGACCAGCACCGGCCAGGCGCGCTGATCGCGCCGCGGCGAACGACAAAATGCCATGATGCGCGCAATACGCGTCTGGATCTTCACCCGGCCTTAAAGTCTACCGGCTCTGCTGGTCCGGCGTTTTGGGTCAACATTTCCGGAGATGTGCCGTGGCCGGCTGGTTCGGCAAGCGCGGAGCAAGCCCGCAAGGACTGGGCAGCCCCCAGGACCTGCCGCCGCAGCGGATAACGACATCGAACTGGGGGCCGGCCGCAGCGCCACAAATGGCGCCGGTCGATACCGACGGCATCTCGCGCATCTTCTCCAAGGAGTTGTTCGAAGGCGAGCGCGGCGAGTTCCTGCGCAGCATGGGATTTTCGCCCGACGCCCTCGGCAATATCGCGCAGACCGCCGACACCTTCGCCACGATGGAGGCCCGCTACAGGGACAGGCTGGAGGCGTTCGTTGAAAGGTCCGGCGCCATCATCGGCGATGGCCTCAGCGTAAGGCCGCTTTTTCTGATGCCCGAGACAGTCTGGCAAAGCCAGTACCGCAATTTTCTCTGTGCCACATGCCGCCTCTACCCCGCCGGTCCCTCCAACGTGTTCTTCCTGGCCGGCACGCTGCAGACCGCGAAGACCCTGGGTTTGCCGTTGCAGGCGAGGATGCCGCCCGAAGAAGCGCACGACTTTGCCATCCAGATCGTCGGCGTGCTCGGCGAGATGTTCGAGAAGGCGAACGAGCGGGAAAGGGCTGGCCTCGCCTACGAAGGCGCGCGCGGCCTCGGCACCATCATGACCGTGAAGCTTTTCGACCCGCCGCAATACTAGCCGGAGCAAAAGCTGTTCGGCCCGCTGCCGGAGCGCGATTTCGATAAGCCCCTGCCACGAAATCCCTGACGCCGCAGCCTGCGGTGGAGAGGCGGCACTGGCCCCTTCCACGCCTGCGCAAGACCGGTGTAGTCTGTTCGCGCAGGGCGCCGGTCGATGCCCGCAACACAGCGCTAGACTGTGGAGGGAGGAAGCATGATGACGTTCGCCCGTCGCACTTTCCTGCAACTGGCCGCCGGTGCCGCGGCATCCCAGGCCCTGCCCCGCGCCGCGATGGCGCAAGCCTATCCGTCGAAACCCGTGCGCATCGTCGTCGGCTTTGCCGCCGGCGGGGCGACCGACATCCAGGCACGCCTGATGGGGCAATGGCTGAGCGATCGCCTCGGCCAGCAGTTCATCGTCGAGAACCGCGCCGGCGCCAGCGGCAATATCGGCACCGAGGCGGTCGCCAAGGCCGCCCCCGACGGCTACACGCTGCTGCAGATCGTGACGCCGAACGCGATCAATGCCGCGCTCTACAGCAACCTCAATTTCGACTTTGCGAAAGACATCGCGCCGGTCATCTGCTCGGCGCGGCTTGGCTATGTCGTCGTGGTGCATCCGTCGGTGCCGGTCAAGACGATCCCCGAATTCATCGCCTACGCCAAGGCCAATCCGGGCAAGATCAATTACGGCTCGGCCGGCCCCGGCACCCCGCAGAACATCGCCTGCGAGCTGTTCAAGATGATGGCCGGCGTCGATCTGGTCCACGTCCCCTATCGCGGCGGGGCGCCGGCGATCTCCGATCTGATCGCGGGGCATTTGCAGGTGATTTTCGCGCCGCTGTCGGAATCGATCCAGCAGGTCAAAGCGGGCCAGTTGCGCGCCTTGGGGGTGACGACGGCCAAGCGGCTCGACGTGTTGCCGGACACGCCTGTCATCGCGGATTTCGTGCCGGGTTATGAGGCGAGCGGCTTTGCCGGCATCGGCGTGCCCAGGGGCACCCCGCCCGAGATCATCACGCTGCTCAACAAGGAGCTCAATGCCGGCCTTGCCGACAGCAAGGTCGCGACCCGCATCACCGAGCTCGGCGGCACGGTGGCCGGCGGCACACCGGCGGAATTCGAAAAGATCATCTCGGAGGCCATCGACAAATGGGCCAGGGTGATCAAGTTCGCGGGCATCAAGGCAGAGTAGGCGCGCAACTCCGAAGCCTGCGGAGGATCAGGAGCCCGGCGTGTGAGGTACAACAGCCTTCGCGTTGTTGGCTGACAGCGCCGTCGGCACATCGAACGTACCGGTCAGGAGATCGTAGCGGCAGCGCCAGCTGTTCACGACACCGGTCTGCATCGGCTTGTTGCCCTCGACATCGGCATCGGCGCCGAGCCCGATCAGAAGATAGCGGTTCGCCGGCCAGCGGAAGCCGAGGTTGCGATAGTTCTCTTCGAAGCCGTCCAGCAGATACGCAGAGATGTGATACTCCGGCTCCTTCTTGACCTTTTGCCAGTCGGGCTGCGTCTTCATGTAGGCCCATGCGAGATCTCCGAGCGGCTCCCTGGTGGCGGCGACGTAGCCTTGCGGCGTGAGGCGATACAGATACGTGGTCGACTCGCCCGCGCCGGTCTTCTGCGCACGCACGATCCATTTCATATCCCTGGTGAAGACAAATCCGGCCGGGTAGTCGGCCGGCTCCGGATCGAGCAGGGCGAACTTGCCCTTGCCGCGCACCCAGAACTGCCATTTGTAGTCGTCGGTCTCCTTGTTGAGATATTGCTCGATCCTGATCGCGCGATCCGGCGACGTCTCGGTGTATTCCGGTTTGATCTTGTAGCCGGCAGGCGGCCTCGCCGGCTCGGCGGCGGCCGCGCCAAAGCTCCCGGCGGCGATGCCGCAGGCAACGAGCATTTCGATCAAGGATTTTGCGATCCGCATGTCCTGGCTCCTTCGACCCGGTCATGCCGTTAGTCGCTCAGGGCGGGATTGAGTTCATCGAGGGTCTTGTGAACTGCAGGTCCGGGCCTTGCCAATCACACCAAGCGGGTATGAACGCCCTGCGAGCACATCAAATTGTCAACACGCTTTTGTTGTGTTAGGCTTCACGCTGGGGTTCGAATGCGGGGGAAAACATGGCATCAATTTTTCGCATCGGTGAGTCCAGCCAACTCGTGGCGCAGGGGGCAGAAACCGATAACAGTCCGGCGGCCTACCTCGGCCGGCTTGTCCGGCTAATTCCCGCCGAAGTACTCGCGGTCTATCAAACGCTGTATGGCGTGCTGAAAGAGCCCGAGTCCCCCGCGATTACCTGGTTGCCGGTGATTGGCGTTGTGCTGGTTTTCCTGGTGCGCGTATGGGGAACCCGCGATGCGAGCAACAAATTCACGACGGCACAATGGCTCGCCGTGGTCATCAGCATGGTGTCGTTTATCATCTGGGTGCTGGCGTCGGGACACAAGATACTTTGGTTCGGTGTTCTCGATCCGCGGCTTTGTTCGGCGCTGATGATCCTGTGGGTGTTCGTCGTCCCCATTTTCTACAAAGGGGACAAGACCTAGGCACAAGCGGTCGTGTCATGACTCTCGACGAGGTTCGCGCGCTCAAGCAGGAGATGGAAGACGCCGTTCAGGAGCCGCCGCGCGCCGGCCTGGGACTGGTGCAAAAGTGGATCGACGAAGGCAGGGCGACCGAGTTTGTCAGGCGCGTGTTCGATGCGCCTGCCCGCGTCCTGCCCGTTCTCTTCGAGTCGACAGAACCTGCGCTGATCACCGCCTGTATGCGGGGCCAACTGCCGCGGGGCGATTTCATCCAGGCGGCGCTTGTCGCCCATGGCCGCGAGGACGAGAAGCCGCCGCCCCGTTTGTCGGTGGGGTATTCGGCCGTTGGAAAGAACGACTTTCGTGCCGAAATTCGCTTGCAGGATCCGGACCTGTACACGATGCTGCTCACACGAGAGATCGTGCATCGAACCAAGGGGCAGGCACGCATTGGCAAATACCGCGATCTGCACGCCCATTCAGACACGTCGACCCAAAGCGACGGCGGCAGCCTGCAAGTCGGCAGTTCAGTCGGCCACCCCAAGAGCCCGGCGGGCACGCTCGGCCTGTTTCTGAAATCCGCCGAAGGCATTGGCATCCTGTCCAACAGCCATATTCTGGCTTGGTGCGGACGGGCCCGAACCGGCGACCCGGTCTATTCCCCGCATCCCAAAGACTCCGGCAAAGCGAAGCAAATCGGCAAGCTCCGCAGCTTCACCAGCCTCATCAATGATGAAGCGGTTGCGTTCGATGTTGCGTTTGCTGTTCTGGCGAAGGACGTCCAACACCAAGGCAATCGTATTCCGGACGGCATGCCCGACGCCGGCAAATCCATTAAGGTCGGGAAACCCCTGCCGGTGGGGGCAGTCGACCTCAAAGTGGCCAAGATCGGGCGGACCAGCCAGTTCACATCGGGGGTGGTCGGGGCCTTTGATATCGATGCCAAGCTCATATATGCGGGGCTCGGTGAGGTGAAGTTAACCGGGATGCTGGAAGTTGAATGGCCGTCGCCGAAAAAGGCCTTCAGCCAGCCGGGCGATTCGGGTAGCGTGGTGTACCGGCCCGATACGATGGAAGCTGTCGGCCTGGTAGTCGGCGGCGGCGTCCGGGTCATTAATGGCACGGAACAAGGTGTCACAATCGTGTGCCCTCTGACATCGGCCATGACGGAGTGGGGTCTTTCCTCGCCTTAGGTGCAACTTGCCGGGGGAACGGAGCAACGATGAGTTCCAAAGACATTGCCCAGGCCGCCGAACAGGCGCGTGGACTCCTGCGGCACCGAACAGAGGTCGAGTCGGTGGGTGTGTCGCGCGACAAGGATGGCGACTTGTGCGTTCGGGTCGATGTAGGACCGGGCACCGACAAGGCCGGTATCCGTTCCCTCTTGAAGCAAGTCGACGCCCCCGTTGTCGTCCGCAGCGTCTCGGGCCGGCTCATCGCGCACTAGTCGCGAAATCTGCGCTGCCGGTCTGCGGACCGCATCTCAATCGACAGGTTGCAGCGGGGCCTTGTCGAGCACGGCCTCATAGAGATTGTCGCGTGCGATGGCTTCGAGCAGGTCGGCGGCAAGCTGCGCCGGGCTGCAGCCGATGGCGGCCGCGTGCGCGGTCAAGCCGGCCAAGGCCTTGCGGCTCAAATTGACCGGGCTCTTGTCGCGCATTACCAGCTTCCGGTGGCCTTTCAGGCTGATGCCCGCAGTCGAGCAGCGGACAGCCAGCGTGCTCACCTTGCAGCCGAGCCGCTCGGCAATGTCGGCCTTACACAGGCCCTGTTCGATCAGCGCGGGAATGCCGGCCAGCACGTCCGGCGTCAGAATGGGTTTGGTCATGAGGCAGCGAAACCTCTGCTTTGCAAATCGCAGCCGCATCAATGCCAACCCTCGTATTACGGGATTCTGACGTCTGTATTAATGTTCTGAAAGGCTCGGGAAAGCTTCGCAATCGGGCGCGATCACGACGACTGTGTTGCGGCCCTTTCTTTCGCAACGGGCCGGCCGTTTGATCTAGGTCAACGCCCATCCCCTCGACGATTGGTGGTCTTCCACGAACCAATGGCATCCACGTCAGACCATCAAACACTCACGCGCGCGGACCTGAAGTCGCCGAGAGCGGCGGCCGTCGCCGGCATCGTGTTTTCTATCCTGCTGTTCGCCGCACTGTGGCTGCTGCGAAATGCGATACCCGCCGACCCCCTGGAATCAGGCGCGTGGATAAAGACCGGCGTGGCCGACGTTGCTCTCGCCCTGAATTTGATCCCCTTCGCCGGCATCGCCTTCCTGTGGTTCATCGGCGTGCTGCGCGACCGGTCGGGCCAGCCTGAAGACCGCTTCTTCGCGACCGTATTCTTCGGAAGCGGCGTGCTGTTTCTGGGCCTTCTCTTCGTTGGAGCCGCCGTCATTGGCGCCATCGTGCTGACCGCCACCGTTGACCCGGATGCGTTGATCAACTCGCCTGCTTTCCACGTCGCCCGCGCGGTCGCCTACAACATCGTCAATGTGTATGCGATCAAGATGGCGGGCGTGTTCATGATTTCGACATCGACTGTCGCGCTGCACACCGCATTTGCACCGCGCTGGATGGCCTGGCTCGGTTACGTGCTGGCGCTCGCCCTGCTGCTCGGCAGCTACTTCATCAGCTGGAGCATCGCGGTTCTCCCGGCGTGGGTTCTTCTGATCAGCATTCACATTCTGATCGACAATTTTCGCGGTCGTCCGGCCCTCTAGACCGGCAAAGCCGATCTACGACAAATCGCCCCGCTCCCGGCGAAGGTCGCGCAGATGGCGATCGATCTCTTCCCGGCCTTCGTCGACGTTGCTTTGCTGCGCCGATCGCGCCAGGCGCGTGGGCACAAGGAAGATCAGCCCGCTGACGAGAAAGGCTGCCCCGCCGACCAGCAACGCTATGCC
>JAKFVP010000258.1 GCA_021732175.1 Bradyrhizobium sp.
ATATCGGCAAGGTGATGCCCGCCGCCGAACTGATCGCGCGCTTCAAGAAGGAATACGAGGAAGCCGTCGATCCCGCGCTGGCGTGAGTTCTCGCGCCCGCTAACCCACAAAAAGAAAATGGCCGGGGCAAGCCCGGCCATTTTGCTTTTGAAGGGAAGCGTGCTCGCTTACTCGAGCTCGATCGCCTGGTACTTGCCCTTTTCGTCGATCGCCGTGCCCCAGATCTTGTGCGAGGCCTGGTGCTCGGCGCGGCCGTAGCCAAGCTTGGTGCCGAGGCCGAGGTCAAGCTCGCGCATGGCCTCCAGCGTATCGACGAGCTTCTCGGTGTCGAACGAGGGACCGGCCTTCTTGATGGCCTGGATCAGCAGGTTGGCCGCCACATAGCCTTCCAGCGAGACGTAGTCCGGCGCTTCGCCCGGGAAGTACTTGGCAAGCGCGTTCTTGTATTCGAGCACGATGCTCGAATAGCCGGACACCGCAGGCACCACCTGGGTCACGATGACGCCCTGGGCAAAGCGCGGGCCCAGCAGCATCAGCTCGTCGGCAAGCGCCGTGGAGCCGACGAACGACACGTTGGTGTAGACTAGGCCGGGGATCAGATCCTTGGTCTTCTCGATGAACTTGGCGCAGGCGCGGTAGGTGCCGACCATCACGACTGCCTTGATCGGCGTCTTCTGCGCCTTCAGCGTGTTGACGGCTTCATCCACCTCGACAGTGTTGCGCTTGTAGCCAAGCCGCAGGATCTGCGCATCGTTGGCGCCCATGGCGCGGAAGGCCTTGGCCACGCCCGTGAAGCCGGCATCGCCGTAGGAGTCCTGCTGGGCGAACACTGCGATCTGCTTCAGCGGAATCTTACGGATCTTGACCAGATAGCGCACCGCCGCGTCGGTTTCTTCGACATAGCTGGCACGGTAGTTGAACACGTAGCGATCCGGCGGATCGTTGCGCAGGAGGCCGGCGCCGGTGAACGCGCCGAAGAACAGCATCTTGCGCTCCAACGCATAGGGGATGCCGACGGCGGCGGTCGGCGTGCCGACATTGCCGATGATCCCGAACACCTGGTCCTTTTCGTAGAGCTGCTTCATCGCGTCCGCCGTGCGCGACGGCTCGTAGCCGTCATCGGCGGCGAACAGTTTCAGCATGCGCCCGTCGACGCCGCCGGCATCGTTGACGCGGGCGAACGCCGTGTCGATGCCGAGCTTCATCTGGCGGCCGAGCTCGCGCGCCGAGCCGGAGAAGGGCGCGGCGATGCCGAAACGGATCTCGCGGTCGGTCATGCCGCGAACCACGGCCGGCGGGAAGGTGGCGCCCGGCGCCGGTCCCGGCGTCGTGGCGACAAATGACGGTGCCGGCGAGGGAGCTGCCGCCGGAGGAGCAGGCATCGGAGCCGGAGCGGGGGCGGCATTGGCGGGCGCGGGCCCGATCACGGCCGACAGGCTGGGGCCGGCGACCGAGCGTTCGAGATCGGCGAGCTGGCGGTCGGCTGCCCGGCAATCGGTCTTGCCGACGGCCACCGACGTGCGTCCTTCCGTCACGCCGCGGTCGAGCGCCTGGGTCAGGTCGGTGCGTTCGGCCTCGGTGCCGGCGGCTTCCCTGATGACGGAGGTGAACTTGTCGACCACCGTCTGCACGCGCGGCCTTGCGATGTCCTTGCAGGTCAGCGCGGAGCCGACGACGGCGCCGACGCGGGTTGCGAGATCGCGCAGCACGTCGAGCTTGTCGCCGGGCGCTGCACCGGCGGGACCGGCAAGCAGCACGCCGATCAGGAGTGCCGCGCTGAACGGGGGACTGCACTTCCACTGCGTAATCGACCGAAGTCGGCGTTGAGGCGTCATCATAACTTCCCCCTTTCGGGTAGTGCGTGGTTCAAGGTTCTGAATGGTGTTGTTCACTTGGTATCCGCGGAGTCTGCCGGCTTTTGCTGCCACTGCATGAACTGCTTCAGCAGCACTTCCGACTCTTCGTGCTTGGCCGGCACGCTGGCCGGGGAGGCTGCCAGAATCGACTGCAGATCCGGCGACGGCTGTGCCTCGCGAGGCTTGGCCGACTGCTCGGACTTCATCAGCGCCGACTTCATGGAGTCGATCACTTCGGCTGCAGACGGGTCCGCGCTCTGCTGCCGCAGCGACGGGATCACGATGACGAAGAGCAGCGCGACGAAGGCGGCCGCGCCGACGGCGGCGGCAAAGCGGCCGACGACGCCCAGCAGCGCACCGCGCATCTCCGGCGGCTCTTCCACGGCTTCGGGATCGAGCGGATGCCGCTGGGACTGCGACAGGGATTCGCGCACCGCGTTCTCAAGCTGCCCGTCGAGCGTCGTATCCGTGATGGATGTCGCGGGGGCCCGGAACGGGCGGTTGGTCTCGCCCAGCCTGGGCAGCCGCGAGGCGTCCGGCTCACGCGGCGTACGCGGCGCGTAATAGGCGGGGTCATTCGGGCTCAAGGGAGCTTTTTGGTCGATTGTGTCACTCATACGCTACTCCTCTGACGCGTGACTCTTACTCTTTCATCGAACGGGTCGATAAAATTCTCGACGGCTGGGGTTCACGCACGAACCTCCTGCCGACGTGTTGATTGATCGGGAAACCCGGAACGAAGAAGTTGAATCAAAACGTCGCCGGCGTGCGCTGCATCGTCCGACGGAATTGAACTGGCGGAGCGGGAAATATCCCGCAACCGCTGCATGCCCACAGCTCCCCATTGCCCATCCCCTGGCAAGAGCCGCGCTTCTGCGCGGAGGTTTCGCTCACCCGACGGGCGGCGTCACTGGCCTGTGATGAAACATGTGCTGGACATTAATGTGCCCAGATCGCGGCAAATTCGCGTTGAGTTGTGGCACATCGGCAACTTCCGGCCTTCTGGCGGATATGCCGCAGCCTTCGATCTTGCCGGGAGAATCCGCGAATCCCGCGCCAAAATCCGTCTTTCCTTGGAAAAACAATGGCCTCCGAGATGCCCAATTGCGGCCACAGGGCATTAAGTTTTCATTAACCATGCGGCTCGATTGGTAACCATTCAATAAGAAAGGTCGAGCGAGCCATGGACGCAATCGTTGAGCCCACCCGCCAATTGGTTCGTCTGCGAGGCCGGTCTTACCTCGCCTTCGTGTTCTCCCCGGTCGTGCCGATCATGGAATGGCTGGAGGATATCGACGCGACGCTGTCGCGCTCGCCGGGCTTCTTCCTCGGCAAGCCCGTGGTTCTCGACCTTGCCACCGTCGATCTGTCGGGCTCGGCGATCTCCCATCTCGTGATGAGCCTGGAGAAGCGCAACATCCGCGTCCTCGGCATCGAGGGCTGCGAGGCCTCGCGGCTCACCCAGAGCATGCCGCCGCTGCTCACCGGGGGGCGGCACGCGCCGATCCAGCAGGTCGAACCCGAAAAGCCGGAGGTCAAGCCGCCGGCGTCATCGCTGCTGCTCGACAGCCCCGTGCGCTCCGGCCAGTCCATCGTATTTCCTGACGGCGATGTGACGGTCGTGGGCTCGGTCGCCTCGGGCGCAGAGATCGTCGCCGGCGGCTCGATCCATGTCTACGGCACGCTGCGCGGTCGCGCCATGGCCGGCGTCAACGGCAATTCGTCGGCGCGAATCTACTGCCACAAGATGGAAGCCGAGCTGCTCGCGATCGACGGCTATTACCAGACCGCAGAAGAAATTCCCGATGCGTTGCGTAACCGGCCCGTGCAGGCCTTGCTCGACGGCAATGTCATGCGGGTCGTCCCGCTTAGTTAGGTAGCTCAATTAAACAGTATGGAGGTCTTGCGATGGCCAAGGTTCTGGTTGTGACGTCAGGCAAGGGAGGGGTGGGCAAGACCACCACGACGGCCGCTCTGGGAGCGGCGCTGGCGCAAAACGGCAAGAAAGTCGTCGTCGTCGATTTCGATGTCGGTTTGCGCAATCTCGATCTCGTCATGGGCGCCGAACGGCGCGTCGTGTTCGATCTGATCAATGTCGTGCAGGGCGTCGCCAAGCTTCCGCAGGCGCTGATCCGCGACAAGCGGCTGGAAAACCTCCATCTGCTGCCGGCCTCGCAGACCCGCGACAAGGATGCGCTGACCGAAGAGGGCGTCGGTCGCGTCATCGCCGAGTTGCGCGAGACCTTCGACTGGATCATCTGCGACAGCCCGGCCGGCATCGAGCGTGGCGCCACGCTCGCCATGCGCTACGCCGACGAGGCGATCATCGTCACCAATCCGGAAGTGTCGTCGGTGCGCGATTCCGACCGCATAATCGGCATGCTCGACTCCAAGACCGCGAAAGCCGAGAAGGGCGAGCGGGTGGAGAAGCATGTCCTGATCACCCGCTACGATGCCGCCCGCGCCACCCGCGGCGAGATGCTGTCGATCGAGGACGTGCTGGAAATCCTGGCCTCGCCGCTGCTCGGCATCGTCCCGGAAAGCCAGGATGTGCTGCGCGCCTCCAATGTCGGCTCGCCCGTCACGCTCAACAATCCCGCCAGTGCGCCGGCGCGCGCCTATCTCGACGCCACGCGCCGCCTGCTCGGCGAGACCGTCGAGATGACCGTGCCGGCCGACAAGGTCGGGCTGATGAATCGCCTGCTGGGACGGAGGGCTGCATGAGCGTGAAGTTGTTCCGCCTGTTCTCCCGACCTGAGCCTCCCGCCCCGACCGCACCCGTGGCGCGGGAGCGGCTGCAGATCCTGCTGGCGCACGAGCGTGGATTGCTCGGGCAGCAGCCCGATCTGCTGTGCAAGCTGCGGGAGGAAATCCTCGCTGCGGTATCGCGCCATGTTGCGCTCGATCCCGACAGGGTTATTGTCCGGATGGAACGGGGCAAGGACGTTTCGACTCTCGAGGTCGATATCGAGCTCCCCAACGGACTCGAACTGCCGCTCGCGGCCGCGGGTTGAGCCGAACCCGCCTCGCCGCGAAATTGCAGTCCTTATTTGATGGAAGCCATTTTTCGCGTCGACGGCGCTAATGTCGTCACCAGCCCCCATGCCGCCGGCCCCTGGGATCCGAACATGCAGCATGGCGGGGCGCCGTCCTCGCTGGTGGTATGGGCCGCCGAACGCATCCCGGCGCCGGCTCCAATGCAGATCGCGCGCGCCACGATCGACCTGATGCGCCCCGTTCCGGTGGCGCCGCTGACCATCGAAACCGAGGTGCTGCGCGAGGGCCGCAAGATCCAGCTCTGCGCCGTCAGGCTTCTGGCCGATGGCAAACTCACGGTCGGTGCGACCGTGCTGAAGATCAGGCGTCAGGCGCAGCCCTTGCCGGCCGACATTGTCGAACCGCCGCTCGATGTCGCCTTGCCCGAGCAGTCGCGTGAAGAACCGCAGAACAGCCCGTTCGGACTTGGCATGACCATCCGCGCCGCGCGCGGCCGGTTCGGCGGTCCGGGAGCGGGCGCGATTTGGTACCGCGCCGACCGGCCGCTGATCGAGGGTTTTGCCATCTCGCAAGCGATGCGCGCGGTGGCCGCTTCCGACTTCTGCAACGCCTCGAGCGCGCTGGACTGGACGAAGTGGACGTTTCTGAACGCCGACCTCAACGTCAACATGGCGCGCGAGCCCGTCGGCGAATGGATCCTGCTCGACGCGGTGTCGTGGATCGGCCCTGATGGCGCAGGACTCGCCATGGCGCGGCTGGCCGACACCAAGGGCTATTTCGGCCGCTGCACGCAGAGCCTCGTCATCGAGAAGCGGTGAGCCGCGGCTTCCTCGCCGCGCTCGCCTGCGCGACCAGATCAGCCGCAACGTCGCCCGCCGTCTCGACATAGGCGGCGTCGCGATGGATCAGCATCACGGTCGCGGCGCCATCGAGCAGGATCACGATCTGCCGCGCGATTTTCTCCGCATCGCGCACGTCATCGTCCGCGAGCTTGGCCGTCATCCAGGCTTCGAAGCGCTTCTTGTGTGCGGCGCCGGCCTTGATCGCGGGATGGCCGGGCATGCTGGCGAGCTCGGCGATGGTGCGCAGGAAGCCGCAGCCGCGCCAGTGCGGCGTGTCGGCTGACTTGCCGAACGCACGGAACAGCCCGCGCACCTTGTCCGCGGTCGAGCCCTTGGTCTCGCCGAACCAGCGTTCGTAATAGGCCAGCGTCGGCTGGTCGCGCGAGGCGAGATAGGCCGCGATCAGCTCGTCCTTGGTCTGGAAATGATAATACAGCGTCTTCTTGGTGACGCCGGCCTTCTCCGCCACCGCATCGACGCTCGTGGCGCGCAGGCCCTCGCTGTAGAACAGCTTTGTCGCGGCGGCGATGATGCGCTCGCGGGTCGGATTTCCGTTCGGCGGCATAGCTCGAATGTATACCGCCTAGTGAGTATACGCAATCGCAGCGATCTCCTAAGCCTGACTTCCATGCAAGTTATGCTTACGGAGGCTCTCCCAATGTCCGATCTGGTGTTGATGGAAGTACGGGAGGGCGTTGCGCTGCTGACGCTCAACCGCCCCGAAAAACTCAATGCACTCTGCTACGCGTTGGTCGACCGGCTGATGTCTTTGCTCGATACGATCGAGGACGATCCAGCGATCCGTGCCGTCATCCTGACCGGCGCGGGCCGCGCCTTCTCGGCCGGCGCCGACATCAAGGAGTTCTCTGAAAGCGTGCGGCAGGGGCCTGATATCGCCGTGCGCGCTTTCGTGCGCCGCGGCCAGGCGCTGACCGCGCGAATGGAAGCCTTCCCGAAGCCGATCATCGCCGCTGTCAA
>JAKFVP010000256.1 GCA_021732175.1 Bradyrhizobium sp.
ACGCGACGTCATCGAGAGCTCCCTCGAATATCCCGAAAACTCCGCCGGCCGGCGGATGCAGACCGAGCTGATCGCGGTGCCGCCCGATTGGACCGTGGGGCAGGCGATCGACTACATGCGTGAGACGTCGGACCTGCCCGACAGGTTCTATGAAATCTACGCCGTCGATGCCGACAAGCGCTGGCAGGGTGCAGTCCCGCTCGACGTGCTGCTGCGCTCGCGCCGGCTCGTGCCGCTCAAGGAATTGGTGGACGAGGACCGCCGCCGCGTCTCCGTGCTCGACGACCAGGAGGAAGTCGCGCGGATGTTCGGCAAGTACAATCTGGTCGCAGCCCCCGTGGTCGACACCGAGAACCGGCTGGTCGGCGTGATCACCATCGACGACGTCGTCGACGTCATCGAGGAAGAGGCTGACGAGGACCTCAAGGCGCTGGGCGGCGTCACCAGCGACGAAGAGCTGTCGGACAGCGTCTGGACCATCGCGCGCGGCCGCTTCAACTGGCTGCTTGTCAATCTGGCCACCGCCTTCCTCGCATCCTCCGTGCTCGGCCTGTTCGAGGGGCAGCTCGAGAAGATGGTGGCGCTGGCCGTTCTGGCGCCGATCGTGGCGAGCCAGGGCGGCAATGCCGCAACCCAGACCATGACGGTGGCGGTACGGGCGTTGGCCACGCGCGAGCTTGGCGCCAGCAATGCCTGGCGCGTGGTGATGCGCGAAGGGATGGTCGGGCTCGTCAACGGACTTGCCTTTGCCGTCATCACCGGCGTGGCCGCAGTGGCCTGGTTCAAGATCCCCGGCCTCGGTGTGGTGATCGGCCTTGCCATCATCTGCAATCTCGTCGCCGGCGCGCTCGGCGGCATTTTGATCCCGATCCTGCTGGAGAAGGTGAAGGCGGACCCGGCGGTGGCATCAGGTACGTTCGTCACCACCGTGACCGATGTCGTCGGCTTCTTCTCTTTCCTCGGCATCGCCACGCTGTGGTTCGGCCTGAAATAGCGTTCGGCGTCCGGCGCCTTATCGTTAATCGAGTCTTAACGGGCTTGGCCGATGATGCCGGTCATGAAGCGGTTTCGGCTGAAAGCGGACGGACGGATCGTCGAACTGCGCGACGGCAGGGAGTTCCCGCTGGCGCCGGAAATGCCTGCTGCCGACACGGCGCCGAAAGGCGTGCGCGACCTGCGCCGCCGCGCGCAATTGACCCAGACCGAATTCGCCGCGCGCCTCGGCGTTCCCGTCGAGACCATCCGCAACTGGGAGCAGGGCAAGCGCGCGCCGCGGGGACCCGCACGCGCGCTGCTGGCGGTGATCGCACACTCGCCGGAAACCGTGTTCGCAGCTCTTTCCACGGAACCCACGCCAGCCTAGCAAGCGCAGGCCGGGCGCGACATAATGCGGGTCCGAGGTTGAGAGCCCGCGATGCAATTCATCGAAGCAAAAGACGCGAAGATTCCCGCCATCGGGCTTGGAACCTGGGAGCTGCGCGGGCGGACCTGCACGCGGCTGGTCGAGCAGGCGCTGCGGCTCGGCTATCGCCACATCGACACCGCGCAGGCCTATGAGAACGAGCGCGAGGTCGGCGAGGGGCTGCGGCTCTCCGGCATTCCCCGCAGCGAGGTGTTCGTCACTACCAAGGTCTGGACCAGCCACTTTGCGCCGCATGACCTGCAGCGCTCCGCCAGGGAGAGCCTCAACAAGCTGCGCCTCACCGAGGTTGACCTGCTGCTGCTGCATTGGCCGAATCCGCGCGTGCCGCTGTCGGAGACGCTCGATGCACTGGCGCATGTGCGCAAGCTCGGCCTTACCAAGCACATCGGCATTTCGAACTTTACCGTCGCGCTGATGGAGGAAGCGGTCGACAAATGCCCGGCGCCGCTGATCTGCAACCAGGTCGAGTACCATCCCTATCTCGACCAGACCAAGGTGCTGGAAGCCTGCCGACAGCATGATATGGCGCTGGTCGCCTACAGCCCGATCGCCAAGGGACGGGTGCGCAAGGACGAAGTGCTGGCGCGGATCGGGCGCGCGCATGGCAAGAGCGCCGCGCAGGTCTGCCTGCGCTGGCTGGTGCAGCAGCAGGTTTCCGCGATCCCGCGCACCTCGCGGCTGGAACGGCTGTCGGAGAACATCGAGATCTTCGACTTCGAGCTTTCCGAGGCCGAAATGGCCGAAGTGTCGGCGCTGGGCAGAAGTGACGGCCGGATCACGGATTTTGGCTTCTCGCCAAAATGGGATTGAGGCCGTTACCTCCGACCGGCTATTGTCGGATGGGGGGGCGAACCAGCGCTGCAAAACAGGTGGATCAGGATCAGGCCATACGAACGGGCGTCACCGCGTCTGTGATCGTGCATTTGTCGATCGTGGCGCTGTTGGTGCTGATGTCCGAGGTGCATCCGCTCGGCTCGTCCACCGAGTCTATTGCGGTCGACATTGTTACGCCGCAGGAGGTCGAGGCCGAAAAGCCCAAGGCGGAGGTCAAGGCCGAGACCAAGCCCGACGAGCCGCAGCTCCAATTGCCGGACCCATCGGTTTTCGAACAGAAACCCGCTGCGCAGCAGTCGCCGTCGAAGCAGCCGGCTTCGAAGCAGTCACCTGCAAAGCAGCAATCGGCCGCGGCGGCTCCGTCAGCCGCGGCGGCGCCAGCGCCGGCACCACAGCCGGCGAGCGCTGCGCCACCGCCGGCCGCACCTCAGCAAGCCCAACAAGCGCAACAAGGCGCAGCGCCCGGCGCTCCGCCGCCGGCGCAGTTCGGTGCGGCCTTGCCCGGCTACAAGCCGCCTGAGCCGGACCTGTCGGTGAAGTACAACGTCGTGCTGGGGCTGCCGGTCGATGCGGCGCCGATGGCCAATCCCGGCAAGTCCGACGACGGCTTTGACGCGACGGCTTCCGAGAAAGCCGACATCTCGTCCAGCGTGATCGCGCAGTTTCGGAAGCATCTGCGGTCGTGCGCGAAGCTGCCGGCGTCGGTGCAGCCGTCCGACCACATCATGGTGAAGCTGCGCGTGATGATGACCCAGGATGGCCGGCTTGCCGCCGATCCCGCGATCGGCGGCGGCAGCGCCAACATCAAGGCGATCGAGATGCTGCAGAGCGCGATCGCTGCGCTCAAGCAATGCCAGCCCTACAAGATGCTGCCGGTGGACCGCTACGGCGAATGGAGGGTGCTCGACCTCGAATTCACGCCGAAGGACTTTTCGGGTTAGTGGCAGCGATGCACCGCGGCACCCTGACATAAACAGCGAAAACAACCCCATGCAAAGTAGGCCATGGGCCGGCATTCACGGCCCGACATCCATCGCCTTCCACGCGTTCGATGCGAACTGCCGCCGCCAGATCACGACCACGACCGCGGCTGTCGTGATGAACAGCGCCCATGGACTGATGAACCAGCCGAGATAGCCGAGTGCAAAGAAAAAGGCGCGCTGGCCGCGGTTGAAATGGCTGCCCGCCGACTCGAACAGCTTTGTGGTGCGCATCACATGAGCCTGCGCCTCGGCGGTGTCGCGCTGGGCAGCCGGCGGCATCGCGCCCAGCATGATCGCGACATAGTTGAACAGGCGATAGGCCCAGGAGAATTTGAAGAAGGCGTAGATGAAGATTACGATCAGCCCGACGCATTTAACTTCCCACAGTGCGGGCGAGGGCGTCAGATCGACCGGCAGCTCCTTCATCACGGCGAGCGCGTCATTGGTGGCGCGCAGCAGCGCGAGGCCGCCGCCGATCGCGAACAGGCTGGTGGAGGCAAAGAACGCGGTGCCGTTCTGCAGCGAACCCATGATCTGCATGTCCACCATCCGTGCCTCGCGGTCGAGCATCTGGCGCATCCAGACCTCGCGGAACACGTTCATGCGCGCCGACAGGCTGTTCTTGCCGTAGGCCGAATGCTCCAGCGTGACGGCGTAGACCGCCCACTCGACTATGAAGAAAGCGACCGCGATGATGTCGACCAGATAAGCGCGCATGTGGCATCCCCGTCCGCAGGCCCAAAGGTTGAACGCGTCTTGCCGCCTGTGGCAAGATAAGCGCCCGAAAAAGGAAAATCCCCTCATGGCTGGACTGAAGCTCGTCATCGGCAACAAGAATTATTCGTCCTGGTCGATGCGGCCGTGGCTGGCGCTGCGGGCCAGCAACATCCCGTTCGAGGAGACGTTCATCCCGCTCTACACGGGAGCTGCGGACAAGCAGCGCATTCTCGCCGTCTCGCCCGCCGGCAAGGTGCCGATCCTGGTCGATGGCGACATCACGGTGTGGGATTCGCTGGCCATCATCGAATATCTCGCGGAGAAATTTCCCGACAAGAAGCTCTGGCCCGAGGATCGCGCGGCGCGGGCCCGGGCGCGGGCGATTTCGGCGGAGATGCATTCGGGCTTCGCCGCCTTGCGCAACGAATGCGGCATGAACCTGCACCGGCCGGTCGGTCCTGTTCCGCTCTCGCAGGAGGCGCGCGACAACATTGCCCGCGTTCAGGAGATCTGGACCGATTGCCTGGCCCGCCATGGCGGCCCGTTCCTGTTCGGCGCCTTCGGCGGGGCGGACGCGATGTACGCCCCGGTGGTGCACCGCTTTCGCACCTACGCGATCGAGGTCGCGCCAGCGGTGCGGCGTTACATGGAAGCGATGCAGGCGCTGCCGGCGTTCCAGCAATGGACCCGCGACGGGCTTGCCGAGACGATCGTCATCGAGAAGTTTGAGACCGTCTAAGAGCGCCAGCGGGAACCGGTCGCGCGAGGTTCCGGAAATCCAGCAATTTTAAGTTGATTTATTGCCATGGCCGCGATCACAGGCCGTGGCAAGCGATGAACCGAAACCCCGTGCTTTCGGGGAGTTAGCCAAAAGCGCTCAGGAAGACCTTCAATTGTGCGGGTAGGGTGCTGAAAAACCTGCTAAATCGGCGCGTTTGCCATGTCCCGATGTTGCTGGCCAATTGCGGCTTTGCTGTGCTAGGTTGCCGCAGGGTTCTCAAACCGGCCGCCGCTTCGGGGACGTAGGCGTCAGGCCGGAAAATCGCGCGTATGGAGAGGGCGTTGAAGCACAAGTTCACTGTTGGATCGACCGTGTATTTTACTGCAAGCAATGTGTCGCGTCCGGCCGCCACGGGTACCTATGAGGTGATCCGGCTGCTGCCGACCGAGGGCGACGATTGCCAGTATCGCATCAAGAGCTCGAGCGAAGCTTTCGAACGGGTGGCGAAGGAAAGCCAGCTCGCCCTTACCTGAATCAACTGCGCACGGCTTCGTTGTGCCTGGTTCCCGGCCGCCGTCAAATGGCCGGGGTTGGCAGTCACATTCAGCACATCGATAGCGCGCGACTTTGTGCTCGTTGCGCATCACGCGAATTTGGGTAGGAACTTCGCGTATGAACTGGGCCTGGGCCTCCTCGCTGGATCACATCTGGCGTTCGCCGTCATTTCCGATGTGGCTGACGCTGGCCGCAGCGGGATTCTTCGCGATCCTGATGCTGATCACGATGGTGCGCGCCGAGAAGTCCGTCGCCAACGGCGCGCTCACGGTGATCACGCTGCTGGCCGTCGGCGTTGCGGTGGCGGCAACCATTCGCGGTTTCGGCTGGCCGGGTGGCCCATCCGCCTCATCCGGTCAGGCACCGCCGGCAATGGCGGCAACACCTGCGATGTCCTGCATCGACGATCTCGCCGGCGAGACCGTGCTCACCGCCTGCGAGACGACGCTGTTTGCCTCGCCTGAATCGGCTGCCGCGGCGATTTCTTATGCCGCCTCGCAGATCTCCCGTCTGACCGCGCTCGGCGACGCCGCCACCGTCAATCGCAACCTGACGCCGGAGATCGAGTCGCTGCGCCGTGCCGTCGAGCGCGACCGCTACGGTTTGATGGCCTACGTGCTGGTCGCGCGCGACCATTGCAGCCCGCAGGGCTGTCCCGCCTTCCGCTCGCTCAGCAACAGCCGGCAGATCATGAGCAACATGGACGATCGCGTCTATGAGGGGCTGGTGATGCGCTATTCGCCGTCCTGGGGCATGCCGGCGATGCCTGCCACCGCTGCCGCACCGGGCGGCGCGATCGCGGCGTTGCCGCCGGCCATTGCCCAGACGCCTTTGACGACGGTGCCGCCGGGCAAGCCGACCACCATGATCGATTTCCCCTCGGCATCCTCGACGCCGCCCGTCAACATCATGACCCCTGAACCGGGCGGACCGGGATCGGCCGCACCGCCGCCGCCTCGCGGCGCCGCCGCGCCTGGTGGAGCCGCACCGGCGCCGCGTTCCGCCGCCGCGCCGCCGGCCAACCCGCCGCCGGCTGCTGCCAAGAAGCAGGCCCCGCCTGCGCCGCCGAAATCGGCGCGCGCGCCGACGCAGCTTGCACCGCCCCCGGGTTCGGGTTCTCCACCGCCAGCATCGGCTCCGGCCGCGGACAATGATTGATGCTGCCGCCATAGCCCGCTAACTAGCGGGCATGCCTCTCCATCTCATCAAGCTTGCAGTCGGCTGCGATTCCGTCCGGGAACTCAAGCAATGGGTCGCCGAACGGATGGCGACGGCGAAAAAGAAGGGACTGCCGCAACGGCATGTCCACATCACGCGCATGACGCCCAAGCGCGAGGACGAGATCCTCGCCGGAGGTTCGCTCTACTGGGTGATCCGCGGCGAGATCGCCGCGCGCGAGAAGATCATCGCGATCGAGCCGTTCCGCGA
>JAKFVP010000642.1 GCA_021732175.1 Bradyrhizobium sp.
AGACCGCGGCGGGGCGCAAGATCGCCGCCGTCCAGCGCACGCTCACCGAATACGGCTACGGCCAGTTGAAGCCGACCGGCCTGATCGGCGCCGACACCCAGGCCGCGATCACCAAGTTCGAACGCGACCGCAAGCTGCCGGTGACCGGCCAGATGTCGGACCGCCTGGTGAAAGAACTCTCCGCCATGACCGGCCGGCCGATCGACTAGCGTTGCGGCCGCCGCGATCGGCGGAAGCGGCCTTGCCGCATCAGCGTTCGCGGAAGGCGCGCGCAACCTGGTCCGAGAGCGGCTTGGTCAAATAGGACAGGATGCTGCGGTCGTAGGTTCTGGCGAAGACCTCCGTCGGCATGCCCGGAACCAGCCTGACATTGCCGAGACGCGCCAGTTCTTCGGGCGCAATCGAGACGCGCGCGGTGTAGTAATTCTGGCCGGTGCGTTGATCCGGCGTCACATCGGCGGAGATACGGCTGATTTTTCCCTGAATCTCCGGCGTGGTTCGCTGGTTGAACGCGGAAAATCGCAGGCTGGTCGGTTGACCGAGGTAGAGCTGGTCGATGTCGGCGGGGGAGATCTTGGCTTCGACCATCAACAGATCGGCCTCCGGTACGATCAACATCACGGGATCGGCCGGACTGACCACGCCGCCGACCGTGTGAACGTTGAGCTGGTGGACCACCCCGCCTTGCGGCGCGCGGATCTCGACGCGCTTGAGCTGATCCTCGGCCGTCACCTTGCGCTCGACAAATTCGCCGATCTTGCCGTCGATCTCGCGCAGCTCCTTGGCGACCTCGCTGCTGAGTTCCTGATCGATCTGGAGGATCTGCAGCTCAATTTCAGTGACCTTGCCCCGCACCTGTGCCGTGGAAGCGATCGACTGGGCGAGTTCGCCCTTGAGACGGGCGGCTTCGCGCTCCAGCAGGGTAAGGCGGTTTAGCTGGACGAGATTCTTCTCCCAGAGGCCGCGCACCCCGGTCAACTCACGCTGTATCAACTCGATCTCTTCCGCCTTGGCCTGCTGAAGCGCCGCATAACCGCGGATTTCGTCCTCGAGCTGCGCAATGCGCTGACGAAGCTGCGATTTCTGTCCGGCTCGCGCGGTCGCACGCAGCGCAAACAGCTTGCGCTCGCTGTCGAGCGCCGCGGCGAATTCTGCGGAAGCGTTGTCGAGCATCTCCGCCCCGATCACCAGTTGGTCGGCGCCGTCGCGCTCGCTGGCAAGACGGGCCTTGCGAGCGCGCATTTCGTCCAGCCCTTTCGTGTAAATGGCGAGGCCGGCGCGCAGGGCGGTTTCGTCCAGCCGCATCAACGTATCGCCGGCGCGAACGCGGTCGCCTTCGCGAACCATCAGCTCTCCGACAATGCCGCCGGTAAGATGCTGGACCTTCTTGACGTTGGAATCGACGACGACCGATCCGGAGGCAGTGACCGCACCCGACAGCTCCGTCCTGGCAGCCCAGCCGCCGATCCCGCCGGCCAGCAGCGCTGCGAGAACGGCGCCGGCCAGCAAATGATGGCGCAGGCTGCGACCTTCGCCCTGTATCGTCGCGCCGGTCATGTGGATGCAGCCGGTTGCGGGAGGACGACCTTGAATGGCGCGGCAGGCGCCGGCGGCTCGCGCCGTGCCACCACGGACAGCACTTCCTCCTTGGGCCCGAACGCCTGCTGCCGGCCCTGGAGCATCGTCATCACGAAATCCACGGCGGCGAGCGCGCTGGAACGATGCGCGACGATGACAACGATGCCGCCGCGCGCCCGAACGGCGAGAATCGCGCGCGTCAGCGCTTCTTCACCCTCCATGTCCAGATTGGAATTGGGCTCGTCGAGCACCACGACGAAGGGATTTCCATAGAGCGCCCGTGCGAGCGCCACCCGTTGCCGCTGACCGGCCGACAGCAACGTTCCCTGTTCGCCGATCTGCGTGTTGTATCCATCGGCCAGGCTGACGATGAGCTGGTGGATACCGGCAGCGTTGGCGGCGGCAAGTACCGACTCCATGGCAGCATCGGGCGCAAACCTTGCGATGTTCTCTGCGATGCTGCCCTCGAACAGTTCGACGTCCTGGGGCAGGTATCCGATGTGATTTCCCAGCGTATCGGGCGACCATTGATCCAGCGACGCACCATCGAGCCGGATCACGCCGCGTGATGGTCGCCATGCGCCGACCAGGGCGCGGACCAGCGAGGATTTTCCGGATCCGCTGGCGCCGACAATGCCGAGCGCGCTGCCTGCCTTGAGTTGGAAGCTGACATCGGCGACCAGCACCTTGTCGGATTCGGGGGGCGTCACCGACAGCTTGTCGACGACAAGGAATCGCGCCGGCGCCGGCAACGGCAGCTTGGTGGCGGAGGCGGGCAGGGCCGTCATCAGGCCATTGAGGCGTTGCCAGCTCTGCAATGCGGCGATGAAGTTCTTCCAGTTGCCGATGGCGAGGTCGACGGGTGCGAGTGCCCGGCCGGTAAGGATTGAGCTGGCGATGATGATTCCGCCCGACGCTTCCTGCTGGATGACAAGGTAGGCGCCGACCCCGAGCACGGCGGACTGCAGCATCATGCGCAGGATCCGGCCGGTGACGCCGAACCCGCCGGAAATATCGCTGGCGGTCTGCTGCTGCCTGCGATGGGCGTCGCCCAGCCTGCGCCATCGCTCCAGGAAGCGCGAGGACATCGACATCGCGATCAGGACTTCGGCGTTGCGGCGGCTGGCGTCGGCCAGACGATTGCGCGCGGCGGCATAGTTCGAGGCTTTCTTGACGGACTGCCGCGACAGCCGATCCGTCAGCAGGGTCAACATGACCAGTACGATCGCCCCGCCGAGCGCGGTGGCGCCGATCAGCGGATGGAAGGCAAAGCAGATGGCCAGGTAAAACGGCAGCCAGGGTAGATCGAACAGGGCGGGCAGACCGGAGCCCGACATGACGGACCGAACGGTATCGACGTCGCGAACCGGCTGCAGCCCGTCTCCGCTGCCGCGGGTGCGAAGCGGGAGGCGGACCACCAGATCGTAGATGCGGTCGCTGACGCGCCAATCGATCTGGTTGCCGATGCGAACCAGCATGCGTCCGCGAATGATTTCCAGGGCGCCCTGGAACGCAAACAGCAGCGCCGCAATAATCGTCAGGCCGGCCAGCGTGGACACGCTGCGGCCGGGCAGTACGCGATCATAGACTTCCAGCATGTAGAGCGAGCCGGTCAGGCTCAGCACGTTGATCAATCCGCTGAATGCCGCAATCCCCACAAAGGCCGTGCGGCACGATCGCAGTGCGGCGCGCAGCTCCGATCCTGCGTCGTTGGAAATCTCTGTTTGCGCAGCCAAATTCACGCGCAATTGCTCCGCGTTTTCCGGTGAGGGATTGTTTCGAACAGTATCGAGCGGGGACTTCACGCAGCAAGCGGTGAAGCTGCCTCTTACTGTCGACGGTTTGTGACAGCCGTTTGACAGATACGGAGGCGCCGGCTGGAAAGCCGGCACCCCCGCATCGCGTGCTGTCCTCGACCGGCGACCGGCGTCAGGCGAGATACTGGTGGATCAACTGCAACTGCCCGCCTTCGACCAGCTCGCCGCCCACGTTGAGGTGCGACTGCGTGTCGATCAGGTAGACGTTCTCGCCGGCGCTGCCGAGGATGTGCGACACATCGATGACGCCGGAGGCTTCCTCGTCCTGGGTCAGGAAGTTGGCGCCCCCCGTGACGAAGCGGCTGGCATCATGCTGGGCGAGCTGCGTCAGCGTGTCGGTCGAGGGATTGTACTGCCAGACCTTGCCGAGGTGGGCGTTATTGCCGACGTCTTCGCAGAGCACGATGTTGCCGTGGGAATCGACCGTGATGTTGTCGAACATCTGCTGGCCTTCGCTGCCGTTGAGCAGCAGCTTGATGGTGCCGCCGAGCTCGGGATGCGCCGCGTCGGCGAAGTCCAGCGCCCAGAGCTGGCTCGGGGCGTTGAAGGCGTTCGTCGTCACGAAGTAGAAGCGGTTGGGGTTGAGCGTATCCCAGGCGCCATCCTCCGGCCGGAGGAAGGTGGTCACGCCCGCCGCCTCGCTGGCCGCATCGATTTGCGCGCCGGTCATGCCGCTGACGTCGCCGAGGTCGATCATGGTAAAGCTGGAGGTGTCGTCGGCGCCGAGCGGGGTGGTGCTGCTTGGCGAGTTGTTGTTGGCGGCGCCTTCCAGATCGGTGACGTGGATGCCGAGCAGGTGGCCGTTGGTCAGGCCCGCCTTCTCGATGGCGCTGCCGGTCGATTGTTTGTCGCCCGCGTAGAAATAGACCTGACCGTTCTGGCCGTCGTCCATCAGGCCGACCACGGTGCGGTTGCCGGTATGCGCGTTGGCGACGACGTTCTCGTAGGCCATGTTGCCGAGCCAGGCCAGCTCATAGCTGTTGCCGTCCTGCGCGCCGCCGACGATGTGGGCAAAGGCGCGGCCTTCGACGCCGGATTCCTCGCCATTGAGATAGAGCTTGCCGTTGTAACCGAGGCCGGTCTCGGCGTTATAGAATGCGCCCTGACCGGCAAGATCGGCGGAACAGAACCGGTTGAACGACACCGGGCTGTTGCCGGCATTGTGGTCGACATAGCTGTGCGACGCCGAGTCGTAGAGCCAGACGTCGTGGATGAGGTCCTTGCCAGACAGCACCTGCAGCGTCGTCTTGTCAAAAACCCACTCCGAAACGAACGCGCCGGTACCGCCATGGGCGCGGGCAATGCCCACGGCATTGGAAAGCTCGTGGTTCATCAGCACGGTGAAAGTTCCGTCGCCATTGTCGAACGCGCCGAGGCCGTCGGGAATGCCGACCATCTTGTAGCCGTTGGCGGTGTCGCCGGTTGTCAGCAGCGATTCGGTGTAGACATGGGAGTCGCTGCTGAGCAGGTAGGGGGTCTGCGAGCTCGACACGCCCTTCACTTGATTGGCCAGGATGAACTGCTCGGCGTGGAGGTCCGAGATGCGCGCATGCTCGATGACGATCTTGTCGCCGTTGCCGAGATCGATCTGGACGTTGTGGCCGATCTGCCGCGCGGAATTGATAAGCGTCTGAAACGACGGAATATTGAAGTCACGGACGTCGATCCGGTCGCCGGATTCGAGGCACTCGATCGTGTCCACGCCCATGCCTTTGCGGAACAGAAACTTGTCGTTGCCTTGGTCGCCGCTCAGTTCGTCCCGGCCTGCGCCGCCGACGAGCAGGTCCCGGCCGGAGCCGCCATGCAGCTCGTCGTTGCCATCGCCGCCGAGCAGGGCGTCGTTGCCCTTTTCGCCAAACAGCGTGTCATTGCCCTTGCCGCCATCGACCCAGTCATTGCCGCGGCCCGCGAAGACGGTGTCGTTGCCGTCGCCCGCGAAAATGGCATCGTTGCCCCGAAGGCCGAAGATTGCCCCGAAGGCCGAAGATGATGTCGCTGCGATCCGAACCGTGAATGACGTCGTCTGCGTAGGTGCCGAACTTGATCTTCTTGAACAGACCAACGTGGTGGTGATGATGGTCGTGGTGATCGTGCGCCATTGCTTTAGCTCCCTGGCTGATGGCTTGGTACTGGCAAGGATGCTCCGTTAACCAACGGCTGTGACGTCCGAGCGACACCGATGTGAACCGCCGGATTGTCCTCAGGTCTCGCGCTGTTGCCCTATCGATTGCCGGCGGCTTCACAGACCCGGATGTGCGCGACGGTCGAAGCCGGGACGCAGGACGGTTGTGGAAATGTCCGCAATAGCGGGGGCAGATACAGATGATTTGCAGATCGGTCATTAAGGCTTCACATGGAAGGGCGCTGGCGCCGGTTGCGCCGCTGGCTTATCGTCCACCTCATGCGATTGAAATCTGCAATTTGGGTGGCGGCCTATCTGCGCCGCTGCCAGGGTGAGGGCGTGTTCGGTGCGGTGCGCCGCCGCGGCGCCGAGGAAGCGGGCGCGGTGTTCGTCAAGGTGGCGATGCTCGACGGCAGCGCCATGCTCTATGCGCCGGCGCCGCAGAGCGCCTATGACGAGAGCCGTCCGGCCGAGCGCGCATTCGTGCCGATGGCGAAAGAGCCGGTGCCGGAGCAGGCGGTGGAGGAACGCATCGCCAAGGAAATCCGCTTCGATCCCGATGCCTGGATCGTCGAAACCGAGGACCGGGCAGGGCGGCACTTTCTCGAACTGGCGAAGCCGCAGTAGGCGTTTAGCGTCCCGAGCCTTCGGTGCCCGTGCGCGTCGGGGTGGCGCTGCCGGGCTGCACGGCGGGCCTCGTTTGCGCGGGCGCGGCGCGGGGGCGCTGGCGTTCGTCGTCGTGCAGCATCGGGCGATATTTCGCGCGCGCTGCAGCCAGGGATGAGCCGCGCCAGGCCGCGATCATGATCAGCGCCGAGCGCTCGGTGAGGCGCTCATACATCCGCGAGATCCGGAACACCTTCTGTACGGAGGTGCCGAACTCCGGATTGAGGAACAGCAGAATGCGCTGGAAGATCGCGCTCGGCGTATCCAGCGCCTTCATCGCGCAGGCCAGCGGCTCGCCGCCGGGATCGGCGGTGACCTGCTGGGCAATTCGCGTCGGCAGGATCAGTGCTTCGCCGAGCTCGAGCGCAAAGTTCTCGGCATCGGAGGCGAACGCCGCCATTTCCAGGATATGCAGCGCGCGCTTCGCCCGGCTT
>JAKFVP010000645.1 GCA_021732175.1 Bradyrhizobium sp.
GGATCGCATCGTTCGATGCGATCCGACCTCCCCCGCAAGCGGGAGAGGTAAGGAAGGGTGCCTCCGATGATGCCGCACGTCCTCACCCGCTCGCTCGACCGTGCCGCCACGATCTTCATCCTCGTGGTCGCCGGTCTCGGCGTACTCATTCCGCTGTCGAACCTGTTGCTGCCCGAAGGCTCCATGTTCCAGGTGCCGACCTATCTGGTGGCGCTGTGGGGCAAATATGTCTGCTACGCCATCCTCGCGCTTTCGATCGACCTGATCTGGGGCTATTGCGGCATCCTCTCGCTCGGCCACGGCGCCTTCTTCGCGCTCGGCGGCTACGCCATGGGCATGTACCTGATGCGGCAGATCGGCAGCCGCGGCGTCTACGGCAACCCGATCCTGCCCGACTTCATGGTGTTCCTGAACTACCCGAAGCTGCCCTGGTACTGGCACGGCTTCGACATGTTCTGGTTTGCCGCGATCATGGTGGTGCTGGTGCCGGGCCTGCTCGCCTTTGCGTTCGGCTGGTTCGCCTTCCGCTCGCGCGTGACAGGCGTGTATCTGTCGATCATCACGCAGGCGATGACCTACGCGCTGCTGCTCGGCTTCTTCCGTAACGATTTCGGCTTCGGCGGCAATAACGGCCTCACCGACTTCAAGGACATCCTCGGCTTCAACGTGCAGGCCGAGGGCACCCGCTGCGCTCTGTTCTTCCTGAGTTGCGCGGCGCTGATCGGCGCCTTCCTGATCTGCCGCGCCATCGTCACCTCCAAGCTCGGCAAGGTGCTGATCGCGATCCGCGATGCGGAGTCCCGCACGCGCTTCCTCGGCTATCGCGTCGAATCATACAAATTGTTCGTGTTCACGCTGTCCGCCTGCATGGCCGGTGTCGCCGGCGCGCTCTATGTGCCGCAGGTCGGCATCATCAACCCGTCCGAGTTCGCGCCGGGCAACTCGATCGAGGCCGTGATCTGGGTGGCCGTTGGCGGCCGCGGCACGCTGACGGGTGCTGCAATCGGTGCCGTCGTCGTCAACTACGCCAAGACGTTCTTCACCTCGGGTTCGCTGGCGCCGTACTGGCTGTTCATGCTGGGCGCGCTGTTCATCCTGGTGACGCTGTTCCTGCCCAGGGGCATTGTCGGCACTTTCAATTCCTGGTGGGAGCCGTTCAAGGCCGGCCGCGCTGCCGATGCCGCCAGCGCCGCTGCCGAAGACGGCGCGGTCGCCAAACCCAATCCGGCGGAGTGATCGCATGAACGTCATGGACACCCGCAAGACATCAGCCATGCTCTACCTGGATGGCGTGCACGTCTCCTTCGACGGCTTCCATGCCATCAACAATCTGTCGCTGGCGCTGGAGCCCGGCGAGATGCGCGCCATCATCGGCCCGAACGGCGCCGGCAAGACCACGATGATGGACATCATCACCGGCAAGACCAAGCCGGACGAGGGCGTGGTGCTGTTCGACGGCACGGTCGATCTCACGCGGCTGGACGAGACCCGCATCGCGGAGCTCGGCATCGGCAGAAAATTCCAGAAGCCGACGGTGTTCGAGAGCCAGAGCGTGCAGGACAATCTGCTGCTCGCGCTCAATGTCGATCACAGCGTCAAGGGCACGCTGTTCTGGCGCAGCAATGCCGAGGAATCCGAGGCCATCGACAAGGTGCTGGAAACCATCCGCCTGACCGATGCGCGCGATCGGCTCGCCGGCAGCCTGTCGCACGGCCAGAAGCAGTGGCTGGAGATCGGCATGCTGCTGGCGCAGGACCCGAAAGTGCTGCTGGTCGACGAGCCCGTTGCCGGGATGACCGACGTCGAGACGCATCTGACGGCGGAGCTGCTCAAGGAAATCAACCGCAACCATACCATCATGGTGGTCGAGCACGACATGACCTTCGTGCGCGAGCTCGGCGTCAAGGTCACCTGCCTGCATGAAGGCTCGGTGCTGGCGGAAGGCACCATCGACGACGTGTCATCGAACGAGCGGGTCATCGAAGTGTATCTGGGACGCTGACATGCTGCAGGTCGACAACATCTCCCTCTATTACGGCGCGGCGCAGGCGCTGCGCGGCGTGTCGCTGAAGGCCGAGCCCGGCAAGGTCACCTGCGTGCTCGGCCGCAACGGCGTCGGCAAGACCTCGCTGCTGCGCGCGCTGGTCGGGCAATACCCGATCGCTTCGGGCAGCATCACCTTCGACGGCACGGATCTCAATCCGCTGAAATCCTACGAGCGCGCCCGCCGCGGCATCGGCTTCGTGCCGCAGGGCCGCGAGATCTTTCCGCTGCTGACGGTGGAGGAAAATCTGAAGACCGGGTTCGGTCCGTTGAAGCGCGACCAGCGCAGCATTCCCGACGACGTGTTCTCACTATTCCCTGTGCTGGAAAACATGCTCGGCCGCCGCGGCGGCGACCTCTCCGGCGGCCAGCAGCAGCAGCTCGCCATCGGCCGGGCGCTGGTGATGCGCCCGAAACTGTTGCTGCTGGACGAGCCGACCGAGGGTATCCAGCCCTCGATCATCAAGGACATCGGCCGCGCCATCTCCTATCTGCGCAACCTCGGCAACATCGCGATCGTGCTGGTCGAACAATATCTCGACTTTGCCTGCGAGCTCGGCGACAATTTCGCGGTCATGGACCGGGGCGCGGTCAAGTACACCTGCGACCGCGAGAAGCTCGATCCCGGCGAGATCAGCCGCCAGATGGCGCTGTGATTATTTTCTGACGCGGCCGCTCACGGCCGCTTCCAGGGGGATGGATGCGGACCGAGACGCACGAAACTTCTGCGATCTTCGCCGCCAACCGCGCGCAGGGCGCCGTGCGTTTCGACGTGCGCCGTGAAGACGGCGTGACCCGCCGCGGCCGCTTGCATGAATCCGGATCGCTGCGCGTGCGCTTTCCGTCGCCGGAGGACGAAGGGCTTTCGGCCGTGTTCGTCAACACCGCCGGCGGCGTGGCTGGCGGCGACCATTTCGATATCGGGATCGCGGCGGGCGAGGGCGCGCGGCTGACCTTGACCACCGCGGCGGCGGAGAAGGTCTACCGCGCGCCTGCCGCGCCAGCCCGGCTCGACATTTCCCTGAAGGCGGAGGCGGGCGCGCATCTGGCCTGGCTGCCGCAGGAGACTATTCTGTTCGACCGCGCCAAAATCTCGCGGCGGATCGATATTGATTTGGCGGAAAGCGCCTCGCTCCTGCTCTGCGAAATCGTCGTGTTCGGCCGCGCCGCCATGGGCGAGCGCATGCAGAGCGGCGAGTTCGTCGACCGCTGGCGCCTGCGCCGCGGCGGCAAGCTGGTGTTCGCCGAGACCGTCCGGCTCGACGGCGACATCGGCGCCAAGCTGGCGCGGCCGGCGGTTGCAAAGGGCGGTGTTGCCATTGCCACCGCCCTGATCGTGCCGGGCGACGAAGCCGTGGTGGAGCGCATCCGCGAAGCCACCGATACGTTCGGCGGCGAGGTCGGCATCTCCTGCTGGAACGGCTTTGCAATGGCGCGTTTCTGTGCCCAAGATGCCGCCCGGCTGCGCGCCGACATGATGACCGTGCTCGGCCGCGCGTCTGCGTCTCCGCTGCCGCGGCTATGGCTGAACTAGTTCACACAAGCAGAGTGCTCGCATGAATCTCTCCCCCCGCGAAAAGGACAAGCTGCTGATCTCGATGGCCGCGATGCTGGCGCGCCGCCGGCTCGAGCGCGGCGTCAAGCTCAATCATCCCGAGGCCATCGCGATCATTTCCGATTTCATCGTCGAGGGCGCGCGGGACGGGCGCACCGTTGCCGACCTGATGCAGGCCGGCGCGCAGGTGCTGCGGCGCGACCAGGTGATGCCGGGCATTCCCGAGATGATCCACGACATCCAGGTCGAGGCGACGTTCCCCGATGGAACGAAGCTCGTCACCGTCCACGAGCCGATCCGATAGTTATTCGTCATTCCGGGGCACGCGAAGCGTGAACCCGGAATCCAGAGATTGTTAATCGAGATTCCGGGTTCGATGCTTCGCATCGCCCCGGAATGACAGGAGGAAAAATGATCCCCGGCGAACTCTTCATCAAGGACGGCGAGATCGAGCTCAATGCCGGCCGCAAGACCGTGACACTGCCGGTCGCCAACACCGGCGACCGCCCCATTCAGGTCGGCTCGCACTACCATTTCTTCGAAACCAACCCGGCGCTGAAATTCGACCGCAAGAAAGCCCGCGGCATGCGCCTCGACATTGCCGCCGGCACTGCCGTGCGCTTCGAGCCCGGCCAGACCCGCGACGTCCAGCTCGTCGCGCTTGCGGGCAAACGCACGATCTACGGTTTCCGCGGCGATGTGATGGGCAAGCTCTAGTGGGACTCGACGCCGTCATGTTGGTGTTCTGGGCGACTCAAGCACTTGCCGTGCTTGTACTGGTGGCGTGCGCCGCATTCGGCCGGCAGTGGGCAGCCGGCGCGGGGCTCGTGGCCGGTCTCGCCATCGGCCTTGCGCCGTTGATGGCCGGAGAAAGATTCGGTTCCGATCCGGCTATACGCCTGTTCGGAACGTCGATCATGCTCGTCCTGTTGTCCTCTATTGTGCTGACACTCGCTTACGCTCTGGCCAGACGCTGGATCGCGCTTGCCCTGGTTGTCGTGATCTTCTGTGTCCCGCTTGCCTACCTGTTTGTCCGCCCGTCCTTACCGCTGAAATCTTTTGTAGCTCTTGAGCTTATGAGCGAGCTGAACTTTCTGCTTGCTCCAATCGCATGTGCGCTAGCGGGCCGCGAAATCTTCGTCTGGGCAGCTCGTCTCTTCGCTGGTTCGAAGGAAGGCTTGGCGTGAGGAAAAAAGACAAATCGCTGCCACCATGCGCCTCGGCCGGGGAGGTGCCGTGACGCCATGCTTTCCCCGATCCGGATCGTGTCCAAGGCCGCGGAATTCGCCGCTCACCGCCACACGGGCGAGCGGCGCAAGGCGCGCCCGGACGAGCCCTATATCAATCACCTCGCCGAGGTCGCAAACATCCTTGCCGAAGTCACCGATGGCGCCGATGCCGAACTCGTGGCGGCCGGCTGGCTGCACGACACTGTCGAGGATGAGCTCGCCACGCGCGCGGAGCTCGTTTCGGAATTCGGCGATCGCATCGCTGCCCTCGTGGACGAGGTGACAGACGACATGTCGCTTCCGCAAGCAAAGCGCCGGCAAAAGCAGGTCGAGGACGCTCCGCACAAATCGCCGGGCGCCAAGCTGATCAAGATCGCCGACAAGATCAGCAATGTCCGCGCGCGGATTCATTCCGATCCGACTGCCGAGCAGCGCAACGAACTCGCTGCCTACACGATCTGGGCCGAGCAGGTCGTCGCCGGCTGCCGCGGCGGCAATGCCGCGCTCGACCGCATGTTCGACGACACCGTGAAGCTTGCAAGGAGCCGTCCGTGAGCACGGCGAAATAACTGAGCAAATCTGCCATGGGACAGGTTGCAAAGGACAAGATCGAAATCGGCGTCGTGCTGCAGGGCGGCGGCGCGCTCGGCGCCTACGAGTACGGTGCGATGGATGCGCTGCTCGAAATGATGGACAAGATCGAAGCGGGTGGCAGGACGGTGCGGCTGGTGGCCGTCACCGGCGTCTCGATCGGGGCGATCAATGCCGCCTGCGTTGTCGGGGCCGGCGATCGCGCCGATGCGCGCAGGCGGCTGAAATCCCTCTGGTCCGCACTGTCTCTGGATGCCTCCCGGTACTGGTGGGCTATTGCCGCGAACGATCTTTCGCTGTTCGGCGTGCACGGCTTCTATGAACCGCGCCGTGATATCTGGGGTTTCCTCGGCTGGACAAATTTCTACGTCACCGATCCGATGCTCGAAACCTTGAAGAAGCACGTGAACTTCAAGGCGTTGAACGCCAGCGAGACGGCTTTCGTGATTACCGCGGTCAATCGATCGACGGGCGAATTGATCCGCTTTCGCAATCATCCATACAAAGATGAGGCCAGGACCGAGATCGAGCCGGCTCACGTGCTGGCGAGCGGCAGCCTGCCGCCGGCATTCCCGGCTACCACAATCGATCGCAAGGATTATTGGGACGGCGGGATCATCGACAACACGCCGCTCGGCGATGCGATCAACGCGTTTTCCGGACCTGACGATGCCGACCGTATTCTCATCGTCATGAATCTGTTCCGCAAGGAACGCGCGGCGCCGACCAACATGATCGAGGTGAACGATCGCCTGGAAGAGCTGCGCTATGGCAACCGGCTGCGCCAGGACCGGCAGAACGCCCATACCGTCAACGAACTGGTGCAGACGATCGAAGAGCTGGCGGCGCTCGTTCCCGCAGGTTCGATGGATCAGCAGCCCGAGGCGCGCGTATTCGGCGCCAGCCGCTACAAGGTGCTTGACGCCATCACCGACATCGATCTCGCCGATCCGGTCTTGATGAGCAAAGCCGGCTTGTCGCCGCATTCCGACAAGTCGGGGTCGTTCCGCGATTTCTCCGCCGCGGGCATCGAGCGCCGCCATGACGACGGATACAAGATCGCAAAACTGAAACTGCAAGAGTTGTTCGAAACGCGCGGCCTGTTGCCGGCCGCCCACTGACCCAGGAAGTTGCCATGTCGACCAAAATCAAGCGTTCCGTCTATGCCGACATGTTCGGCCCCTGTCTC
>JAKFVP010000272.1 GCA_021732175.1 Bradyrhizobium sp.
CGAGTGAGTCTCAGGCCCCCGACGCGCGCGCCCGCGAGGGGTTCATCAACGCGGTATTGAAGCGGCGGGCGCGCGCGTCGGGGGCCTGAGACTCACTCGATCAGTTCGTCTGCGCTGGCGAGCAGCGCGGGCGGAATCGTAAGGCCCAGGTTCCTGGCCATCTTCATGTTGACGATCGTCTCGAACTTGCTCGGCTGCTGGATCGGCAGGTCGGAAGGCTTTGCGCCCTTGGCGATGCGATCGACATAGGCGGCAAGCCGCCGGTATTGCTCCGATTGCAACGGACCATAGGTGCAGATCGCGCCGCTTCGGGCGAAGATCGACCATGCCGCGATCACCGGCAGGCGCTGGTCATTGGCGAAGTCGAAGATCGCCTTGCGGTTCTGGACCGCAAAACCGTCGGAGAAAACCGAGATCGCCTGCGGAGCATCCCCCTTCATGGCGGCGAACGCCGCATTGAGGGCATCGAGCGAGGGCGTCGGATAATAGCGGATGTCGATGCCGAGGCGCTGTCCGGTTTCCTCGGAATTGGCGCGCTCGAGATTGACGCCGTGATGCTCGGGATTGGCGATGATGGCGACCCGTCGCAATCCCGGCACGATGTCGCGCAGGATCTCCAGCCGTTTGCCGTTCAATTCCGCGGCCATCAGCGTCACGCCGGTCATGTTGCCGCGCGGACGCGACAGGCTGTCGGCAAAGCCTGCCGACACAGGATCGCCGCTGAAGATGTAGACGATGGGTACGGGCAGGGAGTGTTTGGTGATCTCCGACACCGCGGCACCCTGGACGATCATCAGGGAAACGCCGGACTTCACCAGTTCCGCCGCGAGAGGAGGCACGCGGTCGAGCTGATCGTTGCCGAAGCGGTATTCGATGATGAGGTTCTGGCCGTCGACATAGCCGAGGTCGGCAAAGCCCTTTTTGAGGGCAGCGGCATAGGGCGTGAAGCTCGCTTCCTGCTGTGCAGTCAGGTAGCCGATCTTCAGGGGTTTTGCGGCGCCTTGTGCGGCTGCAATTTTGGGCAATCCGGTCGCCGCCATGGCGGAAATGAGAAAATGGCGCCTATCCATGCTTTTTCCCTCGACGGGTTGCGCCAACGAGCCTAACAGGCCGGTGCTGGCCACTCCAGCATATCAGCGGAATTTTGCTGCTCGCTGCCGTTCCGTGACGGCGCCATGCAGCCTAGATTGGGCTGCTGATTCGCAGTTGATTCGACCCCTCCAGACACATCCAAAACGGTCCCATGGGAAAGCAAATCACTCCGCCAGAGCCGGCCGAGGTCCACGAGGTCATGCTGCGCGATGCGCTGGAAGAGCGCTATCTCGCCTACGCGCTCTCGACCATCATGCACCGCGCGCTGCCGGATGCCCGCGACGGCCTGAAGCCGGTGCACCGGCGCATCCTCTACGGCATGCGCCTGCTGCGGCTCGACCCCGGTACGGCCTTCAAGAAGTCCGCAAAAATCGTCGGCGACGTGATGGGCTCGTTCCATCCGCATGGCGACCAGGCGATTTACGACGCCATGGTGCGTCTCGCCCAGGATTTCTCCTCGCGCTACCCGCTGGTCGACGGCCAGGGCAATTTCGGCAACATCGACGGCGATAATCCCGCCGCCTACCGCTACACCGAAGCGCGCATGACCGATGTCGCGCGGCTCCTGCTCGAAGGCATCGATGAGGACGGCGTCGAGTTCCGCCCGAACTATGACGGTCAGTCCAGGGAGCCGGTGGTGCTGCCCGGCGGCTTCCCGAACCTGCTCGCCAATGGCTCGCAGGGCATTGCGGTCGGCATGGCGACAGCGATCCCGCCGCACAACGCCGCCGAGCTCTGCGACGCGGCGCTGCATCTGATCGAGAAGCCGGACGCGAAGTCGAAGTCGCTCCTGAAATACGTCAAGGGTCCGGACTTCCCCACCGGCGGCGTCGTCGTCGATTCCAAGGAAGCGATCACCGAAGCCTATGTCACCGGCCGCGGCTCGTTCCGCACCCGCGCGCGGTGGAAGCAGGAAGAGGGCTCCCGCGGCACCTGGGTCATCGTCATCACCGAAATTCCGTGGCTGGTGCAGAAGTCGCGCCTGATCGAGAAGATCGCCGAGCTGCTCAACGAGAAGAAGCTGCCGCTGGTCGGCGACATCAGGGACGAGTCCGCCGAGGACGTCCGCATCGTGATCGAACCGCGCGCCAAGACGGTCGATCCTGAACTGATGATGGAGTCGCTGTTCAAGCTCACCGAGCTCGAAAGCCGCATCTCGCTGAACCTCAACGTGCTGATCAAGGGCAAGGTCCCCAAGGTGGTGGGGCTTGCCGAATGCCTGCGCGAATGGCTCGACCACCTGCGCGATGTGCTGATCCGCCGTTCCAACTTCCGCAAGGGCCAGATCGAGAACCGGCTGGAAATCCTCGGCGGCTATTTGATCGCCTATCTGAACATCGACAAGGTGATCAAGATCATCCGGACCGAGGATGAGCCCAAGCCGGCGCTGATCAAGGCCTTCAAGCTGACGGAAATGCAGGCCGATGCCATCCTCAACATGCGCCTGCGCTCCTTGCGCAAGCTTGAGGAAATGGAGATCAGGACGGAGGACAAGAACCTCCGTAACGAGCTGAAAGGCATCAAGTCGCTGCTCGGCTCGGAAGTCGAGCAATGGAAGAAGGTCGGCGAGCAGGTCACGAAGGTGCGCGACATGTTCGGGCCGAAGACGCCGCTCGGCAAGCGCCGCACGACGTTTGCGGATGCGCCCGAGCACGATCTTGCCGCGATCGAGGAAGCCTTTGTCGAGCGCGAGCCGGTGACGGTCGTGGTCTCCGAAAAGGGCTGGGTCCGCACCATGAAGGGCCATGTCGAGGATCTCTCGGGGCTTTCCTTCAAGACCGACGACAAGCTCGAACACGCCTTCTTCGCCGAGAGCACCTCGAAGCTGCTGGCGTTCGCCACCAACGGCAAGTTCTACTCGCTCGATGTCGCCAAGCTTCCGGGCGGCCGCGGCCATGGCGAGCCGATCCGCATGTTCATCGACATGGAGCAGGAGGCCTCGATCGTCTCGCTGTTCGCCAACAAGGGCGGCCGCAAGTTCCTGGTCGCCAACAGCGACGGCCAGGGCTTTGTGGTCAACGAGGACGATTGTGTCGGCAACACCCGCAAGGGCAAGCAAGTGATGAACGTCGACATGCCCGTGGAAGCCTGCGCGATTGCGACGGTGACCGGCGACACCGTCGCGGTCATCGGCACCAACCACAAGATGGTGCTGTTCGGCATCGAGCAGATTCCGGAAATGGCGCGCGGCCGCGGCGTCCGCTTGCAGAAATATTCCGGCGGCAAGCTGTCGGACGTGGCCGTGTTCGACTCCAAGGCCGGGTTGACTTGGAAGGATTCCGCCGGCCGCGAGCACAGCATGACCATGAAAGAGCTGTCCGACTGGCGTGGCAATCGCGCCGATGCCGGCCGTCTCGCCCATGGCTTGCCGAAGTCGAACAAGTTCAACCGCGGCGTGGAGTAGGGCGCCGGCGGTATAGAGCAGGGCCGCCAGCCTCACAAAGATTCGTCATGCCCGACCTTGTGCCGGGCATCCACGTCTTGTTTGATGTCGGCAGGAGAACGTGGATGGCCGGGACAAGCCCGACCATGACGAGGCAGGGAGGCAGCTTTGTCCAAGGCAGCCTGGAATGCATTCGGCGTGTTGGCCGCTTTTCTGCTGGCCACTGCACCCTCCTCACCGCACGCCCAGACCATCCCCGGCGCTATACCTGAATCCGCAAAATCCCTCACGTCCGGCGAATGGCCGGCCTATGCCGGCACCTATGCCGCCGCGCGCTATTCGCCGCTGGGGCAGATCACGAAGGACAACGCAAAAGACCTGCGCGTCGCATGGCGCTGGAAATCGCCGGACATGGCGATACGCGCGGCCAAGCCGGACGAGATCGCCCCGAGCCTTTCCCATCAATCGACGCCGCTGATGGTCGGCGGCGTGCTCTACACCTCGACCTCGCTGTCGCAGGTCGCCGCCATCGATGCCGCCACCGGCGAGACCAGATGGGTGTTCGACCCCAAGATCTACGAGAACGGCCTTGGCGTGCCCACCAACAATGGCTGGGTGCACCGCGGCGTCGCTTACTGGAAGAACGGCGACGACGAGCGCATCGTCATCCTGACGGCGTTTTCGCAGATGATCGCGCTGGATGCGAAGACCGGCAAGCCCGTCCCGGGCTTCGGCAAGAACGGCCGCGTCGACCTCAACGAAGGCCTGCGGATTCCCGTCGATCCCACTTACTACAGCATGACCTCGCCGCCGGTGATCGTGCGCGGCGTCATCGTGGTCGGTTCGTCCGTGTTCGATTTCTGGGGCAAGCGACCGCCGCCGCCGGGCGATGTCAGGGGCTTCGACGTCGTGACGGGGCGCCTGCTCTGGACCTTTCACACCGTGCCGCAACGCGAGGAGCCCGGCGTCGAGACCTGGGAGAAGGGCTCCTGGAAGGAGACCGGCAACGCCAATGTCTGGGCGCCGATGAGCGCGGATGAAGAGCTCGGCTACGTCTATCTGCCCGTGAGCACGCCGAGCAACGACTATTACGGCGGCCATCGTCCGGGCGACGGGCTCTATGGCGAAAGCATTGTCTGCATCGAGGCCACCACCGGGAGAAAAGTCTGGCACTTCCAGCTCGTGCACCATGGGCTCTGGGATTACGACCCGCCGGCAGCCCCAAACCTGATCGACATCACCGTCGACGGCAAAAAGATCAAGGCGGTCGCGCAGCCGACCAAGCAAGCCTTCCTCTACGTCTTCGATCGCGTCACCGGCAAGCCGGTATGGCCGATCGAGGAACAGCCCGTCCCAGCATCGACCGTGCCGGGCGAGGTGGCCTCGAAGACCCAGCCGATCCCGTCGAAGCCCGCGCCGTTCGATCTGCAAAGCGCGCGCGACGAGGACCTGATCGACATCACGCCGGAGATCAAGAAGGAGGCGCTCGAAATCGCCAACACCTTCGATCGCGGCGGGCTGTACACGCCGCCGACGCAGCGCGGCACCATTGTGGTGCCCGGCAATGCCGGCGGCGCGAACTGGTCGGGCGCGGCGATCGATCCCGAGACCGGTATGCTCTATGTCGGCACCTACCGTGTTCCCTCGCTGGTCAAGATCGACAAGCCCGAGGCGTGGCAGGGCACATATGATTACATCGGCAACGCGCAGACCTGGTTGCCGGGGCCCCGCGGCCTGCCGCTGCTCAAGCCGCCCTTCGGCAGCATTGTCGCCATCGACATGAATTCCGGCGAGCACCGCTGGCGCATCCCGGTCGGCCGCACCAGCGCGCTGCCGTCGTTCAGCCGGGCTGGCGTCCCGGTGGCCGACAATCTCGGCGTCATGGCGCGGAGCTGGGCGCTGGTGACGAAGACGGTGATGATCGTCGTGCAGATGGGCGTGTCCAGCCAGCCGCGCTGGGACCCGCGCTTCGGCCGGCCGCTCCGCGACCTTATCGCCCTCGACCCGCATCTGTGGGTCTACGACAAGGCGACCGGCGAAAAGCTCGCCGACATTCCGCTGCCGTCGAATGCGACGGGATCGCCGATCACCTATGTGGCCGCCGGCAAGCAGTTCATCGCCCTTCCCGTCGGCGGCGGGGGATTGCCGGAGGAACTGGTCGCGGTCGCGCTGCCGTAGGCGAGGGTTCGCTGCCGTAGTTGCGCCCACGGGCATTCCCACCTAATTTCATCAGCGGGGACAAGGCAGGCTCCCCGTCAGACGGTCTCCGTCCAAGCTCTGCGCACGCTCCCATACGTGGAGGATTGCGCATGGACGCACGCACGACATCCGAACCGCAAGCCGCGACCGGCTCCTCCCTCATCGCGCTGCTGTATGCCGCCCGCGCGTTGCGCGGCTTCGGCGACGGTTTTGCCGTCCTGATCCTGCCGGCCTACATGACCGCGCTCGGCTTCGACGCCGCCGCCGTCGGCCTTGTCGCGACAGCCTCGCTGCTCGGCACCGCGCTGTTCACGCTGATCATCGGCTGGATTGCGCCGCGCTTCGATCTGCGCGCGCTGCTGCTAACAGGTGCCGGCCTGATGATCGCAACCGGGCTTGCCTTTCCCAATGTCGAGAATTTCGTGCTGATCGCGCTTGTGGCCTTCATCGGCACCGTCAATCCCTCCGGCGGCGATCTCGGCGTCGCCGTGCCGCTGGAGCACGCCGTGCTGGCGCGCACCGCATCGGATGAGCGGCGCACGCAGGTCTTTGCCCGCTACAGCCTGATCGGCGCGCTCTGTGCCGCGGCCGGCTCGCTCGCGGCCTCGCTGCCGGATTTCCTTGTCGCTTCGGGCGCGAGCCAGCTCGGCGCCTTCCGCTGGATGTTCTACGGCTACGCCGCGCTCGGCGTGATCTGCGCGCTGCTGTATCGCCGGGCGCCGCATGCCCATGCGGAAGAGAAGGTGACCGCGCCGCTCGGCCCGTCGCGCGGCACCGTCTACAAGCTTGCCGCGCTGTTTTCCATCGACGCCTTTGCCGGCGGCTTTGTCGTGCAGTCGCTGCT
>JAKFVP010000095.1 GCA_021732175.1 Bradyrhizobium sp.
CTCGAGACCTTTTGTGGCCGTCTCCGCCGCCAGCCGCGCGAAAATCCCGGCCGGCGTTTCCATCAGCGCGTCGCCGCCGGAATCGTCGAAGACGAGATTCCAGCGTTCGAGCGCTGCGCCGACGCGGCGCGCCAGCGCGCGGTCCGGCGTTACCAGCGCCGCCGATTGGCCGAGATGCCGCGCTTCGCGCATCGCAACCGCAATCGCAAGCGCCTCCATCTCGGGATTGGGCGCCTCGACCACGGCGAGATCCCTCATGCCGACTGTGATGTGGGCCGAAATGTCAGGCGTCTGCAGCCGTTGATGCCACTGCGCGGTGGCGTTCGAAGGCCGCATCGCCTCCGACATCAGCACCTCGCGGCCATCGGGCGAGGGCGTGCCGAGGATCTCGACATCAGCGCGTTCGATGCCGAAACGGTCGAGCAGCGCGTGCATGGCGTATTGCGGATGGTTGGAGGCCGGCGGTGTCGTGAACTTGCCATCGGCGCCACGCGTGCCGCCGATGCTGTGCCAGCTCTCGTCGTCGAGCTCGGTGTCGAGCCCGGGCAGCACCACGGCGCCTTGCGGCAGTCGTGCGACGGCGTGCAGGAATTTCGCGGTTGACGGCATCGAGCCGGTGGAGCCTGCCGCAATCACGGGGCCGCCGGGATGCTTGGTCAGCCGCGCGGCCTCAGCTTCAATCAGCATGTCGCGGCGCGCAGCGGGTTCGATCTTCTTTTCCTCGGCGAGGAAGACCGGCCAGTGCTCGCGGGCGATCTTGAGGAATTCAAGCGTGTGCTGCCAGTAGGCGTCGAACTGATCCGGCACCAGACGATCGAGCGCGCTCCAGTCGACGCCGCGCGTCACCATGTCATCGATCAGCCGCGCCAGATCGCTCGCCAAAGCGAGAGTCGAGGCGGGGCCGCCGACAACCAGCGGCGACAGCACCGGTTGCTTCGCCCACAGGGCGACCAGCCTTGTCAGCGCCAGCCGCCGCTCCAGCTCGCTCAGCTTTGGCGGAATATCGAGCGGGGCGATGCCGCCGGGTTCGGAATCTTCGGAGAAGGCGAGCTCGTCCTCATCGATGTCGCCGAGCGCGACGATGCGCGGCAGGATCGCCGCATCGGTGCCGAGCACGTCGAGGAAGATGCCATGCGCCAGCCGGCCGGCGCGGCGGGTCGGCAGATACAGCGTCGCCGTGGCCAACCGCTCCGGCTGGGTGCGCGCTTCGAAGCCTTCCACAAGGCGGCCGTCGACCAGCGCCGCGATGACGCTGCGCAGGAACGGTACGGAAAGGGGAACGCTCAGAACGCGCATGGGCTTCCTGATTCGGGATCAAGAGGTCCAATATAGGTAGCTATTTCGGGTTGGTCATCGGGCGATGGACGCCCCCTGCTTGTCATCACCCGCGAATGCGGGTGATCCAGTATTCCAGAGACAGTTGTGGATACGGGACCGCCGCGGCGTACTGGATGCCCCGCTTTCGCGGAGCATGACAGCTCGGCCTTACGCCACGCTCTCCAGCACTGCGTCTTCCGCGGCCTGCACGGCGTCGGGGGTGCCGACATGCATCCAGACGCCGTCGAGCCGCAGCCCAAACAGGCGCTCCTGCTCGTTGGCGCGGTCGAACATCCTGGTCAGCGAGAACTCGCCCTTGGGCGCATCCGCAAACAGCGACGGCGACATGATCGCCGCACCCGCATAGACGAACGGCACCACCTGCAATTCCCGGCGCTTGCGCAGCGCGCCATCGGGCAGCATCGAGTAATCGCCGCGGCCGGAATAGCCGATGCTGCTGGTGGTCGGTGCCATCAGCAGCAGGATGTCCATACGATCAGGGTCGAAAGTTTCCGCCAGCCGCGCCAGGTTCGGCCGCACGCCGTCGATCCACATCGTGTCGGCGTTGAGGTGGAAGAAGGGGGCGTCGCCGAGGATCGGCAGCGCCTTCACGACGGCGCCGCCGGTGCCCAGCACCTGGTCGCGCTCGTCGGAGATGATGACGCGCGGCTTCTTGCGCGATTTGGTGTGCTCGATGATCTGGTCGGGCAGATAGTGCACGTTGACGACCGCCTCGGAAACGCCGGCGCCGGCGAGCTTGTCGAGCACGTGGTCGAGCAGCGGCTGGCCGGCGACGCGCACCAGCGGTTTGGGCATCTTGTCGGTGAGGGGACGCATGCGCACGCCGAGACCGGCGGCAAGAACCATGGCTTTGGTGGGGCGGACGGACATAGGTTGGGATATTCTCGAATTGGCTGGCCGGATCATATCACGGCGATTCGGGCGGGGGTGTTGTCGTCAGGCCATAGTGACCGGATATGACGGCGGTGCGACGGGGGTCGCCTCAGGCCTCGACGCCGTGCCGTGCGCCCTTTTTCTTCTTGTCGCCATGGCGGAGGAAGTTGACGCCGATCTGGTCGCCATTGACCCAGGCCAGTTCGCAGCGGCGATAGGCAAGTCCGGTCGACGACAGCAGCAGGAAGAATTCCTTCAGGTGCAGGCCCTCGACGGAGCCCTCGACCGTCAGCTTGGCGCCGGTCTCGGAGACGTCTTCCATGGTGCAGTCGCGCCGCCAGGTGCCATCGATGGCCATCATGTGAGCCGGGATGCCCCGCTCGAACACGACACGCTCGCCTCTGCGCCGCTCGGCCGTGTTCGCCATGGCCTTGTCCGTTTCCAGGTGAATGGCCGCCCGCCGGGGTGCGGCACCTCCCGCCAGAGTAAGGCCGGGTCGGCTAACAAGCGGTAAATCAGGAACCCGGCGGGGGCACGTTCGCGGCGTACCACTGGCGAAAATCAGCCAGTGCCGGGTGGGCCAATGAGCGGTTCAGGTAAGTCCATATCCGCGGCTGGTGGCGCAGATATTGCGGCTTGCCGTCGCGACGGTTCAGCCGGGCAAAGGTGCCGAGCAGCCGCGTGTTGCGCTGCGCCGACATGATGGCATAGAGCTCGGCAAAGCCGGCGGCATCGAAATTCTCGTCGGCAGCGCGCCGCGCCTTGATATAGCGCGAAAACAAGTTGAGCTCGACCTGCTCGGGCACGTCGATGCGTGCGTCCTGCAACAGCGACACCAGATCGTAGGCGCCGGGCCCGAGCACCGTATCCTGGAAGTCGATGATGCCGATGCGCTTGATGCCTTCGCGTTCACCGAGCCAGATGATGTTGGGCGAATGGAAATCGCGCAGCACCCAGTTCTTGGCGGCCGTGGCTGCCTTGCTGTCGAGCAGCTCCCGCCACATCGTGACGAACTGCGTGCGTAGCTCGCTGCTCAACTCCGTGCCGCGATCAGGCATGTACCATTCCACCATAAGGCCGATCTCGACCAGCATCGCATCGGTGTCGAAAGGCGGAATGGTGTAGGTGATGTGCGGCGCGAGCGGCAGCGTCTCCGGCAGGGACTCGCGATGCAGCGCGGCGAGCATGTCGGTTGCGGCTTCATAGCGCTCGACGATCGGTGCCGGCGGATCGCCCTCGACCACCACGGCGGTGCCGAAATCCTCGGTGATCAGAAAACCCGCGTCGAGATCGGCATGATGGATGGCCGGCGCCGAAAGGCTCTGCGCGCGCAATCCATTGGCGATGGCGACAAAGGGTTTTACGTCCTCGGCGAGGTGAACGGCGGCGCTGTAGGACTTTCCGTCGTAGACGGCGGGGCCATCCGGCCGCTTCGGCGAATTCATCAGGATGAAGACACCGTCATCGCGCACGAGGCGCGCATAGGAGCGGATCGAGGCATCGCCCGCCATGCAGATGCGCTTCGCTTCGCCATAGCCGGCGTCGTCGAGGAATTGGCGCAGCGCCTTCAACCGCTCCACGGTTGCGGCGCATTTGCCGTGGCCGGTGATCTCGGCGGCGCGCGCATTCGAGCCAAGCGCCGGCCGGTGGCTCAGCGCGATGTCGATGCGATCGGCCGGCATCGCCTCGGGCGCACGCTCCGGCCATTCGATCAGCGCGACGGCACCTTCCGGCAGCGGCGACAGGCCGATCTCTTCCAGCTCCGCCGCATCTTTGATGCGGTAGAGATCGGCGTGGATCAACTGGAACGACGGCAGGTCGTAGGTCTGCGCCAGCGTGAAGGTCGGGCTCGGCACCTCCAGCTCTTCGTCGCCGGCGAAATAGCGGATCATGGCGCGGGCTGCCGCGGTCTTGCCGGCGCCGAGATCGCCCGAGAGCGTGATGACGTCGCCGGGGGCGGTCAGCAGCGCAAGGTCCGCCATCAGATGCGCGGTTGCGGTTTCGTTCGGAAGTGCCAGTGAGAAGGTCGTGGGTGAAGTCATTCCGCAGCGTGGCGATGGGCGGCTCGGTCGAGCGGGAACTCGCAGATGACCGTCGTGCCCTTGGCGACGGTCGGGTCGAAGCGTACCTCACCGCCATGCAGTTCGACAAATGAGCGGACCAGCGACAGCCCGAGGCCAGCGCCGCGGTGCCGCGAGCCGCTGGCATAGGTCTCGAACCAGTTGAACACCTTGTCCTTGGCCTCCGGCGGGATGCCTGGGCCGGAATCCGCCACCTTGAACACGACATGCGTATCGGTTCGCCGCGCGCCGATGGTGACGGTCGAATCGTGCGGCGCGACGCCGACGGCATTGGCCAGCAGGTTATAGAGCACCTGCACGACCCGCGACCAGTCGGCCGTGAAGCTGCCGATATCGCTGCCGACATCGACCTTGAGCACGATCCGGTCGGTGGCGAGGCGATCCTGGATGCCCTGCGCGGCCGCCTCGATCGCCTTCCTGATGTCGACCGGGCCGAGCTCGAGCTTCATCGCGCCCGCATCGATCGTGGCGAGATCGAGAATGTTGTTGGTCAACGCCAGCAGCGCATCAGTCGACTTGGTGATGTAGTCGACATACTCGGCCTGCTTCGGCGTCATCGGACCGGTGGTGGGATCGCTGAGCAGATGCGCAAATCCGATGATCGTGGTGAGCGGCGAGCGCAGCTCGTAGGAGACGTGGTGGACGAAATCCACCTTCATCTGGTCGGCGGTCTCCAGCGCCTCGTTGCGTTCGCGCAGCGCGCGCTCGACATTCTCGGTGTCGGTGATGTCCTGGAAGGTCAGCATGGTCGCGCCGTCGGGCAGCGGCATGGTCATGCATTCCAGCACGCTGCCGTCCTTGCGCTCGATCTTCTGCGCGACCTGGGCGCGGTTCTCGATGGCGGTCACGGCCTCGCGGATGGCGCGCCAGGTGAGTGCGTCGTCGAACAGCGGCCTGCACATCGCTTCCACCGTCTCGATATGCGGCTGCTCGCGCATCGCCTGCGGTGACAGCTTCCACATTTTTTCGAAGGCCGGATTGAACAGTTGCACCCGGCCATTGCTGCCGAACACGGCCACCGCTTCCGTCAGATTGTCCAGCGTCTCGCGCTGCACCCGGATCAGGCCGTCGAAGCGGCGCGCCATGTCCAGGCTTTCGGTGACGTTGTCGAAGAGATAGGTGATGCCGCCCTCGAGATTGGGCGTGACGACGACCGATATCGCGCGGCCGTCGGGCAGGAACCAGGTGTAGGTTTCGGATTCGACCGCCCGATAGGCCTCGTGCAGCTTCGCCTTCCAGGCGCGGAAGTCCGCCTGTTCCGGCAGCTTGCGGCTGGCGCGCAGCCGGTCGAGCACGCTGGAATCATCGGGGTGGCTGTCGAGGAAGGCCTGATCGAATCCCCAGAGCTTGCGGTAGGACTCGTTGTAGAAGGCGAGCCGGCGGTTGCTGTCGAACACCGCGACACCAGACGAGAGCTGGTCGAGGGTGCGGCGGTGCGCTTCCGCCATCCGCTGCAGCGCGGCCTTGAGCTGCGCCACCTCGCTGGCATCGACGGCGATCGCCGCACTTCCGCTCCGGAATTTCATCGCCTGCACGTCATAGGTGCGGCGCTCGCCGCTCAGCACGACCGGCAGCCGCGCCGAGTAGGTCTCGTTGTCGTTGAGGGCGCGCTTCATGTCGGCGCACTGGTCGCTTTCCAGCAGTTCGAGATTGCGCTGCACGGCGTCGTCGGCGCTGCCGGCTTCGGTCGCCCTGGCATAGGCCGCATTGGCGTAGCGCAGGATGCCTTGCGAATCCTTGGCCCAGATCGGCCAGGGGGCGGCGCCGGCGAAATCGCGCAGCAGCTCGGTTTCCTCCAGCAGCGTCTTGTAGCGATGGTTGGCTTCGGCGAGTTCCCGCCGTACGCCCGACAATTCCCTGATCCGGACGATGGCCTGTCCGCCAATCGCACGGCCCATCGCCTCGACCGCGCGGCCGCCCGAGGAGGCAAGGTTCAGCATGAAACCTTCGCCGCGTTCGCGTAAGCCATCGACGGCGCGGTCCATCTGCAGCGCCGGCTCCGTCGGCAGCCAGGAACCGAAAGCAAGGATGCGCTGCGGCGATTGCTGCAGGCCTTCCGGCAGCAACAGCGAGATGTCGCCGGTGATTCGCGGCCGGTCGCCGCCGGCCGGCCAGGAGATCAGCACCTGCGGCTCGGCGAACAGCAGCGCGCTCAGCCGGTCGGTCTGGGCGGTCAGCTCGTTGATCTCCGTGCGCAGCTTGCTCTCGTTGCGCGA
>JAKFVP010000555.1 GCA_021732175.1 Bradyrhizobium sp.
GTATTCCGGGATCAAAAATCGCCATTTCTGCAGATAATTGCGTTCAATCGTCCGGTCGTAGCTGTTGTCGCGCATCGGATCGTCCTCCAGTGGAGCGATCCAATCAGCGAATTAGTGAACATGCACAATTGCGAGGAGCGAAGCGACGACCCGTCTACGCTTACTGCGTAAGCTACGCGGGGCCGTCGCTTCGCTCGCAATGACGAATCCTACTCCGCCGCCTGCTTCTGCTCGCTCAGGAACGCCTGGTAGGCGAGCCGGATACCATCCTGCAGCGAGGTCGTCGCGCGCCAGCCGAGTTTGGCGAGCCTGGAGACATCGAGCAGCTTGCGCGGCGTGCCGTCCGGGCGCGAGGTATCGAAACTGATCTCGCCGCTGTAACCGACGGTCGCGGCCACCACGCGCGCGAATTCGGCGATTGTGATGTCCTCGCCGGTGCCGATATTGATCAACTGGCCTTCCGAATAATTCTTCATCAGATGAATGCAGGCGTCCGCGAGGTCGTCGACGTAGAGGAATTCGCGGCGCGGCGTGCCGGTGCCCCAGACCACGACGTTGCGCGCCCCCGCCACCTTCGCCTCGTGGAAGCGGCGGATCAGCGCCGCGACGACATGGCTGTATTCGGGATGATAATTGTCGCCGGGCCCATAGAGATTGGTCGGCATCACGCTGATGAAGTCGCTACCATACTGGCTGCGATAGGCTTCCGCCATCTTGATCCCGGCGATCTTGGCGATCGCATAGGGCTCGTTGGTCGGCTCCAGCGGGCCGGTCAGCATGCTGTCCTCGCGCAGCGGCTGCGGTGCGAGCTTTGGATAGATGCAGGACGAACCGAGGAACATCAGCTTCTCGCATCCATTGCGATGCGCGGCCTGGATCACATTCGCGGCGATGGCGAGGTTGTCGTAGAGGAACTCGGCGCGCAGCGTGTTGTTGGCGACGATGCCGCCGACCTTGGCGGCCGCAAGGAACACCGCCTGCGGCTTCGCAGCGGCAAACCAGTCGAACACCGCGCGCTGGTCGATGAGGTCGAGCTCGCTGCGCGGCGCGATGACGAGCTCGACATCCTCGCGCGCCAGCCGGCGCACCAGCGCCGAACCGACCATGCCGCGATGGCCGGCGACGTAGACGGTCTTGCCCTTCAGCTCAAACGGGGTCCTTGCCATCGGCCGCCTCCCGCCGCGCGACCGCAAGATCGGCCGCCATCATTTCCCTGACGAGCTCGGCGAACGTCGTCTTCGGCTCCCAGCCGAGCTGTTTCCGCGCCTTGCTGGCGTCGCCGACCAGCATATCGACCTCGGTCGGGCGGAAATAGACGGGGTCGATGCGCACCACGGTCTTGCCGGATTTGGTGTCGACGCCGGTCTCGTCCTTGCCCTTGCCGCGCCATTCGATGCTGCGGCCGACTTCCGCGAACGACCGCTCGACCAGCTCGCGCACCGAATGGGTCTCGCCGGTCGCCAGCACGAAATCGCCGGGCGCATCGGCCTGCAGGATCTTGTGCATGCCCTCGACATAGTCGCGCGCATGGCCCCAGTCGCGCTTGGCTTCGAGATTGCCGAGATAAAGCGTCTCCTCGAGGCCGACCTCGATGCGCGCCACGGCGCGGGTGATCTTGCGGGTGACGAAGGTCTCGCCGCGGATCGGGCTCTCGTGGTTGAACAGGATGCCGTTGGAGGCGAACATGCCATAGGCTTCGCGGTAGTTCACCGTGATCCAGTAGCCGTAGAGTTTGGCGACGCCGTAAGGCGAGCGCGGATAGAACGGCGTGCTCTCCCTCTGCGGCACTTCCTGCACGAGGCCATACAGCTCCGACGTCGAGGCCTGGTAGAAGCGCGTCTCCTTCTCCATGCCGAGGATGCGGATCGCTTCCAGCAGGCGCAGCACGCCGAGCGCGTCGGCATTGGCCGTATATTCCGGGCTCTCGAAACTGACGCCGACATGGCTTTGCGCGGCGAGATTGTAGATCTCGGTCGGCCTGATCTGCTGCATCAGCCGGATCAGGTTGGTCGAGTCGGTCATGTCGCCATAGTGCAGCAGGAACGGCACATTGCCGACATGCGGGTCCTGGTAGAGATGGTCGACGCGCGCGGTGTTGAACGAGGACGAACGCCGCTTGATGCCGTGCACGGTGTAGCCGAGCCTGAGCAGATATTCGGCGAGGTAAGCGCCGTCCTGTCCGGTAACGCCTGTTATCAGCGCGACGCGCTTCGGATCTTGAGCCGTCATACTCTCTCCAGGTGCCCACCGGGCAGGCCCTTGAGCCCATCATTCGGGCACGCAGGAAGCCCCGCGCGGGCAGGCCATAACATCCGCCCGCGACAGAGTCTAACCCGAAAGCCGGTTAATTTCAGGCCCTTAAGCCCAGCGCTTCCCGCATCGACTGATGATAGTGAATCATCGCCGGCTCGTTGCGGCCATAGACCAGGTGGTTCTGCGCCCCCGAGGTCAGGCCGATCTGGATGCTGCGCCCGGTCGGAAAATCCTCACCCGTGACGACATCGAGGACGAGCTGCATGTTCTTGTCCCAATGGGCGCGCTCTTCCGCGGTGACAGGCGCCTTCGGCACGTAGAGCCCGAGGTCCATGACGGAGCGGTCGGTGCGGCCCTCGCGCGGAAACACCCGCGCCAGCTCGACATGGTCGCCCTGCACGATCAGCACCGTGTTGGGAAACAGCAGGTAGACCATCGACGTATTCCACATCAGGTCCCAGCTTTCTTCCGGCTCGGCTTTCAGCCGCTCCAGCTTGCGGCGCGGGAATGTCAGGCGGTGGTTGAGGCCGAAGGCCTCGAAGTCGTTGACGTTGCCCATCAGGACGTCGCGCAGGGAATCGCGATGCAGGAAGCCGATGTGGTAGCCCTCGTTGAACGTGTCGACCACGATCTTCCAGTTCATGGTCTCCGGGATCACGCGGCGGTCGTAGAACGACCACGAGCCGAATCCATACGACGCAAGCTCACCGCCAAGTCCGCCGAGCCATGGATCGATGTCGAAACTCGCAGTGCCGTCGGCGGTCGGGATCACCCATACCAGACCGTATTTCTCGCACAGCGGCAGTTCGACCAGCGAATTGCGCTCGCTGCGCACGTCCGGGAAGCAGCGCTCATCGGGAATGCCCGCCAGCTTCCCTGCGAGATCGTAGGTCCAGGCGTGATAGGGACAGGAAAACACCCGCGCGCTGCCGCAGCCGTCGGCGACCTTGGCGCCGCGATGCCGGCACACATTGAGGAACGCCCGCAATTTCTCGTCGCGCCCGCGCACGACCAGGATCGGTAACCCAGCATAGTCGTCGGTGCTGTAGCTGCCTGGTGTCGCCCAGTCCGAGCCAAACCCCATCACCAGCGGATGTTTGCGGAACAGCACCCGCTGTTCTTCGGCAAGGCGCTCGGCGCAGGTGTAGACCGAGACTTCGTTGCGCCAGGGGCTGTCGGCCATTGCCGTGGTCCGCGTGTCCACGTAGTGCAGCAGCCGCTTCAACAGGTCGACCTGATCCTGCCTGCTCATCGCGTGCCTCCCAATTTGCCGTGGGATTGTTGTTTTCTTGGTGATACGGCACCGTATCAATACCACCGGTCAGCGCGATTTTCAATACGAACGCGTATCGCCGGCTACACAACCTTGAGAGCGCGCGGCAACGCACTGCACGGGCTCGATTTTCGGCGCAGCTACTCGCCGTAATGCCGCAAGCGCTCGAGATCGACGATGGTGACCCCGCCATATTCCAGCCGCAGCAGGCCCTCCTTTTCGAGCCGCTTCAAACACTGGTTGGCGTTCTGCCGCGAAAGCCCTGACAGCGCGCCGATTTCTTCCTGTGTGATCTCGAGATGACGCGTCAGGTCGGGGTAGAGGATCGGATTAAACAGTGACGCAATCGAGCGGGCGACGCGGCCGGTCGCGTCCAGTGTGCGGTCGATCTCGAGCGCGCCAATGAACTGCCCGAGCCGCTCGTTGAGCTGGCGGACCAGGAAGCGGTTGAAGCCGACGCTGTTCTCGAACAGCCAGAAGAAGGTGTTGCGGTCCATCAGCGCCAGCCGCGTGTCGCGCAGCGCCACCACGTCGTAGCGGCGCGGCTCACTCTTGAGCACCGAACCCTCGCCGAACCAGGCGCCTGCGGTGAGGCCGGCAAAGCTCGCCGCCTTGCCGCCGCTCGACACCGTTCCCATCCGTGCGAGGCCCGTGACGATCCCGGTCCAGTAATCGAAGGCATCGCCGCGCATGAAAATATGCTCGTTGGCGGCGTAGTTTTTCTCCACGATGCCCGCGCGCGCGACCTCGATCTCCCGCTCGTTGAGTTCACGCGACCATGCCGCGATGCGCTTGAGGTAATCGGCAGCAATCATGATCGCATCAGCAGTCGCGCATCCCCGGGGTTCCGCATGGCAAGCACCCTGTTGCGCTGCAACAAAGCCGACCCTGCGGCGAAATTTCCCTGACCAATTGTCAGGAAAAAGACATTTCAAACTATCGCATTGCCCTAAGGAGGGCCACCTCGCCGAATGCTGCCAATGGCGCGATCGCGGGGTGCGGCGTTACCACGCATAAAGGCCGGACTTGTAGGCGTTCCTGGCCGGTCTCCATAGTCGGATGGCCCCCCAATGGGGCCCGATGTTAAGGTCATCGTCGCGACGGCAAACCGAAGATAAAAGAGCGCTCGCGAAGGCGCCATATCCGGAGGGAATGAGTGTCAAATACGTTGGAAGTACGCGGAGTGTCGCTGCGCTTCGGGGGCGTCCGCGCGCTGACCGAGGTCTCCTTCGCCGTGAAGGAAGGCGAGCTGTTCTCGATCATCGGCCCGAACGGCGCCGGCAAGACCTCGATCGTCAACTGCATTTCCGGCCGCTACAAGCCGACCGAAGGCCAGCTCTTCTACCGCGGCAAGGACATCACGAGCCTAAGCCCCAACGCCCGCGCCTCCCTCGGCATCGGCCGCACCTTCCAGAATCTGGCGCTGTTCCACCACATGAGCGTGCTCGACAACATCATGGTCGGGCGGCATCACCTGTTGAAGAACAACTTCCTCACCGGCTCGCTCTACTGGCTGACCGGCGCGCGGCGCGAGGAGCTCGCCCATCGCCACAAGGTGGAAGAGATCATCGATTTCCTCGATCTGCAGTCGGTACGCAAGGCGACCGCCGGCACCCTGCCCTACGGCCTGCGCAAGCGCGTCGAGCTCGCCCGCGCCATGGCGCTGGAGCCGCAACTGATCCTGCTCGACGAACCCATGGCCGGCATGAACTTCGAAGAGAAGGAGGACATGGCCCGCTACATCGTCGACCTCAACGAAGAGTTCGGCATGACGGTCGTGATGATCGAGCACGACATGGGCGTCGTCATGGACATCTCCCACCGCGTCACCGTGCTGGATTTCGGCCGCAAGATCGCCGAGGGCGATCCGGCCGCGGTTCTGGCCGACCCCCACGTCAAGCGCGCCTATCTCGGCGAGGAAGACGAGATGCTGGTCGATCCCGACGACAAGCCTGATGCCGGGGAGTGCGCGGCATGATGGATTACGCGGGCCGCGTAGCTCAAGCCGACACCTATCCGAAGCTGCTGCGGCTCAATGCCAGGGAGCACGGCAGCGAGATCGCCCTGCGCGAAAAGGATCTCGGCCTCTGGCGTACCTTCACCTGGAACGACTACCAGGACCGCGTGCGCGACTTCGCGCTCGGCATGGTCGAACTCGGGCTCGGCCGCGGCGACGTCATCGGCATCATCGGCGACAACAGGCCCGACTGGGTCGCCGCCGAAATCGCCACCCACGCCATCGGCGCGATGAGTCTCGGTCTTTATCGCGACGTGCTCGACGAGGAAGCCGCCTACCTGCTCTCCTATGGCGAAGCGCGTCTCGTCTTTGCCGAGGACGAGGAACAGGTCGACAAGCTGCTCAATTTGGCCGACCGCGCGCCGCATCTGAAACACATCGTCTATTCCGACCCGCGCGGCATGCGCAAATATGACGATCCGCGCCTGATGGATGCGAGCAAGCTTGCCAAGCTCGGTCGCGAACGTGCGGCCCGCGAGCCCGGCCTCTATGACCAGCTCGTCGATGCAACCAGGGGCGAGGACTGCGCCATCCTCTGCACGACCTCAGGCACCACGGCCAACCCGAAGCTGGCGATGCTCGCGGCCGGCCGCGTGCTGCGCCATTGCGCGACGTATCTTTCCTTCGATCCCAAGGGACCCGATGACGAATACGTCTCGGTGCTGCCGCTGCCGTGGATCATGGAGCAGGTGTACGTGCTCGGCAAAGGCCTGCTGTGCCGGATGAAGGTCAACTTCGTCGAAGAGCCCGAGACGATGATGAACGATTTCCGCGAGATCGCGCCGACCTTCGTGCTGTTTGCTCCTCGCGTTTGGGAGTCGATCGCCGCCGACGTGCGCGCCGGTGTGATGGATTCCTCGCCGCTGAAACAGAAAATGTACGACGTCGGCATGAAGACCGGACTGGCAGCGTTGGCGCAGGGCAAGCACTCGGCCTTTGCCGATGCCCTGCTG
>JAKFVP010000370.1 GCA_021732175.1 Bradyrhizobium sp.
AGGCTGTTGCTCAACATGCGGCTCTGGGAAGGCGGCGAGTTCTACTACAACCCCGAACTGCTGCAGGGTTTTGGTCTCAACGATACCGTCGGCGTCGCCGGCTTCCCGAACGGCGAAGCGCAGAAGTCGAACTTCCCCTACCCGCACTACAACACCTCGCGCCTGTTCTACCGTCACACCTTCGGCTTCGGCGGCGAGCAGGAGCAATTGCCGAGCGGTGCGCTGCAGCTTCCGGGTAAGGTCGACGTCTCCAGGCTGACCGTTCAGATCGGCAAATTCCCCGTCATGGACATCTTCGACGGCAATGCCTACGCCAAGGATACCCGCAAGGATTTCATGAACTGGTCGATGTGGGCGCCCGGCGCCTTCGACTATTCCGCCGACAAGGTCGGCCTGACCTATGGCGCGACCGCCGAATTCAACCAGAAGCAATGGGCGCTGCGTGGCGGCTATTTCCTGATGCCGGCCGTTTCGAATGCCAACAACTTCGATACTGCCGTGTTCAAGCGCGGCACCTACGCGCTGGAGCTGGAGACGCGCTGGTCGCTGTTCTCGCTGCCGGGCAAATTGCGCACCATCGGCTGGATCAACAGCGCCTTCTCCGGCAGCTATCGCGAGACGCTGAACGATCCCACGCTCAACCTCGACATCACGCAGACCCGCACTGGCCGCAACAAATACGGCTACGTCATCAATCTCGAGCAGGTGCTCGCCGACGATCTCGGCCTGTTCGGCCGCTGGAGCTGGAACGACGGCAAGACCGAGATCATGGCTTTCACCGACATCGATGCTTCGCTGTCGGGCGGCCTTTCGATCAAGGGCACGAAGTGGGGCCGGCCCGACGACGTGATCGGCATCGGCGGCGCCATCAATGCGCTGTCACGCGACCATCGCGACTTCATCGCCGCCGGCGGGCTCGGCGTGCTGATCGGCGACGGCGCGCTCAACTACCGCCGCGAGCGCATTCTCGAGACTTACTACGCCTATGCGCTGACCAAGGCGATCACGGTGACGGCGGACTACCAGTTCGTCACCAACCCCGCCTACAACGCCGACCGCGGCCCGGTACACATCTTCTCGGGCAGGCTGCACGGGGAGTTTTAATCGGCTAGCCTCTCTTTCGCGGTATCAACGGGATCCACCTTGCCCCAGTCGGTTCACCAACCGATCCCCGCGAATTTGAGGCGCGCTCATGCTTTATCTCGCTGCCAAGGCACTCCTGTCCGGCGTCATCATCGCGGCCGTCTCCGAAATCGCCAAGCGCAGCCCGGCCTTCGGGGCGCTGGTGGTGTCCTTGCCGCTGGTATCGCTGCTCGCGGTCATCTGGCTTTGGCGGGATACTGGAGATGCGGTGCGGATCGCCGCGCAGATGGAGGCGACGTTCTGGTACATCCTGCCGTCGCTGCCGATGTTCCTGCTGGTGCCAGCGCTGCTGCGTAGCGGAGTCTCGTTCTGGCTCAGCCTTGCGATCGGCTGCCTCGTCACGTTCCTGCTCTATTTCGCAACGGCTTGGATATTGTCGCGGTTCGGCATCCAGCTTTGAGCTGGATCGATCGGCCGCCGCAAGCACCGCACGGCTTGATCCCCATCAAGCCAGCGCATTCGCCACCGGCGTAGCGTTTGCCGCCACTGGCGGAGCCAATTCATGTTGCCGTTTACGATCGAGCAATTCGTTGCCGTGTTCGTGAAGTACAATATGGCAATCTGGCCGGTTCAGTTTCTCGCCTATGTATTCGGCGCGATCGCCTTTGCGCTGACTTTTCGCGGAGGCTCGCACTCGGATCGAGCCATCGCGGCAATCCTTGCCGCCATGTGGGCCTTCACGGGGATCGGCTATCACCTGGCGTTCTTTGCCGTGATCAACAAGGAGGCTTATGGTTTTGGCGTGTTGTTCCTGATCCAGGCAGCCGCGCTAGTGTACGCGGGCATCTATCGTGATCGCCTCAGGTTCGGCTTTCGTAGGGACACCGCGGCATGGGTGGGCGCGTTCTTTGTCGTCTATTCCGCCGTCCTCTATCCCCTGATCGGTGTCGCCACCGGCCATTACTATCCGGAACTGCCGATGTTCGGCATCACCCCCTGCCCGGTTACGATCTTCACCCTTGGCATGCTGCTGCTGACGGCAGGTTCTCCGCCCGGCTATCTGCTGGCAATTCCCGCCCTCTGGTCGCTGATCGGCGGCAGCGCCGCGATGCTGCTGCGGATCCCGCAAGACTGGCTGTTGCTGGCCAGCGGCGCGACCACCGCGTTGCTGCTGCTTGTCCGGCAATCGAAATACGGTTCAGCGCAAGCTCGTTGATCGCCGGCTACTTCTTGCAGCCCTTCACGCATATTTTGTACTCGGTCGAGCAGGCCGGGCCGGCATAATTCTTCATGCAGGCCTTCTGCTGATCCGCGCATGTCTTGCAACTGACTTGCGCCTGCGCCTGCCGCCCCGCGGCAAGGAAAACGCACGTGATTATGACAAACGAGGCAAGCGCCCGGATTAGTCCCCTCATTTCTCACCCTCCTCGGCCAGCGTCGGGATGAGCGCGTCGATGCGGCGAATGATCTCGTCGCGCGTTGCTTCGTAGTGGTCGATGCCGATGGGGATGCCCGGCCAATAGATGACGTTGGCGCGGCCGCTCTGCTTCGCAGGAACTGTATCGAAGGCCAGCACCTGGCTGGCACGGCCGGCATCTTCCGCCGTCAGCACCTGCGGTGCGTTGGCGGCTTCCAGCCCGTCCAGAGCAAGGCCATCCTGGATACGAACGGGAACGGACCGGTACAGGTCGTCGATGCCGCGTGAGACGGCCGTAAAGGGCAGTCCCCGCTCTTTCGCGGCCTTGTTGAAGTAGGCCGCCGCCATCTGGCTGTTCACGACGCCGTGCAGGCAGACAAAGACAATTGTCTTCTTGTCCGCCGCCTCATCCGCTCGCGGCACCGCCGTCGTCGCAGGCAGGATCGCGAGCAGGACAGCAGCCCGGCAGAGCAAGCGGCGAAGGGTCCGTTGCCTCACGCGAGAGCCCTTTCTCAGATCAACCCCATCATCCGCAACGCCACGCCCGCGACGCAGGACGCGGCGAGAACGGTCAGCATCCCCAGCTTGAAGCGGAAGATCGCGGTGGCGGCTGCGATCGCCAGGATCAACGCGGGCACGTCCACGCTCGAAAACACCGGCGCGTCGAACGAGAGGCCAAACTGCTTCACCTCCACGGTCTGCCGGAACAGCGTGTGCAGCGCGAACCAGATCGACAGATTGAGGATCACACCCACCACGGCCGCGGTGATCGCCGACAGCGCGCCGGCCAGCGCCTTGTTGCCGCGCAGGGTCTCGATGTAGGGCGCACCGGCGAAGATCCACAGGAAGCACGGCGTGAACGTCACCCAGGTGGCGAGCAATCCGCCGAGCGTTGCCGCCAGCATCGGCGGCAATCCGCCGGCGTCGCGGAAGGCGGCCATGAAGCCGACGAACTGAACCACCATGATCAGCGGCCCCGGCGTCGTCTCCGCCATGCCGAGCCCGTCGAGCATCTCGCGCGGCTGCACCCAGTGATAATAATCCGCCGCCTGCTGCGCGACATAGGCCAGCACGGCATAGGCGCCGCCGAACGTCACCAGCGCCATCTTGGAGAAGAAGATCGCGATCTGGCTGAACACGTTGTTCGGCCCGAGACCGATCAACAGCGCCGCAACCGGGATCAGCCACAGTGCCAGCCAGATCGCGCTGACGCGCAGCGTCCGCGCCGCGTTCGGTTTGACATGGTCGGGCGTGGCTTCGCCGAGCATGCTGTCGATGACAGCAGCGTCCTTGCCGCCGCCGTGCCCGACGGCAGCGAATTCCGGCCGGCCAAGCCGCGCACCGGTGTAACCGATGATTCCGGCGGCGATGATGATGACCGGGAACGGTACGGCGAAGAAGAAGATCGCCACGAACGCGATTGCGGCGATCGCGATCATCACCTGATTGCGCAGCGCGCGTTTTCCCACCCGCACCACCGCCTCGACGACGATCGCGAGCACGGCCGCCTTCAGCCCGAAGAACAGCGCCTCGACAAAGCCGACATTGCCGTAGGCGGCGTAAATGTAGCTGAGCGCCATGATCGCGATGATGCCGGGCAGGATGAAGAGCCCACCCGCCACCAGGCCGCCGGCGGTGCGATGCAGCAGCCAGCCGATATAGGTAGCAAGCTGCTGCGCTTCAGGGCCCGGGAGCAGCATGCAGTAGTTCAGCGCATGCAGGAAGCGGCCTTCGGATATCCACTTCTTCTCCTCGACGAGGATGCGATGCATCACCGCGATCTGCCCCGCCGGGCCGCCGAAGCTGAGGGTCGCGACGCGCAGCCAGACGATCAGCGCTTCGCGGAACGAAATGCCGTGGCCATAGGCCTCCGGCTTTTCCTTCGTCGTTGCGGCAAGCTCCGTCATGCCTTCACCTTGCTGGTCGGCCAGTTGTGGGTCTCGCCCGACGCATCGCGACACCAGCGATAAAATGCGTCGTAGAGAGTCATGCCGGCGTTCAACTGTTCGAGGTCGTCATCAAACATGCGCGACAGGCCGAGCGAAGCAGCCAGCAGGCCGGGCGCCTCCTGCGAAAGATCGAGCCGCGCCGTGTCCGCCGCGCGGACCATCGTCGCCAGCCGCTCCAACGCCGGCGTCGAGAGGCCGAACTCCTTGACCATGACGTCGAAGGTACAGAGTTCGCCGCGATGAGACCAGAACACATTCTCGATGTCGAACGGCGCGGCATCGAAACGCTCGGCGACCGCCTCAACCTCGGACGACTTGACGAAGAGGAACACCGCAGATGGATCGATGAAGCGCTGGATCAGCCAGGGGCATGCGATGCGATCGATCTTGGGCCGTTCGCGCGTCACCCACACGGTGCGGCCGCGGTTGTCGCGCTTGGGGATCTTGTCGGCGGGAACGGCGGGCTTCTGCGATTCGACCCAGCCGAGGTGGCCGCCTTCGAGGGTCTCGGCGGCGACGCCGCTCTGGCGCAGCCAGGCGGCGGTGCCTTCACTGAGCTTGAGCCCCTTGTGGCAGATGACGATCGCCGACTGACCGCTGAGGCGCGGCCCCCAATCCTGTACATCGCGATGGGAGCGCCGCATGGCACCCGGAATGAGACGCGGATCGGCGGCGAAATCGTCATCGATGCGGACATCGATGAGAGCCGGCATTTTGGGCGTGCCGATGAGACGGGCAAGCTTGTCTGGGGAGATGGAGGTGTATGAAGACATGATGCGTCCTTGGTGAACAATGGACGCGATTCTTGGGCATGTCGCCTCGTGGGGAGATCGCATTCCCCATGCGTTCAAATAAGACCCGACCCGCCGGATTGTCAACGCGAATTGAGTCAGCCGCGCGCCGGCAACTTCTTCAGTCGGCGCAGATCGCTCGAAGCTTCGGCCAGCAGCCAGTCGCGAAACGTCACGATCTTCGGCAGGCCGGCGGTCGCTTTCGGGCAGAGGATCCAATAGGTCTTGGCCAGCGGCAGCGACTGCGCGAACGGCCGCACCAGATGGCCCTTCATCAGATCCCACGCCGCCAGCGTGGTGCGCGCCAGTGCAACGCCTTGGCCATTGATCGCGGCATCAATCACCATGCTGGCGCGGTTGAGCACCGGCCCGTGCGTGGCCGCCGCATCATCGAGGCCCGCTTCCTCCAGCCAGTTCTTCCAGTCGGCGCGGCTGTCCATGTGGATCAGCGGGAACTTAAGGATATCCGCCGGCTTGCTGATCCGCCGCTTGCCCGACAGCAGCTTTGGACTGCACACCGCAAAGAGCTGTTCGCGGCTCAGGCGCACCGTGTCGAGGCCCGGCCAGTTGCCGTCGCCATGGCGCACCGCGAGGTCGACCTCCTCGCGCGCAAAGTCCACGTGGTGAAGCGTTGCCGAGACGCGCAGGTCGATCCCGGGATGCGCCTCCGCGAAATGGCCGAGCCGGTGCACCAGCCATTTGGCGGCGAAGTCCGGAGAGGTCGAAACCGTCAGTACGCCGGCGTTCTGCCGCTGCAGCAGCCGCTCGGTGCCGATGGCGATGCGGTCGAACGCGTCGCGCACGATCGCAAGATAGTCGCGCCCGGCTTCGGTGATGATCAGGCGCTGGCGCTCGCGGTTGAACAGTTTCACCGCAAGCTCCGCCTCCAGCGCCTTGACTTGATGGCTTACCGCGCCCTGCGTGACGCAAAGCTCTTCGGCCGCGCGCGTAAAACTTTCATGCCGCGCGGCGGCTTCAAAAGCCTTCAGTGCATTGAGCTGCGGCAGGCGTGGGCGCATCGCACGACTTCATGAGAAAAATTGGGGCAGGCACGAGAAACGATGCTTTGCGGGGAAACACCCCTCACCATTATTGAACAGCTCCAGCAACGTATTTCAAGCTATTTGGAGCTTACCATGTCAATCCTGTTAACCGATAGCTGGTCGATCCCGCCAGTTCAGGCCGCAGACCCAGCCACCCCACTTCATCAATCCAATTCAG
>JAKFVP010000371.1 GCA_021732175.1 Bradyrhizobium sp.
TCGAAACCGACGGTCGAGCGCCACAGGGGAGAGAAGTCGTACGTGCGCATAGCCAAATCCTCCTAGGAGCAAGATGGATACGAGCGGCACCGGACACGACCGGTGCCCGTCTCACTGGCCCGGGCCCATGTGGCGCCCGGACGCCACCGTTCGGTGGCGACGAAAAAATTAGCAAAGTCGATTCCGGTTTCAAGAGGGGGGCAAAATTTTTTTGGCGACCGTCGGCAGGGGCCCGGCGCCTCCGGTTTTCGTTAACAAAGGCTGAAGAACTTTCCGGGAGGGCCCAGTTGCACGGGTGAGGGCTGCGGCCCCGGGCATCGCCCATGGCAACGCGCGCCTTTTCCATGGACGGCAGCAGGACGATGCAGGCGGCGCGTCGGCGCCGCCCGCATGATTCGGCTTAGTGGGTGTTGATCGCGATGCGCTTGACGCCTTCCCGAGGTTTGTCGGACTTCGGCAGGGAGATCGTCAGGACGCCGTTCTTGAACGATGCCTCGGCCTTGTCCTCGTGCACGCCCTCGAGCGGGATCTGGCGTTCGAACGAGCCATAATAGCGCTCGGTGAAGTATTTGCCATCGCCGTTGCGCTCGGCCTTCTTCTCGCCGCGGATGGTAAGGACGCCATTGGCAATTTCAACCTCGACATCCTTCTCGGTCATGCCGGGCAATTCGGCCGAGATGGTCAGCTTCCTGTCGCCGTCGTCCAGCTCGATCTTTGGCCAGCCGAAGCGGCCCTCCATCAGCGGTGCCAGGCTGGTGCTGCCGAAGCCGCGAAAGACGTCGTCGAACAGACGATTCATCTCCCGATGCAACGTCAGGAACGGATCGTAGGTATCGCGCGCGGGCGCAAGCTCCTGGTTCCTCGTCCAGGGAATGAGATCACGAATAGCCATGTTTGTTCTCCTGTTGATACGGCGGCGTGCGGGCGGCGTGCGCCCGCACCCGCGCCTCGATGCTGTGATTGGGGTCAGGCTGCCTTTTTCTGCTCGATCTGCGGCGAAGAGGCCGTCCCGGCGCCGATTTCGATGCGGCGCGGCTTCATGGACTCCGGCACCTCGCGCACGAGGTCGATCACCAACAAGCCGTCCTGGAAGACGGCCTGTTTGACCTGAACGTAATCGGCGAGATTGAACACGCGCCGGAACGGCCTGGCGGCAATGCCCTGGTAGAGGTACTCGCGCTGATGTCCCTCGGGCTTCTTGCCCTCGACGGTGAGCGCGTTCTGCTCGGCGGTCACGGCGATATCGTCGACGCCGAAGCCGGCCACTGCCAGGGAGATCCGGTAGCGATCCTCGCTGGTACGTTCGATGTTGTAGGGCGGGTAGTTGTCCTCGTTTGACTGACGCAGTGCGCTGTCAACGAGGTCGGCCACATGATCGAAGCCGATGGTGGAGCGCCAGAGCGGCGCGAAGTCAAGGGTGGTCCTCATAACCAAGTCCTCCTGGGAGCAAGATGGGTACGAAGGAGCGCTGGACACCTGTCCGGCGCCCGGTTCAGTCCGCCGGACCCGAGCTGGCATCCGGCGCCGCAACATTGCGGTAAAACAGAAATAGGAAAAGCTGCGATGCTTTCAAGAGCCTCCTCTGATTTTTCAGGCGGCCTTGATCTCAAGCCTACCCGCGAGGGCGTTGCATCTCTGCCTCGGCGGCCGCGGCGAGACGCAGCAACCTCTGCCGGTCATCACCCGGCAGGTTGTCCTGCGCCAGCAGCTTTTGTCAGGAGGCGCGCACGGGCTCCGGCAGCGGCCGCTCGCCCGGCGAGGCGGGCGGCCAGGTTGCAGGCTTGGGCATTTTCGGCCTCAATCGGCTTCAGCTGACACGGGACAGATCCGGCTCGTAATCCGAGGGAAGGCGGAATACGCCCGGTTGGGCGCTGTCCGGAAGCAGCAGGGTGTCCACCTTGAACACGGGTGCGCTCGGCTTCCACTCCATCCATCGCATCGTGTCGAGATAGCGGATCGGCGGCAGTGGCAGCACGTACCCCGCTCGATCGGGCGTCGCCTTGGGCGTGCTGTCCATGGCGAAGGCGCCGGCCGGCAACAGCATGGCCAATGCGAAAGAGCCCGCCGCAACTCTCCGGCAGCGGCTCCGAGTCTCCACTGCAGCGGAGACGAGTTTCTGATTCCTGGTCATCTCATCCTCCTGTCGGTACGAAGCTGATCCATCCGATGGTCAGAAAGCTGAGGGCGAACATGAGCCAATGCAGCAAAGTCGCCCCGCTCTTGTGCGATCGAAATTGCATGGGCCTGCTCATCGTTGGTCTCCTGTGGTGCTGTATTTTCCTTTCTCTTGCGTGAGTGATGAGTCCGGCCGCAGCGCGGCGGCCGGACTCGGGCTTTCATCAGAAGTCCATCGGCGGCGCGGCCGCGGCCGGCTCGGACTTCTTGGGCTTGTCGGCCACGAGCGCTTCCGTGGTGATCAGCAGAGCCGCGACCGAGGCCGCGTCCTGCAATGCCGTGCGAACGACCTTGGCGGGATCGATGACGCCTGCCTTCACCATGTCCTGGTATTCGCCCGTGGCAGCGTTGAAGCCCCAATTGTAGTTGGGGTTTTCCAACAGCTTGCCGACCACGAGCGATCCGTCCTCACCCGCGTTCTGCACGATCTGGCGCGCCGGGACCTGGATAGCGCGGCGCACGATCTCGACACCGGCCTTCTGGTCGGCATTTGCCGTCTTCACGCCCTCGAGTGCCTTGAGCGAGCGCAGCAGTGCCACGCCGCCGCCGGGCAGGATGCCTTCTTCGACCGCGGCCCGGGTCGCATGCATGGCATCGTCGACCCGGTCTTTCTTCTCCTTGACCTCGACCTCGGTCGCGCCGCCGACGCGTATGACGGCGACACCGCCCGCGAGCTTGGCAAGCCGCTCCTGCAGCTTCTCGCGATCGTAGTCCGAGGTGGTCTCCTCGATCTGGGCCTTGATCTGCGTGACGCGGGCCTCGATGTCATTCTTGGCGCCGGCGCCGTTCACGATTGTCGTGTTCTCCTTGTCGATCACGACCTTCTTGGCGCGCCCGAGCATCTTCAGCGTGACATTCTCGAGCTTGATGCCGAGGTCTTCCGAGATCGCCTGGCCGCCGGTCAGGATCGCGATGTCCTCCAGCATGGCCTTGCGGCGATCGCCGAAGCCGGGCGCCTTGACCGCGGCGACCTTCAGCCCGCCGCGCAGCCGGTTGACCACCAGGGTCGCCAGCGCCTCGCCCTCCACGTCTTCGGCGACGATCAGCAGCGGCTTGCCGGACTGCACCACCGATTCGAGCAGTGGCAGCATGGTCTGCAGGCCCGACAGTTTCTTCTCGTGAATCAGGATATAGGGGTCGTCGAGTTCGACCCGCATCTTCTCCGCATTGGTGACGAAGTATGGCGAGACATAGCCGCGATCGAATTGCATGCCCTCGACCACCTCGAGCTCCGTATTCAGGCTCTTGGCTTCCTCGACGGTGATCACGCCCTCATTGCCGACCTTCTGCATGGCATCGGCGAGGAAGCGGCCGATCTCGGTATCGCCGTTGGCGGAAATGGTGCCGATCTGGGCGATCTCCTCGTTCGAGGTGACTTTCTTGGCGTGCGACTTCAGATCGTTGACGATTGCCTCGACGGCAAGATCGATGCCGCGCTTGAGGTCCATCGGATTCATGCCGGCTGCAACCGACTTGGCTCCCTCCTTGACGATCGCCTGCGCCAGCACGGTCGCGGTCGTCGTGCCGTCGCCCGCCAGGTCATTGGTCTTGGAGGCGACTTCGCGCACCATCTGTGCGCCCATGTTCTCGAACTTGTCTTCCAGCTCGATTTCCTTGGCGACGGTGACGCCATCCTTGGTGATGCGCGGTGCGCCGAACGATTTCTCGATCACGACGTTGCGGCCTTTCGGGCCGAGCGTAACCTTCACCGCATTTGCCAGCGTGTCCACGCCCCGCAGCATCCGCTCGCGGGCTTCCGTCGAGAATTTCACGTCCTTGGCAGCCATCTTTCCTGCTCCTTTCTCTATGACTGTCAGCTTGGTTACTCAGGCGGCCTTCTTGAGCGCGCCCGCATTGTCGACTACGCCCAGAAGATCGCTCTCCTTCATGATCAGGTAGTCGTGGCCGTCGATCTTCACCTCCGTGCCGGACCACTTGCCGAACAGCACGCGGTCTCCGGGCTTGACGTCGACCGGGACGAGTTGGCCCTGCTCATTCCTCGCGCCAGGTCCGGCGGCGACGATCTCGCCCTCCTGCGGTTTCTCCTTCGCGGTGTCGGGAATGATGATGCCGCCGGCGGTCTTCTCCTCGGCATCGATACGGCGCACGAGCACGCGGTCGTGCAACGGGCGGAAATGCATGCACATCCTCCTTGTCAGGTTAGCGATGTCAAAAAGCCGGGTCCGGAAACCGGCCCCCGGGCGGAAACCAACTTGGGAAAGCCGGAAAAGTTCTACAAGGGGTCTCGGAAAAATTTTTCATTGCCCGAGCCGGAGTGTCACGTGCCCTCTTGAACGGCCTTTTTCGCCCAACCAGCTAACCGGTGCTGCGGCCGGCAAAGTGCCGCAGGCTGGTTTGGGGAGAATTGGCCATGCAGGATTTGCATTTGCCCGGGCGGCTTGGGATCGTCGCCGGGCTGTTGTGGGTGTTGTGCGGGGCACCGGCGAGTGCCCAGATTCCCGATTTGAACACCGGCCGCGTGCCGACCCTTGCGCCGCTCGTGCGGGAGGTAACCCCGGCCGTTGTCAACATTTCGGTTCAAGGCCGGGTCCGCGAGGACAATCCGCTTTACCAGGATCCCCTGTTCCGCGAGTTCTTCAACGTCCCGAAGCAGCTGGAGAAGGAAGTCAACGCGACGGGTTCGGGCGTCATTGTAGACGTGCAGCGCGGTTATGTGCTGACGGCGAACCATGTCGTCGCCAACGCAACTGCGGTGCAGATTAGAACCAAGGATGGCCGCAAATTTGCCGGCCGCGTGGTTGGCCGCGATGCGCCAACCGACATCGCGCTTCTGCAGATCAGGGAGCCCGCAGGGCTAAAGGCGATTGCGTTCGGCGACAGCGACGCGCTGCAGGTCGGCGACTTCGTCATCGCGGTAGGCAACCCCTTCGGTCTCGGCCAGACCGTGACTTCAGGCCTCGTCAGCGCGTTGGGACGCACCGGACTGGGCAAGCATGGATATGAGGATTTCATTCAGACCGATGCAGCCATCAATCCCGGTAATTCAGGGGGCGCCTTGATCAACCTGCGCGGTGAACTGGTTGGCATCAATACGGCGATTATCTCGCCTGGCGGCGGCAACGTGGGCATCGGGTTTGCGGTACCGATCAACATGGCGCGCAAGGTAATGGATCAGCTTGCGACTACTGGTCGCGTAGAGCGCGGGCGGATCGGCATTGCCCTGGAAGATCTGGAGGAGCCGGGCACGACCCAAGGCGCTCGCATCAAGGAGGTGAGCCCCGGATCGCCGGCAGAGAGGGCAGGGTTGCGTCGCGGTGACATCATCCTCAAAGCCAACGATCTCCCTATCCGCAGCGCCACCCAGATGCGCAACTTGATAGGATTGACTCCGGTCGGGCGGCAAGTGCGGCTGACGATCGAGCGTGATCGCGTGACCGAGAGCGCCACGGTAGAGGTTGTGCCCATGAACGATCAGAAGCCGCGAGCCCGAGGTCCAGGGTGATGAGCTCGCTCGAAGGCAATCAGGCAGCAAGGCGCTCAGCGAAAGACCGGCTCGCTCCCACCACACCGTAGCGAGTTTGTTAGTGTGCGGAACCAGTGTGCTATTTGGTGCTCATCGAGTGGCCTTTACCGGAGGCGACATTGTTGGTCTGCGCGGACAGAGCCGATCGGTGCCAAAAACGGCCGCTGCTGAAAAAAGGCAGACATAAGGGCAGGCAGGGGCTTTGCGCCCGGATCACGCACAAACCAAAAGCCGCGCGGCGCCGTGACGCAACTTGTGCCTCGCGGCCGCGTTACCATGTGATGACCATGCAGGACGATGACATCATTGCGCCGAATAGGACGCGCCCTGGGCAGAACCCGCATGCGGGCCCTTCGCGCGCAGAATCGCGCGGGCCTGTCATCGACCAGGAGGGACGCGAAATCCCTGTCGAGAACCTGCGCCCCGAGTTCCAGGGTTTTCAATTCGAGTTCGGCGGGACGACCTTCGCGCCGCTGACCCGCGAGCAGCGGCTGGCGCGGCTGGAAGCACTGGCAAAACTGCTCGATGTCGCCTTCATCGTGCCGGGGACCAAGATCCGCTACGGCATCGACGGGCTGATCGGGCTGATCCCCGTGGTCGGCGATATCATCACGACGGCGATTTCGTTGTGGCTTGTGCGGGAGGCGCGCGCGCTCGGCGCGCCCTGGCACATCACGGCGCGGATGCTGGCCAATGTGGCCGTCGACGGTGTGGTGGGATTGGTGCCTTTGGTGGGCGACGCTTTCGACGTCATGTTCCGCGCCAACGTCAAAAACGTACGGCTGCTTCGCCGGTGGATGG
>JAKFVP010000468.1 GCA_021732175.1 Bradyrhizobium sp.
GTTCGCATCGCGACCAGCGCCGTCGCGCATCTCGTCTGCTCCAAGACTTTCGTTTCCGGGTTCGACCCGCAAACTGTCTTCACAGAAACGCTCGAACGCCCCGGCTTTCGCCGCCTGCGCCAGGTGATGCGTTTCGAGCTCGATCGCAAGGCGAGGACCGTCGACGCCTCGACGCTGGGATTTTTCCGCGGCCATGCCTCATTTCACGATGGACTCGGCTGCGTCGAGCATCACGGCGGCAAAGAGCCGTACATCCTCAGGAATGACGTCGAGGCCTTGCGGACCCCGAAGACGCCGCCGCTGTTGCCCGAAATCGCGGGCCCGGCGGTGGTGGAGCCGAGCGATCCCGCGCTCAAGGCCGCACTCGATCACGCCTTCAAGGAGCCGGCAGCGCCGCCGTTCCGCCGCACCAAGGCAGTCGTCGTGGTGCATGACGGCAAGGTCATCGCCGAGCGCTATGCCTCCGGCATCGGCATCGATACGCAATTGTCCGGCTTCTCCATGACGAAGTCGATGATCAACGCGCTGATCGGCGTCCTCACCCAGCAGGGCCTGACCTCGCCGTCGCTGCCGGCGCCGATTGCGGAATGGCGCCGCATCGACGATCCGCGCCGTGAGATCGAGGTCGAGCACCTCATGCGCATGACATCGGGCCTCGATCTCGACGAGACCAATTCGGGCTTCGATCCGTCTAGCCTGATGTATCTGTACGACGACACGTCCGCCTTCGCTGTTAACACCAAGATGATCGCGCCGATCGGCACGCGCTTTCACTATTCGAGCGCCACGACTCAGATACTCGCGCGCATCATCAGAAATCTGACCGGCGGACCCGAGCAGACGCTCGCCTACGCCTGGCGCGAATTGTTCAATCCGCTCGGCATGCGCCACGTGACGCTGGAATTCGACGGCGTCGGCACGCTGCAGGGCGCCAACTACATGCTGGCGAGCGCGCGCGACTGGGCGAAGCTCGGCTTACTCTATGTCAATGACGGCGCGATAGGCGGCAAGAAGGTGCTGCATCCGGACTGGGTGGACTTTTGCGTCGCTGCCACGCTCGACAGCGACTATGCCGCGGGCTTCTACACCAACCGCAGCAACCATCCCGACGCCAAGGGCCGCGTTGCCCTCGGCTTCCCCCGCGATTCCTATTTCGCGTCGGGCCTGCTCGGCCAGCGCATCGTGATCATGCCGTCGCAGAAACTGGTCGTGGTGCGGCTCGGTGATTCCATCGATCCGGACGGCGACATCAAGGGCGTGGCGCGGCTGGTGAAGGAAGTGATCGCGGCAACCGGGCATTGACAGGGGGTGCCGTTTGACTGGGAGCCCGGCCGCCGACTACCGCCCGATTTCGTACGGCCCGCCCTTTTCCAGCGCGCGCTTGTAGGCGGGGCGCGCATGAATGCGCTCGACAAACGCCATCGCCTTGGGATGTCCCTGTTCGAGCCCGGCGCGCGCGGCGGCGGCTTCCAGCGGAAAACTCATCTGGATGTCGGCGGCGGTGAATTCGTTGCCGGCGAACCATTCGCTCTTCGCGAGCTCACCCTCCCAGTAATCCATGTGCTGCTTGAGCTGCGGATTGACCAGCGTGGTCAGCGCCTGGTTGCACACCTTGCGCACCAGCGGCCGCAGCAGTGCCGGCGTCCGCCGCGGCATCAGCGTGAACAGCAGTTTCAGCAACAGCGGCGACATCGCCGAGCCCTCGGCATAGTGCAGCCAATAGGTATAGCGCAGCCGCTCCGGCGTATTTTCGGCCGGGATCAGCCGACCCTTGCCGTAGGTCGCGATGATGTACTCCGCGATCGCGCCGGATTCGGCAATCGTGTTGCCGTTGTCGGTGATGACGGGGGATTTGCCGAGGGGATGGATGGCGCGCAATTCCCGGGGCGCGCGCATGTCCGCCTGGCGCTGGTAGCGCACGATCTCGTAGGGCACGCCCAACTCCTCGAGCAGCCACAGCACCCGCTGCGAGCGCGAGTTGTTGAGATGATGAACCGTCAGCATGGCGTCCCCTCAGAGATTTTCCGCTGTTCCCGTATCAGGCCGCGCGCGGATTAGCGACCGCTCCGCCCTAGCCCAAAAGGCGAGGCGCTCTTTATTACCCGGGTGATATTGACAATCTAATTATACCCGGGTATTAAACGATATCATGTGGCCGTTCCGGAAACTCAAGATGATTCAGAGCTTTACAGCCTTCGTGGGGCAGCGGCGCCTGCTGTCGGGGACCCTCGCCGAGGTCGCCCTTGCGGTGAAGCGTGCCGGACAGGCCCCGGTCATCATTTTCAACGACGCGACGGGCCGCTCGCTCGATCTCGATTTGCGTGGCAGCGACAGCGACATCATCGCCCGGCTCCCCAAGCCTCCGCCCGCCGAACCGGATGCTCAGGCGAGCGAACCGCGCGGCCGCGGCCGCCCAAAACTCGGCGTGGTCGCGCGGGAGGTGACGCTGCTGCCGCGGCATTGGGAATGGCTCAATGCGCAGCCTGGCGGCGCGTCGGTTGCCCTGCGCAAGCTGATTGACGAGGTCCGTCGCGTCAGCGGCGACCGCGATCGTCTGCGCGCGGCGCGCGATGCCGCCTATCACTTCATGTCGACCATGGCCGGCAACCTCGCCAATTTCGAGGAAGCCTCGCGCGCGCTGTTCGCCGATGACCGGCGCCGCTTTGCCGGATTGATCGCGGATTGGCCGATCGATATCCGCGACCACATCGTGAAACTCGCTTACAGCGATCGCGCCGACTAGCGCGGTCGCTCTTCTACAGCCGACCTTCACAGCAGCCCTTGCCCGCCACACGCCTGATTTGACTTGAGGGCAGGCGCGCTTTTCAATATGACGATCATCATCGCTCGGGCGGCCTCACCGCCCGGGCCAATAAAGTGCGAGGGAGATCGCCGTGGCTCAAAATCCGCAATTCATGTTCGACTTCGGCAGCCCCAATGCCTTCCTCAGCCATGAGGCGATCCCGGCGATCGAGAAGCGCACCGGCGTGAAGTTCGAGTATGTCCCGATCCTGCTCGGCGGCATCTTCAAGGCCACCAACAACAAATCGCCGGCGGAGACGCTGGCCGGCATCAAGAACAAGCGCGAATTCCAGGCCCTCGAGACCGAGCGCTTCGTCAAGCGCTTTGGCGTCAAGCCCTACACCTGGAATCCACACTTCCCCGTCAACACACTGAACCTGATGCGCGCCGCATGCGCTGCGCAAATGGAAGGCGTGTTCGAGAAATACGTCGAGGCCGCCTTTCACCACATGTGGGTGGAGCCGAAGAAGATGGACGATCCGGAAGTCGCGGCCAAGGCGCTGGCCTCCAGCGGTCTCGATGCCGCAAAACTGTTCGCCCGTGCGCAAGATGCCGACGTCAAGGCGAAGCTGATCGAAAACACCCAGTCTGCCGTCGAGCGCGGCGCCTTCGGCTCGCCGACCTTCTTCGTCGGCAAGGAAATGTTCTTCGGCAAGGAGCAGCTTCGCGAAGTCGAGGAGTTGGTGTCGGGAAAGTGACGCAAAGCGTCATTCCGGGGCGATGCGAAGCATCGAACCCGGAATCTCGAGATTCCGGGTCTGGTGCTTACGCACCATCCCGGAACGGCGCGGGAGTAGCTAGCGCCTCAGCCGGAGAGTGCATTCGTGCGCCATTCATCTCCCGCCTCAATCAATAACAAGGAAAAAATCCATGCGTATTCTCGTGGTCGGCGCCGGTGCGATTGGCGGTTATTTCGGCGGCAGGCTGCTGCAGGCCGGAGCTGACATCACCTTCCTGGTGCGGCCGAAGCGCGCGGCGGAGCTCGCCAGCGCCGGCCTCGTGATCAAAAGCCCAGCCGGCGACGTCACGCTGAAGAATCCGCCGGCAGTGCAGGCCGACAAGCTCACCGAGAAATTCGACGTCGTGCTGCTGAGCTGCAAGGCCTTCGATCTCGATGACGCTATCAAATCCTTTGCGCCCGCGGTCGGCCCGAACACGTCGATCATTCCCCTGCTCAACGGCATGTCGCATCTCGATGTGCTCGACAGGAAGTTCGGCAAGGAGCGCGTGCTCGGCGGTCTCTGCGCCATCGCGGTGACGCTGAACGAGAAGCGCGAGGTGGTGCAGCTCGCGCCGATGCAGTCGCTCGGTTTTGGCGAGCGCGACGGCAGGATGTCCGACCGCGTCAAGGCAATCGCTGAAGTCTTTGCCAAAGGCAATTGCGGCGCCGCGCCAAGCGAGCATGTCATGCAGGACATGTGGGAGAAGTGGGTGTTTTTGGCTTCGCTGGCGGCCGCCACCTGCCTGATGCGGGCGTCCGTCGGCAACATCATGGCGGTACCCGGCGGCAAGGAATTCCTGCTCGGCATGCTCGACGAATGCAGCGCCGTGGCAACCGCCGAAGGGTTTGCGCCGGCCGGGCCGTTCTTCCAGCGCACCAAGGGCATCCTGACCACCGAGGGCTCGCCAATGACGGCCTCGATGTTCCGCGATGTTCGGGCGGGCCTGCCGGTCGAGGCCGACCACGTGATCGGCGACCTCGTGGCGCGCGCCGATGCGGCAAAAATTCCGGTGCCAAAGCTGCGTACGGCCTATACACATCTGAAGGCCTACGAGAAGCAGCGCGCGGGCTAAATCGGAAAGTCAGTTTATGAACGTCACTGTGACCCAGGCGAACCGCCGCGAGATTCCACGCGCCGATTTCGGCCGGGTCACCGTGTTCTTCGGCGAGAAGAACGGCAAATACCCCGACGCCAACCAGGTGATCGTCCGCGGCTCCGACACGCAGGTCGCGTTCGACACGCCGATCACGGCCAACCATATCGGGCCGGAGTTCGAGGCCAGCGACATGGTGATCCTCGGCCATGTCCACGAGGACCACATGGCAGCGCTGCATCTACTGCCGGACGCGCCGGTGCATGTGCACGAAGCGGATCTCGCCGCCGCGCAAAGCTGGGAAGGCCTGCGCGCCGCCTATGGCAGCGACGAAAGCTACGTCGCCGACATGCTGGCGCGGTTCAAGCGCGACTTCTTCTACGCGCCGCGGCCCGATGCCATCGGCTACGAGGACGGTGCGGTGTGGGAGCTCGGCCAGTCTCGCGTGCGCGCGTTCCATATGCCGGGCCACACCGCCGGGCATTGCGCGCTGCTGGTCGAGCCCGAGGGCGTCGCCTTCATCGGCGACATCGATCTTTCCGGCTTCGGCCCCTATTACGGCGATGCCTCCTCGAATCTCAGCGACTTTCGGCAATCGCTGAAGCGCGTCGCGGACATTCCGGCCAAGGTCTGGGTGACCTCGCACCACCGCGGCGTCTACACCGATCGGGAGAAGTTTCTCAGCGACCTCGCCGCCTACACCGCGACGCTCGACGCGCGCGACGGGCGATTGATCGATCTGCTGCGGGAATCGCCGAGGACGCTGGCACAACTGGTCGAATGCCGGTTGCTCTATCCGCCGGGCCATCAGGATCTCTGGGTGGTCGATGCCGAGACGCGCTCAATCTCGGCCCATCTGGCTGAAATGCTGGACAGCGGCCAGGTGCAGGTAGAGAACGGCGTCTTCCGGCTGAGCTGAGCGCGCCTACCCCACCAGCGTGAACTGCAGCAGCAGATTGCGCTGGATCATCGAGAAATTGTCGTCCGAGACCATGGTGATGACGGTGTCGCCCTGCGGCGTCACATGCGCATCGATCCCTTCCATGTTGTCGATCTCATAGCCGAGATCGGCGGAAAAGATCGCAGGCCCATCGACGACCGCGCCCGGCGCAAACGATTTCAGCGCGATGCGGCGAATGCGGATACCGACGCCGCCGAGCCAGGAGAAACTGCGCTCCAGCAACAGCACGTCGCCCGACGCCATCAGCGTCGCGTCGCTGATATCGAACGTATCCGTGCGCCGCACCGAAAACCGTCCCGGCGTCTTGCCGCCAATCAGGAAGCCCAGAATGTTGCCTTCGGCATCGAGCCCGCGCTCGGAGATCGCGATCAGCGTGCCCGCGAGCGGCATGTTTTTCGGCACCGCGACCAACGCTTCCAGTCCCCTGTTATTTGGCAGCTTGCGTGCTGCCGGCGGCACCGGCACTTCCTCGCCCAGCGCGCGCGTGAATCCCTTGGCGAAATCGTAGCGCAGGATGCGGTTGACGCGCTCGAGGCCGACATAGACCAGCGAGCCGTCGAGCGCGAGGGATTCAGTGTCGTACCAGCCGCGTGCCGTGATCGGCCTACCGTCGGGCCCGAGCATGGGCGAAGCCTCGACGTCCTCGAGCCCGGTCATCTCCTTAGCCCGGTAGGCGATACGGCCGGTGAACCAGCCGCCCTTGTCGCTGATGGCGATGAAGCGCTCGCCCTTGGCATCGAGCCGCAGGCCCGACAGGCCACCGAAACCGCGGAATTTCGAGGTGAGCACCAACCCGCTGCGGAACTCCAGCTCGCCAAAGCGCACCCGCGACCGCTCGCG
>JAKFVP010000608.1 GCA_021732175.1 Bradyrhizobium sp.
GGCTCGAAGGGCCGCCTCCTGCGCCGACGACAAGACGCACGGGTGCCGAGCGGCGTCGAGCGCATCGGTCATGGCGTCGGCAATGGTTGCTTCGTGGAGATGGCGAAGCGCGGGAATGTCGGCGTAGTGGTTGGCTGCGACCGCGATGCTGTGCCCGACCGCGAAGCGGTCGAGCTGGCCGCCGGTTCGCCGGTACCATGCCGCCTTATGAGTTTTGCGTAGGCGGGTCAGGTTGAGGCGGAGCGGCCGGCCCTGCTCGTCGAGAATGCCATGCCGTCCGATCCATGAGGCGATGACTTCCTTCATGCTCAAGACGCGTGGGGTCAGCCGGCCCCAGGCGAAATGAGCCCACAGCGAGTCCGCGCCGAGCTGGCGTCTGGCGGCTTCCGTCCAGTGCAGCACCTTCCGGATCAGGCCACCGGGCGTCGACGATCCGCCGTCGCGGACGCGCAGCCGCTTCCACTCGGCGCCGCGCGCCCGCAGCTTGCAATACTCGATCTCGAGATAGCCGCCGGACGCATTCTTCAGGCAGTCCGCCCGCAATCCCTTGATGGCTTCGATCTCGAGACCAGTCTCGAGCGAAATGAGAACGATGAGCGGCACGAGGTCGGCGGCTATGAGATGCCTGCAACCATGGAGATCGTGGATCAGGCGATCGTTCGGCAAACTGCTCTCCCGGCGAAGCGTATAGAGCCGCTTGAAAAGCGGATGCCGATGCCCGATCACGCCGTCGGCATCGATTACAGCCATGGCCTGTTGATGCGCAGCGGCGAGAGCTTTGCTCCGAGCATCCTCCTCGATCGTCAGATCGCGCTCGGCCTCGGCAAAGCGATGCGTGATTGCGCTGAGATCGGCGCGCGCTGCGCTTCGCAGTGCCGCCGCAACATCATCGCCATAGGCGTCGCGCGGTTGGGCGCGCACGCCCGGCCGATCGCTCGTGTACATGAGCCGCCGCGATGCATCGGGTGCCAGTTGCCGCGGTTCTGCCGCCTCCGCCAGCCGGAGCAGATTGAGCACCTTGCTCATCCGGTGCAGCCGGTGATTGGGATGTAGGCCGCTCTCTTCCATCCAAGCGTCGAAACCGTCAATGCAAGCGGCTCTTACATCGGAGAGACGTGCGACGTGGGGTCTGACAGCATCGAGATAGCGCCAGAACATCTTGAGCGCATTGGCATAGGCAGCGGCCGTCGAGATCGAGCCTGCCGGACCGCCAACCTGGCAGGCGCGCCAAAGCGCACCCGCAAGCGTCCGCGCCAATGCTCTGCGGCCGCCCAGCATCGTCAGGTCGATCGTCATGGTGCGGTCCGCGAGGGTGATTGGGAAGCGGAGCGATGCGATCGCCGCTGCGACTTCCTCCTGGGGATCGGGCAGCGTCTCGGGAAAGAGGGCACGGCGGCCAGGCCGCCGCGCCGATGTCGTCATGGCGGCGGTCATTGCGCATCACCGGCTGTATCTTGGGCCCAGCGATCCGCGGCCGCCTCGACCAGTTCCTGCGCTTCAGCCAAGCTGTCGAGATAGATGTAGGTGCTGGTCACGCTCGCGTGCCCCAGCAGGTACTGCAGCTTCTGCAGCGGATCGCCGAGAATCCGGCGATACGCCGCGCCGTGCCGATCCTGCGGATTGAACACCGTGCCGATCTGCTCGCGGATCAGCATGGAAAGCATGTTGACGGCGAAGGTGTGCCGCAACGTATGGGGCGATACATCGACAGCGATGCCGAAACAGTGGCAGCGCGCACAGGCCCGGCGGAAGGTAGCTTCCCAGGTGGCCGCAGGCACGGGCCGACCGCCTTCGGTCAGCCATAGCAAGGCATGCTGCGCCTTGCCCGGCGCGCCGATTAGTACCCGCCGTCGCTCGCTCGGCGTCAACCGGTCGAGCCGGACCCGCTTGCCCGCTGCGCCGACGATCTTCCCGCCCTCTGGCGCCAACCAGAGCGGATCAAAGACCAAGGGCTCCGAGCGGGCGGACGATATGGTTCGCTCGAGATCGATATAGTCATTGATCAGCGCCCATACGCGACGGGGAATGCGAACCTGGCGCGGCCGTCCGCCCTTGGCGACCGACCCGGAAAGATCGAACAGCGCTGAGCGCGATCCGGGTGCGGTCATGCGCGGGAGTTCGGTCAGAAGCAGGCTGCCGCCTTCGGTCAGTCGCAGCCCGGTCGTGACCAACAGCTCTGCGAAGAGCGCGTTCCGTTCGCCATTGCGGCCACGCCACGTCGGGTCTTCCGTGCCGTCGGGCAACCGTCCTCTCAGCCCCACATCGCGGAACAGCAAATAGCGGCCGAGATCGATGTAGCGCATATCGTGCCGCCGTGCCGCGCGCTCGCGCGCCCGGTTTGTCGTGACAGCCAGCACAGCGCCTGTGCTTGCGGTTTTGCGAAGGGTGACGCCATAGCTAAAGGGCGAAGCCGTGATGATTCCTTCTTCGATGGCCCACCGATAGAGCTTGTCGAGCGCTGCAATGCCCCGATTCCAGCTCGCCGCTGAGATGCGGTACGCGGCGTCCGATAGACGCCGCGCCCGGTGAAAGGCCAGTACGTCGTGGCGGTTCGCCTGCCAGACCGTCTTGCCGCCCCGCCGCTCGCAGAGAAAACGCGCCCAGACGAGAATGTCCTGAGCGTAGGAGCGCCATGTGTTCGGCGACCGCGCCCCCATTCCCGGACAGGCGCGGAAGAACCGATTGAGATGGAGATCGTAGCTGCCGTCATCCATCAGGATGAAAGGCATGCCATCGATTAACCCGGCGCGCTCGGCGCTGCCGAGCGCGCCGGGCATTGGGTTGACTACGAGATCATCGATAGAAAGCGGGCGCGACAGAGCGCCAAGATCGGTAAAGTACAACTGCACGCACGTGACCTAAGCGGAGCGCCTCCGGCGCAAGTTATTGTTTTGAATGCGAGGGGTTCCCCTCGCGCTCTCCCGCTCGCCGCGTGGCAGGGGTGCAGGACTTCGCCTGCACCCATAGACAAGTTTGTGGAGTCGCCGCCGCGTCAAGCGTTGTCCTCGCTTACGCTGCGGGAACGCTTGACCCGGACGTCTGAAGAGCTTCACCGGACCAGTCGGTGATGCGGCTCCATGCCTGATTCTGAGACAGGATCACAGAGTCAGGATAAGGCGACCAGCTCTTCGCGCGCGTATGATTTTGAGCCGAACGAACCGGTGTGGTCGCGGTTGAGGCGGGATGCCTGGCCGGTCCAATGACCGAGCTCATGGAAAGCGGTCCGGTGCCAGTTGATCGGTTCGAAATAGGCAGCCGGCGGCGGCACCTGTACGAAATCGCCCGTCGTGTTGTAGTAGGCGCGCGCACCGCCGATGCGGAAATCCGCGCCGGTCGCCGCGATCAAGGCCTCGGCTCGCGGCTCAATCTGGCCTGGTGGCGGCGGGACCACCAAAGCAGCGACATCCTCGGGCAAGCCATCGCATTGATCCGTGTTAAAGACGGTAAAGCGCTTGAGAAACGGGATGGCACCCGGCTCCTCGCCGGCCTCCGTGGCGCGCCGACGTTCGTCGTCTGGGGTGAAGCGATCGGCATAGACGACGGTCGTTCCCCGCTCGCCCTTTCTGACATGGCCGCCGAGCCGGAGTGCCTGGCGGAAGGTAAGCCAGCTCTGTCCCGAAAAGCCGTGCTCGATAACGGCACCCCATAGGATCAGCACGTTAATCCCGGAATATCCGCGCTGCGTCGACGCGTTGCGCGGCATCGCGAGCGGCGCCTTGATCGACGCCGTCCCCCAGGGCTGAACCCACGGAAAACGGCCGGCCTCCAGCTCGGCTATGATCTTGTCAGTGATTTCGGTGTAAAGGCTCGTTCGGTCGTTGCCGGCACGAACTCGGGCGGTATGTCCAGACATCGCGGTTCTCCGCGACGGGCGCCGGAGGCCTCTCCCCCGATCTTCAACCCGTCGCGTCGGACCCGGCCCGCACTCTCACTCTCCGCGACGGTGACGGGGACACGGAGCGCGCATTCGCCGTAAATGGAGGCCACCCCTGGCTTGAGATCAGGTGCGCGCGCTGCAAGACGCCGAGCGAGGTCAACCTCGCGGCGGTGAAGCATCCGCCGGCCACCTTCGTGCACGATCTCGCCAGCCGGCTGCGCCGCCGCAAATGCGCCAAGGCGGGCCGACGCCCCGCGACGACCCCAATACAATTGGCTTGGCAGCCACGCCACCCTCGAACCGAAGAACCGAGCACACCGTTGGCACGCGCAGAGTTGCCATACGACTGGTCAGCGCCGTCCCTTTGAGGCCGAAGCGCAGCGGAGGCAAGAGAGAAGGCAGCCGACGAAGGGGCAGTGATAGCGACGCGGGCATGCAATGCCCGCGGGCACCGAGGCGACTGCAGTCGCGAGACCGGTTAACAAGGCACCCGCGTTCGGGGCAGTGATAGCGGCGCCGGCATGCAATGCCGGCGGCCCCTAACGCGAGAGCCTCCGGCGAGCGACACCGTATCGCGCAAGGGATCGAAGCCGGGACGGCCGAGAAGCGTCAGCGGCTCGGTTCATATGTGGACGGCCCCCGACTTGCAAGGATTGGCTCTGGCAGCATGCTCGGATCGCTTGCGCTCATATGTCCGGCCTGTTTTCAGGTCTTGCGACCACTGGCCAAGATGGGCTTCGCGGACAGTGAGATCCAAACACGAGAGCGGCATTTTCTGCCGGTAAACCGAGCGGAGCATTTCACTGACCGGCTCGCGCCGAACGTACCACCTCTTCCTGTCCTGCAAGTTCCGCCCCCAGCGTCAAACCTGCCGGTCTGGCGCCAAGCTCTGCATTTCGTTCAAGTCTATGTCGGCATCGGCATGACGTTGCTTGCAGGTCGGTACCGCTCGCCGCTGACCATCAGTTTCCAGGCGATCCGCGCCAGCTTGTTTGCCAACGCTATGGCCACCAGCTTCGGCGGCTTGCGTGCGATGATGTCTTTCAGCCAAGGCCAGGAGCGACTTTCCCGTCGGCGCATATCTGCGATCACAGCCGTCGCGCCGGCCACCAAAACGGTTCGCAACATGCCGTCACCGGCGCGTGTAATCACGCCAAGCCGGTTCTTTCCGGCCGTCGAGTGATTCTTTGGTGTCAGGCCAAGCCAGGCGGCAAAATTTCTTGCCGACTTGAACGCGCGTGCATCCACGACCTTGATCGACAGCAGCGTCGCGCCGATCGGACCAACGCCCGGAATAGCCGCCAGCCGTCGGCTCATCTCGTTACTCCGGTGTAGTTGCATGAGCTTCTTGTCGAGCTTGGCGATCTGGTCATCGACGCGCGTCAGTTCTGTTGCCAAAGCGTCCACCAACTCCTTCGTCAACTCCGGGACTGTCGCGTCAGCCTGAATGTCGATCAGCAATTGTTGAAGCCGCGAAAGTCCCTTGGGCGCTGTAAAGCCGAATTCCGCGGCATAGCCGCGGATCGAGTTGGCGAGCTGGGTCCGCCTACCGATGAACTGGTTGCGCACGCGCGCCACCATCTGTGCGCCCTGCTGCTCGGGGCTTTTGATAGGCACAAAGTTTTTGCGCAGTTTCGGCCGGCTTGCCGCCTCGCAAATTGCCTCGGCGTCCGCAGCGTCGGATTTCCCGCGCTGCACATACGGTTTGACATATTGCGGCGGGATCATCACCACCTCGTGCCCGAGCGATTGCAACTCCCGCGCCCAATAGTGCGATGCCCCGCACGCCTCCATCGCGACAAGCGCAGGCGGCAAACGACTGAAGAACTCCAAAACCTGTCCGCGCCTCAACTTACGCCGTAAAACCGGCTGCTCGGTCCCGTCAACGCCATGCAACTGAAATACGCTCTTTGACGTATCCAAACCGATGCGAACAATCGTTTCCACGGGCGGCTCCTTCGTTTGGGTCAGCGACGACCTCATCTTGCCACGCAGTGTGGCGGAAGGGGGCCGTCCACCCCAACACGAGAGCCCGGTCCGCGGCTAGCGGATGCGCACAAGCAGAGAATCCGCCTAGACTTGAGCTAAATTTCCTCGCGCGAATTCGTCTGCGCGTCATAGATCCTGATCTGAAGCATGGGAAAACGTTTCTTTAGTTCTTCTCCACCTGCCCTTGCGCCGTCTTTGGTTGCAAATTCGGTTTTGAGTCGGCCGTCCACTTCGAGCGCATAACCAGAAGCCGGCAGTTCACGGTTGGCTGCAACCATTTTTGTCCTTTTGGTGCAGTGAGGCGGTTGAGATTGATGGGTTAGCGTGAGTCGCCCAAACCACGCCAGAGCCACCTGCGCGACTGTGGGGATAGGTCACCGTCGTTGTGGATTGAACGCGCCGCACTGGAGTTCATCGTAAGCGCTTAGCCGGAACCCTTGCTTCGGGATCGGCATAGCTGTGCGAATGATGCCTCCGGCTTGGACGGAGGTTTGGGATGGGATTGGACAGCAAAAAGGACGTCCATTTGGACGGCTCAACGA